>DAINSQ010000096.1:0-14148 GCA_036741235.1 Saprospiraceae bacterium | reverse complement strand
AAGTGGTCCAAGGTCTGGGAGTTCCAGGCGCTGCTGCGTGCCGACGCCGTGGTCAGCCAGGGCTGCAAACCGCTCGGGCCGAACCTGATCGTCACCAGCGCCAAGGGCCCGCTGATCCGCACCCTCTCGGGCCGGCGGGCGCTGACCGTCGTGCACGAGATCATCGACCCGCTCGAAGTGGGTGTAGATCATTCCAAAATTGTCCTCACTGCCCGTAGCGGTCGGGCTGCAATTGCCTACCGGGCAAAAAATATCGGCTACAACCTTAGTAAAGAAGAGCTCGACAAGGTATACTCACGCTTTCTACAGGTAGCTGATAGCATAAAGGAAGTCAACGACGACGATTTATTGCAAATCATCGCTATTGAAGTACCCGCTGTTGCCTGATTGTCAATAACTAATGTTTGTTGAACTAATGACGAATAAAACCCTTTTCGACAAGATTTGGGATGCCCACGTGGTCAGACAGGCCGACGGCGGGCAGGAAGTAATATACATCGACCGCCACTTCATTCACGAGGTGACCAGTCCGCAGGCGTTTGATGGATTGCGCAAACGCGGCATCGGCGTGCTCCGGCCCCACCAAACCGTAGCCACCGCCGACCACAATGTGCCCACCAAAGACCAACATCTGCCCATCCGCGAGGAATTGTCGCGTTTTCAGGTAGAAAAACTGGTAGAAAACTGCCGGGATTTCGGGCTGGAGTTATATGGTTTGGGGCACCAATATCAAGGCATCGTACACGTTATAGGCCCTGAACTGGGTCTTACCCAACCCGGTATGACTATCGTTTGCGGCGACAGCCACACCTCCACCCACGGCGCTTTTGGCTGCATTGCTTTCGGCATCGGCACCAGTCAGGTTGAACAAGTACTGGCTACCCAATGCCTGCTGCAGCGGCGGCCCAAACGCATGCGCATCACCGTAAATGGTCAATTGCAACCGGGCGTACTTGCCAAAGACATTATCTTATACATCATATCCCAACTCACAGCCGCAGGCGGTACGGGGTATTTCGTGGAGTATGCCGGCGAGGCCATTCGCAGCCTGTCGATGGAGGGTCGCATGACCATCTGCAATATGAGCATCGAGATGGGCGCCCGTGGCGGGCTTATCGCCCCCGATGAAGCGACTATCGCCTATCTTAAAGACCGGCCTTTTTCGCCAAAAGGAGTAGACTTTGAAGCAGCTTCAGCTTATTGGCGTTCGCTGTATACCGATCCCGGGGCGACTTTTGATGCCGAGCACCACTTCGACGCTGCCGATATTGCGCCCATGGTTACCTATGGCACTAATCCGGGAATGGGTATGAAAATAGACGAATCCATACCCTCTGCAGCAGGTCAGTCGGCATCTTTCAGCAAATCGCTTGATTATATGGGTTTTCACGCGGGAGAAACCTTGGTGGGCAAACCCATCGACTATGTATTTATAGGCAGTTGCACCAATTCCCGTATTGAAGATCTGCGGTTGGTAGCCCAATTTGTAAAAGGCAAACAGAAAGCCGGCCATGTCAACGCCTGGATCGTGCCCGGCAGCAAACAGGTAGAAGCCCAGGCAAAAGCAGAAGGCCTGGACAAAGTATTCCTCGCTGCGGGATTCGACTTTCGAGAACCGGGTTGTTCGGCATGTTTGGGCATGAATGAAGATAAGGTGCCGCAGGGCGCTTATTGTGTATCTACGTCTAACCGCAATTTTGAAGGGCGTCAGGGGCCCGGCGCCCGCACCATATTGGCCAGCCCGCTGATGGCGGCAGCGTCAGCTATTGCAGGTAAAATCGTAGATATCAGAGACTTTCTAAATTAACAGCGCCCTATGGAAAAATTCACTACAATACGATCAGGCGCCATTCCAATGCCCATTGAAGATGTGGATACCGACCAAATCATACCGGCGCGTTTTTTGAAAGCCACCACTCGGGAAGGATTTGGCGAAAACCTTTTTCGCGACTGGCGTTATCACCCCGATGGCAGTCCGAAAACCGATTTTGTACTCAACAATCCGCTATACGGCGGCCAGATTTTAGTGGCGGGTAAAAACTTCGGTTGTGGCTCCAGCCGCGAACACGCCGCCTGGGCCTTGTATGATTATGGTATCAGGGTTGTCGTTTCCAGCTTTTTCGCCGATATCTTCAGGGGCAACGCCCTAAACAACGGCTTGTTGCCGGTGCAAGTTGACGAGGCTTTCCTGCACGACATCTTTAAGACCATAGAAGCCGATCCTGGAGCTATGTTTGAAGTAGATCTGGCACAACAGACTTTCACCATAACAGCTAGCGGCGCTACTGCCGAGTTCCCGATTGACCCGTTCCGCAAAATGTGCATGCTCAATGGGTATGACGATATCGACTACTTATTAAGCTTAACCACTGATATTGAAGATTTTGAACAGCGCCAGCAGCGCTTTTTCACCAAATCAACACTCCCATGAAGAAAAAAATAGCCGTATTGCCGGGTGATGGAATTGGCCCTGAAGTCATTGACCAAGCCATCAAAGTACTACATGCCGTCAGCGAGCGCTTCGGCAGGCAATTTGAATTCACCTTTGCCGATGTGGGCGCCATTGCCATCGATCGGACGGGCGATCCGCTGCCGCAGGCCACCCTGGATTTGTGCCTGCAATCCGACGCAGTGTTGTTTGGCGCCATTGGCCACCCACGCTACGACAATGACCCCAATGCCAAAGTACGACCCGAACAGGGCCTGCTGCGGCTTCGCAAATCGTTGGGTTTATTCGCCAATCTCAGGCCGGTAACCACCTACCCTACCCTGCTGCACTTGTCGCCGCTCAAAGAAGAGAAAGTAAAGTCGGTTGACATGCTGATACTGAGAGAATTAACCGGCGGAATCTACTTCGGAGAAAAAGGCCGCACCGCTGATGGCGCATACGATCACTGTGTATATCAGGTATACGAAATCGAGCGCATAGCCCGGCTGGCGTTTGATTACGCAATGGCCCGCCGCAAGCGCGTAACGCTGGTTGACAAAGCTAACGTGCTGGAAACATCGCGACTTTGGCGGGACACCGTAACCAAGCTGGCAGCGGAATACCCCGAAGTACAACTCGACTGGATGTATGTAGATAATGCCGCCATGCAACTCATCCAATGGCCCGCCCACTTCGACGTATTGCTCACTGAAAATATGTTTGGAGACATCCTCTCTGACGAAGCCAGCGTGATATTGGGTTCGCTGGGCATGCTGCCTTCGGCATCTATCGGCTTGCATACATCGCTTTTTGAACCCATTCACGGTTCTTACCCACAAGCTGCAGGCGAAGACATCGCCAACCCCATCGCAGCCATTTTGTCGGCAGCTATGATGCTGGATGCTTTTGAGTGGAAAACCGAAGCCGAAACCATCCGTCAGGCGGTTTGGCGATTGCTTGAAAAAGGCGTCGGCACACCCGATCTGGGTTTGCCAATCGTGCACAGCTGCTCGCACATCGGCGATATGCTAGCCCATTTGATTACCGAACCCGATGCTATTTTTCTGAAAGAGGAAAAAATCAACCTCCGGGTGTCGACGATTATCTAGGAACGCCACGGGGTTGTTTATAAACAGCGAAGCAATAAACAGCGAAGCAATAGTAAGTTCGAAGTATAAACGATTTGAGTAAGGGGGTCGCCTTGTTTTAGGCGGCCCTTTTTTTGTTATTGTTTTTAAATTTCAAAAAGCCCCTTATCTTAAAGCTTCAATAAAAAACACCGACGTATGAAAAAACGCTTCTCAGTAATCACCCTGCTGCTATGTCTGGTAGCAATTTCCTTTTCACCCTTACAGGCACAAAAAAGTAAAGCCGGTAAGCAGCCGGCACAGTCCGCTGCAGCTGCCAAAGCGGCTTTTGACGAATCGCTTTACAACTCCATGCAGTGGCGCAATATAGGCCCCTGGCGGGGCGGACGCAGCGCAGCTGTAACCGGCGTGCCCGGTAAAGCCAACTTGTACTATTTCGGCAGCACCGGCGGCGGCGTATGGCGCACCACCGACGGCGGCAATAGCTGGCAAAACATCAGCGACGGTTATTTTGGCGGCTCTATAGGCGCCGTGGCCGTCAGCGAATACGACCCCAATGTCATTTACGTCGGCGGCGGCGAAAAAACCGTGCGCGGCAATGTATCGTACGGCTACGGCATATGGAGATCGGAAGACGCCGGCAAAACCTGGTCGTTCAAAGGGCTGCCCAAATCGCGGCATATCCCGCGCATCCGCATCCATCCGCGCAATCCCGATCTCGTTTATGCCGCTGTGTTAGGCGATTTATTTCAATCGAGCGACGACCGGGGCGTATACCGCAGTAAAGACGGCGGCAAAACCTGGGAAAAAATTCTGTTCGCCAATAAAGACGCCGGCGCCATCGACCTGATTATCGACCCCGGCAACGCCCGCATCCTCTACGCCGCCACCTGGCGCGTACGCCGCACGCCCTATAGTCTGGAAAGCGGCGGCGAAGGCTCCGCACTATGGAAAAGTACCGATGGCGGCGACACCTGGACCAATATCTCCGCCAATAAAGGCCTGCCGCAAGGTACCTGGGGTATTGTCGGCGTAGCCGTTTCGCCGCTCAACTCCAACCGCGTGTGGGCCATCATCGAAAACGAAAAAGGCGGCGTATATCGCTCCGACGACGGCGGCGATACCTGGACAAAACTCAACGACGATCGCTCGCTGCGCCAGCGCGCCTGGTATTATAGCCGCATTTACGCCGATACCAAAGAAGCTGATGTAGTATATGTGCTCAATGTGAGCTACCACAAAAGCACCGATGGCGGCCGTACTTTCAAAAGCTTCAACGCCCCTCACGGCGACCACCACGACCTTTGGATCGCCCCCGAGGATAACCAACGTATGATAATTGGCGACGACGGCGGCGCACAGGTGAGTTTCGACGGCGGCGAAAACTGGACCACCTACCACAACCAGCCCACTTCCCAGTTTTATCGCGTAATAACCGACAATGCCTTCCCCTATCGAATCTATGGCGCTCAACAGGATAATTCAACGGTGCGCATTCAACATCGCACCGACGACGGCAGTATCAACGAACGCCACTGGCAAAGTACTGCAGGCGGCGAAAGCGGTCATATAGCCGTTGACCCCACCGACAACGATGTTGTATATGGCGGCAGCTACGGCGGCTTTCTCATCAGAATGAACCACCGCACAGGTGAGGAACGCGCCATCAACGTTTGGCCCGACAACCCCATGGGCTACGGCGCCGAAGGCATGAAATACCGCTTCCAGTGGAATTTTCCGATTTTCTTTTCGCCCAACAACCCGCAAAAACTATACGCACTCTCCAACCACGTCCACGTCTCCTACAACGGCGGCGAATCATGGGAAATACTGAGCCCCGACCTCACCCGCAACGACCCCGCCAAACTTGGGCCTTCGGGAGGGCCGATAACCAAAGACAATACCGGCGTGGAATACTACTGCACACTGTTTGCCGGCGCCGAATCGCCCTACGAAAAAGACCTCGTATGGGTGGGCTCCGACGATGGGCTGATTCACGTAAGTAAAGACGGCGGCAGAAACTGGGAAAACGTCACGCCGGCTAATATACCGCAGTGGACCATGATCAACTGCATTGAACCCGACCCCTTCAATAAGGGCGGCGCTTTTGTGGCAGGAACACGCTACAAAATGGGCGATTACACACCCTATTTGTACCATACCAAAGATTACGGAAAAACCTGGACGCTGATCACTGCCGGTATTCCTGTCGACCATTTCACGCGCGTTGTACGCGCCGACCCCAAGCGGAAAGGATTGCTGTATGCCGGCACCGAATCGGGCATGTACATTTCCTTTGACAACGGCGCCCACTGGGGCCCATTCCAACTCAACCTGCCCATCGTGCCGATTACCGACCTGACCATCAAAAATGACAACCTGATTGCCGCTACACAGGGCCGCAGCTTTTGGATGCTTGACGACATTACGCCCCTGCACCAACTCGACGAGGGCATGACAAAAAGCGATATGTTCCTCTACAAACCCATCCCGAGCTATCGCATGGGCGGATTCCAATTCCGGCGCGTAAAAAATGCCGGCATGAATCATCCCGGCGGCGTTATGGTGCATTTTTATTTAAAAGAAAAACCCGCCGACTCTATAGAAGTCAAATTAACCTTTTACGAACAAGACGGCGATTCTATCAAAACTTTCAGCACCAAATCGAAAGAAGACGCTACCAAACTGACCGAACTCAAAAAAGGCGGTAACCTGTTCGTTTGGAACATGCGTTATCCCGACGTTAAGTCTTTCGAGGGAATGGTACTCTGGGGCGCAGAAACGGCCGGCCCCAAAGCTGTTCCGGGGCGCTACAAAGTCAGACTCAGCATCGGCGATCAAAGCCAGGAGCAGGAATTCGATATCGTCAAAGACCCCAGGTCCAGCGCCGGCCAGGCAGACTTGCAGGAGCAGTTCAACTTCATAAGCGAAGTCAACAACAAAGTCTCGGAAGCCCACCAGGTTATCATCGATATCAGGGAAACCCGCAAGCAGACGAATGCGTTAATTGAAAAGATAAAGGCTAATGATCAGCATAAAGCCATTGTCGACAAAGCCAAAGAGATCGACAAGGCCATGACTGCCGTTGAAGAAGCTTTGTATCAAACCAAAAACCGGAGCAACCAGGATCCGCTCAATTTTCCGATCAAACTGACCGACAAGCTGGGCGGAGTGGCCGGATTAAGCGGCATAGGCGATTACAAGCCCACGGCACAGTCTTATGTAGTTAAACAAGAACTGACGCAGGCTATTAATGTGCAACTGGCAGCCTGGAGAAAGATCAAAGAAGAGTCGCTGCCTGCTTTCAACCAAATGGTGAAAACTGCGGGAGTTGACGCCATTATTGTAAAATAAAACCATATAAACCGGAGGGGATGGAACAGCACTCCCTTCCGGTTTTTCAAAAAGCTATTACGGATGCCCGGCCCGCTGGAAATACTGAAGCAATACTGGGGTTATGAGCAATTCCGGCCTATGCAGGAAGATATCATCCGCTCTGCCATGGCAGGCACTGATACCCTCGCATTATTGCCCACCGGCGGCGGCAAATCGATTTGTTTTCAAGTGCCGGCCATGTGCCAGGAAGGAGTCTGCCTGGTGATATCGCCGCTGATTGCCCTCATGAAAGACCAGGTAGAAAGTTTAAAAAAGCGGGGCATCCCTGCTGCAGCGGTTTATTCGGGTATGAACTACCGCGATATTGACCGCATTTTTGACAACTGCGTCTACGGTAATATGAAATTTCTGTACCTATCGCCTGAAAGGTTGCTTACCGATATTGCCATAGAACGCATACCGAAAATGAATGTCAACCTGCTGGCCATTGACGAGGCGCATTGTATTTCCCAATGGGGTTACGATTTTCGCCCGCCCTACCTCCAAATCGCGCAAGTCAGAGCATGGATGCCCCAAACGCCCGTACTGGCACTTACCGCCACGGCAACCCCTGAAGTGGTAGCCGATATTCAGGAAAAACTGGCTTTTCGCAGTGGCAAGGTGTTCCAAAAAAGCTTTGCCCGGGATAACCTTGCTTACGTCGTACTTCACGAAGAAGGAAAAACCCAAAAACTCGTGGAAATCCTGAAAAAAGTGCCGGGAACCGGAGTGGTTTATGCCCGCAACCGGCGAAAAACCAAAGAACTAGCGTTAATGCTCCAACAGCAAGGCATTCGCGCCGATTACTATCACGCAGGGCTCAGTCCACAAGAACGCAGCGACAAACAAGACGCCTGGATACACAACCAAACGAGAGTAATTGTAAGTACCAACGCCTTCGGCATGGGTATAGACAAACCTGATGTGCGGGTGGTGGTACACATGGATCTTCCCGATAGCCTGGAAGCCTACTTCCAAGAGGCCGGGCGCGCCGGGCGCGATGAAAAAAAAGCGTATGCCGTTTTGCTCTATAATACCACCGATAAAATAAACTTAGAAAAGCAATTTGAGCTGGCATTTCCAAGTTTGCAAGAAATAAGGCAGGTATACCGGGCATTGGGCAGTTATTATCAATTAGCCATAGGCGCCGGGTATTTGGAGGGCTATGATTTTGATCTGGTACAATTTTCAGCAACCTACAAACTCGACGCAGCCAAAACCCTGAGTTGTTTGAAAGTATTGGAGCAAGCCGGCTGGCTGTCGCTAAGTGAAGCCGTATATATTCCCTCTACCATTCGCATATTGGTCAACAAAGACGAATTGTACGACTATCAGCTCAAAAATCCCAAACTGGATCGCATCCTGAAAGCCATTCTACGCACTTACCAGGGCGCATTTACGGGCGACATCAATCTCCGGGAGGGGCAGTTGGCCAATTTCCTGGACATAAAAGTCGCTGATTTATCCAAAGCACTCGAGTTAATGCACAAAGACGGCATACTGAACTATGTGCCACAAAAAGACCAGCCTCAACTGGTCTTTTTACAAGAACGGGTAGACGCTGCCAATTTGAGTATCGATCACAAAATGTACCAGTTTCGCAAGCAGCGCCACGAAACCAGGATGAAAAGCGCCATCAGCTACGCTGAAATGCCGGAGTGCCGCAGCCGGCAACTACTGGCATACTTTGGAGAGAAAAATGCTCTCGACTGTGGCAAATGCGATGTTTGCCTGGGTAGACGCCAACAAGCGCTCAGCACGCCTGAGTTTGAAGGCTTCCGCCAACGAATACTGCAATTGCTCGAAGCCGGTCCTCAATCAGCGGAAGCGCTCATCAATGCGATCGGCAGCGGCAAAAAAGAATGGGTTTTACAAACGCTGGAATATATGGTTGATGAGGGAGATGTTGGATTTGAAAAGGGATTGTACCGGACTGACTCCGGTTAGGCGTCAGATCGGGTTATGAAAGGTCGGGGAGTTGGCGGGAGGTTTTGGCGCCAAGTTCCTTGATTTTTTCGGCCCTTCCGATAAGCGTATCGCCGGGGCGTTTGGCATCCGAGAGTTTATTCATAGCGCCTTGCCAGGAGTCCTGCGCCTGAGAAAGCCGGGCGCCGATATCTTTGAGGTCGTCGACAAAAGCGCATAACCTGTCGTATAGCAACCCGCTCTGCCTGGCAATCTCCAGCACGCTGCGCTTTTGTTTTTCCTGTTTCCAGATATAGGCCACAGTACGCATAGTAGCCAACAAAGTAGTGGTGGTAACAATAACGATATTTTGATCAAGCGCATCGAGGAATAGCCGTTGATCCTCTTTCAGCGCAACGGCAAAAGCCGGTTCGATGGGGACGAAAAGCAAAAGGTAATCGGGTGAATTGATGTGGTACAGCTGTTGGTAATTTTTTCCGCTCAGGCCTTTGATGTGATTGCGAATACTGTCGATGTGCGCCTTGAGGAATTTGCGTTGGTCATCGGGAGAATCGGCGTTGAAAAATTGCTCGTAGGCAGTTAGCGATACCTTGGCGTCGATAATGAGGTGTTTATCATCGGGCAAGTGGATGATAAAATCGGGTCTTTTTTGCTTGCCTTCCTCGTCGGCGAAACTGCTTTGGGCAGAATAATGTATATTTTTTTCCAGTCCTGCTTTTTCAAGCAACATTTCCAATTGTACTTCACCCCAATCTCCCTGCGTCTTTTGGCCGCCTTTAAGGGCCGAGACCAGGTTATTGGCATCCTGGCTGAGCTGCTGGTTGAGTTCGCGCAGGAGTTCAATTTCCTTTTTCATGGTAACGCGGCCCTCGAGTTCTTCTCTGAAGCGCTTGTCGATATTATCTTCAAATTCTTTGATTCGTTCCTTCAGGGGGTTAAGCAATTCGCCAAGTTGTTGCTGGTTTTGAGCGGTAAACTTTTGGCTTTTTTCTTCCAAAAGCCGGTTGGCCAGATTCTCGAAATCGAGCCGGGCCCGCTCCTGCAGGGCCTGTACTTCTTCTTTTTGGGAGAGTAATTTTTCTTGAAAGTGGGTCAAAGATTGCTGTAAAGCGGCCTTTTCACCTGTCAGGATTTTTATTTCTTCCAATTTTTCCTGAAAATCTTCCCTGCACAAGTCAAATTGCGTTTGCAGGGCCTCAAACAATGGTTTTTGCACAAAACCATGAGCCAACTCTGTCCTGGGGATCATCGTTTTCAGCAAGGTAAACCGGGCAATCAGCCAGCCCAGGACAGCCCCGAAGAGCAAACCCAATATCAACAATACAAAACCCAGTACGACAGGAGACATCGCTTTGTTATTTCTTCTGATCTTTAATCACGTCTTTTATTGCCGGGCGTAACTGTATTAATTTTTCTTTCGTCACGCCGGCTTCTTTGGCTTTTTGCAACACTTTTTTTGCGGCCTCAGGTTGGAGCAAGGCTTGTTTTGACTCGATGAGGGTTGCAAAAGCGTGGGGATTGTCGGGATCTTTGGAGAGTATGCGCTCGGCAGTTTGGGCGGCTGTGCGGTAATCGCCGAGGTTTCGGCTGGCCACGGCCTTTTGCTCCAACGCTTTAATATCATTGGGATTCACCTTAAGCGTTTGTTCTGCCTTTGATTTCTTTTTTTCTTCTTCTGCTACCTTTTGCTGGAATTCGCGTTTCAGGGAGCTGACAACACCGCCGGGCAAAGTGGGAGAAGACTTGATCTGCCCCCCTGAGCTATCTGTTGTAGTAGTGCGCTGAAGTTGTTCAATGCTTTCGATTTCCCTGCCTGCTTTATCAAGCATATCGGCTTTTACATAGGCAGTTGCAAGGGCGGCATGAGCCTCCAGGTTTTGAGGTTGCTGAGCCGTCAGATTGCTAAGGTCGGTGACGGCCTCGGCATATTGACCTTCTTTGAGCAGAAGTACTCCCCTGTTATTGCGGGCAAACCCGTAATTGGGGTGGGTTTCCAGCACTTCGTCATATGAAGCGATGGCTTTGTCTGTTTCTCCCATAGCGAGGTATGTGTCGGCCAACGCCATGCCGCGCAATAAAACGCCGGCAGAGTCTTTGGTTTCTACCGATGCCAATAGCCGGGTGGCCAATTCCTCATTGTTCATTTCGCGGGCAATCAGTCCAAAAATCAGCCGCATATTGGCTTCCACCTGCTCGGTGAGTACGCCTTCAGTAGTGATACTGGAAATGGAAGTCAACGTATCGACATTGGCGCCCTCTGTAATTTTCAGTTTGGTAAATTTAAATTGCTCGCCGAGGTGCAAGAATTTAAACCGTGTGAGCACAATATCGCGGTTGTTCTTCGATTCGGTGGTTCCCCATATGATAAGCTGGGAGGCGCATTTATTGCCTATCGTAGCAGCTTGCCTGCCGTTGGAGGGATAAACATTGTCATTATTAACATCCAGATCAATTGTTCTGGCGCTTGTAAACATACCAAATTGTTCGCTCAATATGCTGAGTCGCTGGATAATACCTGTATGCGTTTTGGTAAGTTTGCCGTCTAATGGCTGGAAGGGCAATACCAGCACTTTAAAAGCGGCATCGGTGTCAAACTCGGGGCAATCGGGAATCTCGGTGTTGTCTGTTATGATATCTGTTTCATCGTCACCCTCCTTGCGCAATAGCAACGCAATGGCAATGATGCCGCCTATGACCACAGCCGGCACAGCCACCCACCACCAGCGAAATCGACTGCCCGCAGAAGCTTCCTCGGGCAACCGCCCCGTTTCCAGAGCGTCTGCTATTCGAAGGGTTTGCTTGGTGATTTGGTTGTAGGTCAATTTGGCATTTTCAAAACTAATGAGTCCAAGCGACTCGTCGTTTTGAACCTTTTCGAGGGATGATTTTGTCTGTAATGCCAGGTTTAGCAGCGGGCGCAAGCTTGTGTCTTCCTGAATAAACTGGATAAGCTGCACCAGGGCCTTCTCGGTCTGCCCTTCACTGATCAACCTCCGAACTTCCGCAACGATTTGCGCTTTACTCATGTTTTCTTTGTTATCGGTTGTGGGTTGTGGGTTGTAAGTTGCAGGTTGTAAGTTTGATACCTACAACCTAGAACTGACAACCTACAACTGACAACACGGGATTTACTTCCCTTTTCCCAATTCCACCGCACGTTGCAGTGCGGCTATCGCTCCTGTAATAATATCATCATGTACCGCATTTTCGCGATAGGTGCGCAAAGCGGCCTCGGTAGTACCGCCACGCGAACATACCTTATCAATCCATTCTTCGCAAGAAAGGTTCGTTTTGCTGTACAATTCTATTGCGCCTCTGAACGTCTGACTCACTAGCAACTCAGCTTCTGAGGGGGAAAAACCCATGTCCGAAGCGGCGGTAATCAGCGCATTCATAAAATACCACACGTAAGCCGGCCCACTACCGCTGATAGCCGTTGCAGCATCGATAGCCGACTCATTTTCAACATATACCGTTTTTCCTGTCGTACTGAGAAGGTTCTGTACCATAACCAGTTCAATACGCGTCACTTCATCCGATGAGGTAAATGCCGTCATACCCATGCCGATCTGTGCCGGCAAGTTGGGCATAGCCCTGACGATCTTCTTCACCCCCAAGCCTTCTGCGATCGTTTTTATCTTAACGCCGGCCATGATAGAAAGGAACACTTGCTGAGAATCGGCAAGCGGTTTTATTTGCTCGAACAGCGCCGGCGCATCTTGCGGCTTGACGGCCAGAATAATCAGATCGGCGCCTTTCATACAGTCTTCAGGGTTGAGATACACCGTACCGATATCCATCTTGATAAGCCCCGACGTTTTGTCCGTAGCTTTTTCAAGTATCATCATATTGCCTTTGTCGGCAATATGCGAACGCAGAAAACTCTCGGCATAAGTCATTCCCATGTTTCCGCCTCCAATGATCAAAATTTTCATGTACTGTCAGTTTTTTTCAAAGTCGCTAACTTTTTTTAATTACAACGCATAACATTGTAACTTTGAATATACCTATGCGGTTAAGTTTAATATAAAGACGGTTAAACTCATCTTAAAAAACCTTATATGAAAATTGAAGATGCCATTAAGCAAAAGCGCTTTAAAAGCGAATTCCACAAAGCTCATATTAATGTATTGTTCACTGCTGCCTGGCTGAGCCAGCAAACTACAAAATTACTAAAGCCATTTAATATCTCCTGGCAACAATTCAATATCCTTCGAATTCTGAGGGGAATGCATCCCCAGCCCGCCACTATCAAGCAACTTACTGAAAGAATGATTGACAAAATGTCAAATGCCTCCCGCCTGGTTGAGAAACTCAAACAAAAGGGACTCGTCGAACGTTTAGCCTGTGAACACGACCGCCGAAGGGTGGATATTGTCATTACAAGTAAAGGTCTTGAACTTATTGATGTCGCTAGCAAAGTCATTGACGATTCTATCGACAAGGACATGAAGCGCATTTCCCCGCAACAGGCCCTCTTGCTCAACGATATCCTCGACAGATTAAGGAACTAGCCTGCTTTTTACTAATAAAAAGTTAAAATTCGATGTATACACATTGATGTTTAAACTTCATTTTATCTTTGCCCATGCAATTAGTTATTTCACCAACAAAAAAATAGACGATGAACAAATTATTCGCTCTCACATTCGGCCTTACGGCCCTGGTAATCAGTGCCTTTACCACACCCGACAAGCCTGTCAGCGCAAGCGTAGACACCAAGTCGAGCTATATCAACTGGAAAGCCTACAAGGTGACGGGTTCTCACGAAGGCCGCATTATGATAAAAAATGGCAAGCTGAATTTCAAAGATAACGCGCTGGTAAGCGGCAGCTTTGAAATTGATATGAACAGCATTACTTGTACCGACCTGAGCGGCGGCACAGCCGACAAACTGGTAGGCCACCTGAAATCAGACGATTTCTTTAACGTTGCCAACCACCCTACCGCCAAATTCGAAACAACGCAAGTAATTTCCCGCGGTACGCCCGGCGCCTACAAGGTACTCGGCAACCTGACGATCAAAGGCATCACCAAGCCGATCAAATTTAATGCCGATCTCAAAGAGGAAGGCGGCAAAGTAATGGCATCCGCCAAAATTACGGTTGACCGCGCTGATTTTGATGTCCGCTTCGGCTCCGGCAGCTTCTTCGAAAACCTCGGCGACAAAACAATCTACGACGAGTTTGACCTGAATGTAAATCTGGTAGCTGCGAAGTAAGTGATGAGGGGTGATGAGGGGTGATGAGGGTTGATGAGGGTTGATGAGGGGGGATGAGGGGGTAACTTTCATAACCCTTCATAACCCCTCATAACCCTTCATAACCCTTC
>DAINSQ010000095.1:0-18937 GCA_036741235.1 Saprospiraceae bacterium | reverse complement strand
CCCCCTCATAACCCCTCATAACCTTTTTTTTCCTACTTTTACCCCCCAAAAAACCCATCACAGAGATGATACCATTCTTCAAAGCACTCCATGTAGTGGGGTTTGTCTCCTGGTTTGCCGGGTTATTTTATCTGGTTCGGATATTTGTTTATCACGCCGAGGCGTTGGGAAAGCAGGAACCGGCGCGGAGCATATTAATCGAACAATACCGCCTGATGGAGGGGCGGGTATATCGTATCATTGCCCAGCCTGCCTTATACATTACATGGATTGCCGGGTTGCTGATGTTGGTAATTGATATAGCCGGCATTGATCGCCGCGCCTATTTTATAGGTGGTACTCCAGGGTGGCTGACGGTAAAACTGGCACTGCTGGCTGCGCTTACCGTTTATCACTGGTATTGCGGCAGATTATTACGCGTAAGCGCGACAAGCGACGAGCTTCCGGCAGCTTTTACCTTGCGGTTATTGAACGAAATACCCACCTTATTCCTTGTAAGTATTAGCTTTGTGGCCGTTTACGGAAAAGCGGGTACGCTTCGCTACGGTTATCTCGCAGGCGGAATGCTACTTTTTGCCATTGTGGTGGCCGTTGCGGCAAAAGCTTATAAAAAGTACAGAAGTCGCAAAGAAAAGGTGGAATGAAGTGGCTCCGATATTTGTTTAGCAAAAAAAATGCTGTTAACGATTCGATGAAATATTTGATTGTGGGACTGGGCAATATGGGCGCCGACTATGACAATACCCGCCACAATGTGGGGTTTGAAGTAGTTGACGAACTGGCCCGCGCCTTTGATGTAAGTTGGGTTCACGAACACCTGGGCGATATTGCCGAATTTCGCCATAAAGGCCGTATCTTTATTCTGTTGAAGCCCTCTACCTATATGAACCGCAGCGGCAAAGCGGTGCGTTATTGGATGCAGAAAAAAAATGTGCCCAGGGAAAACTTGCTGGTCATACTCGATGATCTCAATTTGCCTTTCGGCAAACAGCGACTGCGGCCCAAAGGCAGCGACGGCGGCCACAACGGCCTCAAAGATATTGATCAGGCCCTGGGCGGCGGCGATTATGTGCGTCTGCGGCTCGGCATCGGCAGTGAATTCGCCAAAGGCCGCCAGGTCAATTATGTATTGGGAGAATGGACGGCTGAGGAAAAGAAGTCGCTGCCCGATATACTTAAATACGCCGCTGAAACTGTAAAAAGTTTTGGCACGGCAGGTTTGGAAAACACCATGAATCAATTTAATAAAAAATAAACCCCGGCCATGGCAGAACAGAACTTTGTTGATTACGTAAAAATTTGCTGTCGCTCGGGCAAAGGAGGCGCCGGGTCGGCTCACTTCCTGCGGGCGAAATACGTGCCCAAAGGCGGTCCCGACGGCGGTGACGGGGGCCGCGGCGGCCATATCATACTGCGTGGCAACCGCAACGTTTGGACCCTGCTGGCTCTGAAGTACCGCAAACACGTCATCGCCGGCAGCGGCGGCAACGGAGGCGATAACAACAAACACGGCGCCAACGGCGAAGACATCACGCTCGACGTGCCGCTGGGCACCGTAGCCAAAGATGCCGAAACGGGGGAAGTACTGTTTGAAATTACGGAAGACGGCGAGGAAAAAGTTTTGCTTGCCGGCGGTCGGGGCGGACTGGGGAACTCCCATTTTAAAACGGCGACCAATCAGGCGCCCCGGTATGCGCAACCTGGCGAGCCGGGAAAGGAAGAGTGGAAAATATTAGAGCTCAAGGTGCTCGCAGATGTGGGGCTCGTAGGATTCCCCAACGCAGGCAAATCAACTTTGCTCTCTGTACTCACCGCCGCCAAACCCGAAATTGCCCCCTACCCTTTTACTACCGTAGTGCCTAACCTTGGTATCGTCAAATACCGCGATGCGCGTTCGTTTATCATTGCCGACATTCCCGGTATTATCGAAAACGCCCACCTGGGCAAAGGGCTGGGGCATCGCTTCCTTCGCCATATAGAACGCAATTCCACCTTATTATTTATGGTACCTGCCGACGAAGAACATATCGGCAACGCCTACCGCATTTTGCTCAACGAATTGGAAATGTACAACCCGGAACTGCTCGACAAACCGCGTGTATTGGCGATTACGAAATGCGACCTCATCGACGATGAACTTCAGGAAATGCTCAAAGCAGACTTACCCATGGGCATTCCCTTTGTTTTTATTTCAGCAGTTACCGGTAAAGGGCTCGACACCCTGCGCGACCTGCTTTGGCAAACCATTACAGAATCAAAATAACAGGCTGATTGCACTATTTTTTATAGACTCCTTCATCAACCACCCGGCCTTTTGCGCGTTTGGTGTAAGAGTAGTGATCTAACAACGCATGGCTAAAAACGGCATAGATAAAGCGACAGCATTCGACGAGGCTTTCATGGAAGTGTTCGGCGCCCGCGAGCACAACCTCAAAGACATCAATGTACGCATTCCCCGCAACAAATTAGTGGTGGTAACGGGCATCAGCGGCAGCGGAAAATCCTCGCTAGCGTTTGATACGATCTACGCTGAAGGCCAACGCCGCTATATGGAGACTTTTTCAGCCTATGCCCGGCAATTTATCGGCGAAATGGAAAGGCCCGATGTTGAAAAAATTACCGGCTTAAGCCCCGTTATTTCTATTGAACAAAAAACCACGAGCCGCAACCCGCGCTCAACTGTTGGCACGGTTACCGAAATATACGATTTCCTGCGATTGCTCTTTGCCCGCATCGGCGAGGCCCATTCTTACCTCACCGGCAAAAAAATGGTGAAGTACACCGAAGAGCAAATGAAAGAACGCATCCTCGAACAGTTCAACGGCCGCAACGTTATTCTCCTGGCGCCGCTCGTGCGGGGTCGAAAGGGTCACTATCGTGAACTATTTGAGCAGGTTCGGAAACAAGGTTACACCAAAGTACGCATCGACGGAGAAATTCTCGACCTCACTCCCGATATGCAGGTGGATCGCTACAAAATCCACGATATTGAGCTGGTTGTCGACCGCTTGCGCATGGGCGCCGACCGCAAAGACCGCCTTGGCGAATCGATGCAAACCGCTCTCAAAATGGGCAACGGTCTGATTATGCTGCTCGACGATGAAAGCGGAGTAGTGACCAACTACAGCAAGCACCTCATGGATCCCGAAACAGGGCTGTCTTATGAAGAGCCCTCGCCCAATACTTTCTCCTTTAATTCGCCCTACGGCGCATGCCCAACCTGCAAAGGATTAGGACAGCTTAACAAGGTTGACTTACAAAAAGTCATTCCCGATCCCTCCCGCAGCATTAACGAAGAAGGCATCGCACCTCTTGGAGAAGTGCGCGATAATATGATGTTCAAGCAATTACGCGCCATTGCAAAAAAATACAACTTTAGTTTTTCGACGCCTGTCAAAGATATCCCTGAAGAAGCAATGAAAATTATACTTCACGGCGGCGACGAAACCTTCGAGGTGAGCATGAATTACGGCGACGGCGAGTGGTCGTATAGCCTGGCCGGCGAAGGCCTTGTGAACATGCTTGAGCGTTGGTATGAAAATTCTACTTCAGAAAAAATCAGGCGCTGGGCGGAAGATTTTCTCACCATTGACAACTGCCCCGATTGCCAGGGCAGGCGACTCAAGCAGGAATCACTTTTCTTTTTGATCAACAACCGCAATATCGCCGACCTGTCTAATCTGGATGTTGCCGAGCTCAACGACTGGATGTCGAATGTTGAACATAACCTTTCCGAACGACAACTGGCCATCGCGCGCGATATTCTTAAAGAAATTCGCTTCCGACTGGGCTTTTTACTCCACGTCGGGCTTGATTATCTCTCTCTCAACCGACCGGCGCGTACCCTTAGCGGCGGCGAATCGCAGCGCATCCGCCTGGCTACCCAGATCGGCTCGCAACTAACTGGTATCACCTATATACTGGATGAACCCAGTATTGGACTTCACCAGCGCGACAATCACAAGCTGATAGAGGCATTGCGCGAGTTGACGGACATCGGCAATACCGTATTGGTAGTCGAACACGACAAAGACATCATGATGGCCTCCGATTACCTGATCGACCTGGGGCCCGGCGCTGGAAAACACGGCGGTGAAGTAGTAGGCGAAGGCCGCCCCGAAGCATTCCTCCACAAAAATACGCTTACCTCCAAATACCTCAATGACGAATTGCGCATCGAAGTACCCAAAACGCGCAGGAAAGGCAGCGGGCATCACCTTGTATTGACAAATGCTCAGGGCAATAACCTCAAAAATGTCAGCATCAGCATACCGCTTGGCACATTGTGTTGCGTGACCGGGGTATCGGGCAGCGGCAAAAGCACGCTCATTAACGAGACCCTCTACCCTATTTTGCGGCAGCATTTTTATAAAAGCCTGCAACGCCCCATGCCCTTTGAACATATCGAAGGGCTCGAACGCATCGATAAGGTGATCGAAATCGACCAATCGCCCATAGGCCGTACCCCCCGCTCCAACCCCGCAACTTACACCGGCGTGTTTACCGATATCCGCAAAATATTTGCTGAACTTCCCGAGGCAAAAATCCGCGGATATAAACCCGGGCGTTTCTCTTTTAATGTAAAAGGCGGCCGTTGCGAAGTATGCGAGGGCTCGGGCATGCGCACCATCGAGATGAATTTCCTTCCCGACGTCTACGTTGAATGCGAGCAATGCCTGGGTAGACGCTATAATCGCGAGACCCTGGAAGTCATCTATAAGGGCAAAAGCATCAACGACGTACTCAATATGACGGTCAGCGAGGCTGTCGAATTTTTCGAAAATGTGCCCGCTATCTACCGCAAATTGCGAACCCTCAACGAAGTGGGACTAGGCTATATCACCCTCGGCCAACAGGCTACTACCCTCTCCGGCGGCGAAGCCCAACGCGTAAAACTCGCCGAAGAACTATCGAAAAAGGATACCGGCAATACCTTGTATATACTTGACGAGCCTACTACCGGACTGCACTTCGAAGATATCAGCCACTTGCTTGCCGTTATTAACAAACTGGTAGACAAGGGAAATACGGTAGTAGTCATTGAACACAACATGGATGTGATCAAAGTGGCCGACTATATCATCGATATGGGCCCCGAGGGCGGCCACCGCGGCGGCGGCGTAGTGTGCTCAGGTACTCCCGAGGATGTCGCCCAACATACTTCCAGCTTCACTGGACAGTTTCTCCGATTGGAACTGAAATGATGGGTTAATGTGCTGATGGGTTAATCCCGAATTCTATTCGGGACAAGTTGTGCTGATATTTTTATTCATCAATTATAACAGTTTTGCGATAGGGCTTAGTTAATTCATATTACAGCTAAACCCAATCGCTAAACCCTCCTAAACCGGTACAAAAAAGTAATTATTAGCAAATCAGCACATCAGCAAATTAGCACATCAGCAAATTAACCACTATTTTTACCCCCGTATGAACCTCTCCTGGCATATAGCAAAGCGTTACCTTTTCTCCAGAAAGAGCACCAACGCCATCAATATCATCACGGGTATCTCCGTTTTTGGAATTGCGGTGGGAGCGGCTGCACTCGTTTTGGTGCTATCTGTATTCAATGGTTTTGAGGACCTCATCACGGGTATGTACAACAATTTCAACCCCGATGTGCGAATAACCCCGGTCAGCGGAAAAACTTTTGAAGCGGATTCGGCATTTATGGCCCGTCTCAAGGCGATCGACGGAGTGGCTGCCGTATCGCAATCGCTGGAAGAAGTTGCTTTTTTTGAATACGACAATAACCAGGATTTTGGCATATTAAAAGGTGTAGATGAAAATTATGCGCGGGTCACGCGCATCGACTCTACTGTAAAAGAAGGGCAATTCAGGCTCAAAGACGGCCAGCGTGCATTGGCCGTGCTGGGGCTGGGCATGCGCAATCGTTTGGGCGTAAATATCGACAACCTTTTCGCCCCGGTGAATATTTACCTACCCAAAAGAGAAGCCACCGGCGCTTTTGAACAGCCTTTTTCCAAACGCTTCGCTTACCCGGTAGGCACCTTTGTAATCCAACAAGATTTTGACAATCAATATGTTATTACCAATATTGAATTTGCCCGCGAGTTGCTCAATTTCGAATTTGAAGTAAGCGCATTGGAACTTCGCCTGTATCCCGGCTTTGATATCCCGGCTACATATGAGTCTATCAGGACAACTCTGGGCCCCGGTTTTGTAGTCAAAAACAGGTATCAGCAGGAGGAAGGTTTTTTCAGATTGATGAAAATCGAAAAATGGCTAAGCTTTGCAATAGTCAGCCTGATGATGCTCATGGTAGCATTTAATATGATTGGGGCCCTGTGGATGGTAGTGCTTGAAAAACAACGCGATATAGCCATCCTGAAATCAATGGGAGCGAATGACAACACAGTCCGCAATATCTTTTTGTCGGAAGGGTTGCTACTCTGTATCTTCGGTTTGTTGATAGGCTATTTGATTGCCCTGACACTGTATGTGTTGCAGAAAACGGTAGGCATTATCACGATCCCGGGTGATTTTATTATCGAAGCATACCCTATCAGCCTGCGCGCTTTTGATTTTGTCGTGGTTGCAGTTACAGTCATTACAATTGGGATGCTGGCCTCTCTGCCCCCCGCTCTGAGGGCTAAACGGGTACCGGCTATTATTCGGGAGGAATAATAAAACATTTTGTTGTTTTTTGTTTTTTTCTTTTGTATATTGCCCCCAAAATAATGACCATGGCCAAAGGAAAACACCCAGAATCCGGCGTTCACCAGCCGCATGATAAGTTTTTTAAAGAGGCGCTTTCTCGACTGGATATTGCAAAAGATTATATTGCTGTCTTTTTGCCCTCATCGCTTACGAGTAAGCTCAACCTGGAGAAACTTCAGCTTACAAAAGACAGCTATCTTTCTGAAGATCTGTACAAGTCTTTTTCGGATATAGTCTACACCTGTTCATACGGGCAAGAAGGGCGGAAGATAACCATCGCGCTATTATTTGAGCATAAATCGAGTCCTGATCCATATATCCGCTTGCAACTACTCCGATACATGCTCAATACATGGGAGGCTCAGAGAAACAATAAAATCCCGCTCACGCCTATTATCCCGCTTGTTTTTTATCACGGTGAAAGAAAATGGCACAAGCGACCATTTTCCAGCTTATTTAAACGAGCGGATGAAGAATTAAAAAAGTACTTACCAGAATGGGACTACCTGTTAACGGATGTAAGTCAATACCCAATTGAACATATTCAAAGCTTGAACGCGGGCCTATTAATTAATACACTCTTAGCCTATAAACTGAGATACGATGAGGCAGCAATAAAAGCTAATTTTCATCTGTTGTTACAGACTGGAGACAAACCTGAACACCGAAACTTTATTGTCACTATTTTTGTATATTTGATTAGCGTAACAGATATCACGCTTGAAAATCTTAATCAAATGCTGGTTCAAATTCCTGAAACAATAAAACCTGAAATTATGACCACATACGACAGATTGATTGCTAAAGGCCGTGAACAAGGTTTGGAACAAGGTTTGGAACAAGGTTTGGAACAAGGTTTGGAACAAGGTTTGGAACAAGGTCTGGAACAGGGTCGAGAAGAGGGAAAAATTCAAGGCGCCTACCTCAAAACCATTCAGTCCATCGACAAGATGCACAAAGAAGGTTTTCCCATTGATGTTATAGCCCGGGTATTAGAAGTTGAAGAAAGTTTTGTACAAACTGTAATCAGTAGATAAACGCCTCACTTGCAAAGGCCAAGCCATGAACAACCCGCTTCGCTTTTCCGATTCCGGCGCTACGCTGGGTGACTTCGCTACTCACTTTGCAGTGCACTGCCCCAAGTGCGACGGAAAGGCTTTAATACGAGCAGTAGATCATCGGCTCAACTGCCTGAATTGCTTTCACGCCGAGCCGCCAAACAGTTGGTATGGCGCAGTGAGGCTGGTTGTAAGGCGCAAATGCCCCGAGTGCGGTAAACAGGGCATGAAATTGCTTGAAACAGATCGTATCACGCCCCAACTGTTTGTCAGGTGCGAGTACTGCGGTGATGAACGCAATTTTGACGCTACCGCAGCCAAATTGCCTTTCTCCCAGGGATGGAAAACCGATCCTGTTTTCGGATGCAGACTTTGGCTGCAAACCAATTTCCGGGAACATCTTCTTTGGGCATACAACTACGACCATCTGGCGTATTTAAAGCAATTTGTACAAGCCAAACTCCGCGAAAGAGGCGTCACCCCGCGCAATACCATTCGAAAAAATACCGCTATGGTTAGCCGGCTGCCCGTTTTTCTAAAAAAAGCAGCCTATCGCGACGAATTGATCAAATTGATCGGCAACCTGGAACTCAAATAGGCCGAATCGTGCAAATCAACCTGCAACAGTGGCTCGACCGCAGCGCGACCCAATACAACCAGCCGGCTTTTATCGCCGGCGACCCCATCAGTGTTCCCCACCGGTTCGACAGGCTCCAGGATATCGAAATTTCCGGCTTCTGGGCTGCAACGCTGGCCTGGGGGCAACGCAAAACGATCATTGACAGCGCTAACAAGCTTGTTGAATTAATGGACGGCGCGCCCTACGACTTTATCCTGCACCACGAGGAAAAAGACCGGGCCCGTTTTTCTCAATTCAAACACCGCACCTTTCAATACCTTGACACGCTTTATTTTCTCTCGTTTTTTCAATGGTATTACCGTCGGCACAACTCGCTGGAAGACGCCTTCGCCAGGTTTATAACCCCCGAAGACGAACATGTAGAAAAAGCATTGACAGGCTTCCACGATTTGTTTTTTTCGCTGCCCGACGCGCCTTCCCGTACCCGAAAACACATTGCCACCCCTGCCCGGGGTTCTACCTGCAAACGCCTCAATATGTTCCTGCGCTGGATGGTGCGACGCGATCACTGCGGCGTCGATTTTGGGGTATGGCAGCGCATCCAACCCCGACAATTGCTAATCCCGCTCGATGTGCACGTCGACAGGGTTGCCCGCCGCTTCGGACTGCTCGAACGCAAACAGACCGACTGGCCGGCCGTGCTCGAGCTCACCAGCCGCCTTCGCAATTTCGACCCCAACGACCCCGCCAAATACGATTTTGCATTATTTGGCTTGGGGGTGCTCAGACAACATCCATTGGATTTACAATAAAATCTATCTTTGCAGGTAGATATCCTGATTTGATTATGTCTGTTAACGATAAAACACTCCTGGGCTCCGTTGATACCGACCTGCACGGCGGTATAGCCACGATCACTTTTTCGCATCCGGCTCACAACTCCATGCCTGCATTGCAATTACAACGCCTTTCCAGTGCCATAGAGGAGGCCGGCGCCGACGCCGATGCCAAAGTCATTGTGTTGCGCAGTGCCGGCGACCGCACCTTTTGCGCCGGCGCCAGCTTCGACGAACTGGCAGCCATCAGCGATTTTGAAAACGGAAAGCGCTTTTTTATGGGCTTCGCCAATGTGATCAACGCTATGCGAAAATGCCCCAAACTGATTATCGGCCGCATACAGGGCAAAGCCATCGGCGGCGGCGTAGGATTGGCGGCAGCTACCGACTATTGTATCGCCACCCATGCAGCTACCATCAAACTTAGCGAATTGGCCGTGGGTATCGGGCCTTTTGTTGTAGGCCCCGCCGTAGCTCGCAAAGTAGGCCAATCGGCTTTCGCACAACTGGCTATCAATGCCACCGAATGGCAAACCGCCGAGTGGGCTAAGGAAAAAGGCCTCTACCACGAAGTATTTCCTACTATCGAACAGATGGACGCCTATATCGCCCGCCTGGCCGGCATCCTAGCCAAATCGAGCCCTGAAGCTATGCACCAGCTCAAAACCGTATTATGGGAAGGCGCCGGGCATTGGGATCAACTGCTCGAAGAACGGGCAGGCATCAGCGGCTCACTGGTACTTAGCGATTTTTCAAAACAAGCCATCTCCGCATTTAAAAACAAATAAGCCGCCGCTATGAACAAAGAAATGGTCAAACAAATGATGCTGGCAGCCGTTGACAATCAACTGCGCGACAACAACCCGCCTGAAACGGCGGCTACCATTAATCGACTGATGAACATGGGCTATACCCGCCAAACGGCGCTCGAAATGATCACCTCCGTGCTATTAATGGAAGTCTTTGACGTAGTGGAAAGCGACGAGCCTTACAACGAAACCCGTTATGTATCCAGGCTGAAACAACTGCCCGAATTACCCGCTGACAAATAAGCTTCACCTCTGCAAAAGGTCGTATGGTCTTTAGTTCTACTACCTTTTTATTCGCTTTTTTACCGCTTGTCTTGCTGGGCCACGCCTTGTTGAAGGGCATCCCCGCCCGTAACGCTTTTTTACTGATCTTTAGCCTGTTATTTTACGCCTGGGGCGAAGGATGGGGCATCGGACTCATGCTGCTTTCTATCTCTATCAACTATGCCTCGGGGTTGTTGATCGAAAACCAGCCTCACCGCAAACGACAATGGCTGGCGATTGCATTGGCCATTAACCTGGCTTTGTTGATGGGGTTTAAATACGCCAACTTTCTGGTTGACAACCTCAACGCCTTATTCCAGTGGGGCGATTTTCCTACTATTTACCTGGCGCCCGTGCATTTGCCCGTCGGGATATCGTTTTTCACCTTTCAGGCTTTGTCTTATGTCGTTGATGTTTACCGGGGTGAAACGCCCGCCCAGCGCAATCCGCTTCGGGTAGCATTGTATATCTCCCTATTCCCCCAGCTTATCGCCGGGCCTATTGTGCGCTATGTAGACGTGCGCGAGCAGATGGCGCAGCGCCGCGTCGGCCTCGATAATTTTGCGCTCGGCATTGAGCGATTCATTGTGGGTTTGGCAAAAAAAATATTGCTGGCCGACACCCTGGGCTACGTCGCCGACAAACTCTTTGAAGCGCCTGTCGAGGCGCTCGGCCCATCGGCGGCATGGCTGGGCATTATTTGTTATTCGTTTCAGATCTATTTCGATTTCTCAGGGTATTCCGATATGGCCATTGGGTTGGGGCGCATGCTGGGTTTTCATTTTCTTGAAAATTTCAAATTCCCCTATTTCGCCACTTCTATACAGGATTTCTGGCGGCGCTGGCATATCTCGCTATCTACCTGGTTTCGCGACTACCTGTATATTCCGCTGGGCGGCAATAGGTTGGGAGAGGCGCGCACCTTTGCCAACCTCCTGATCGTTTTTTTCCTGTGCGGCTTGTGGCATGGCGCCAGCTGGAGTTTTGTGGTATGGGGCTTATTTCACGGCATTTTTCTGATTATCGAAAGAACGGCCTGGGGGCGCCTGTTGCAACAACTGCCGCAACCCGTTAGACATGCGTACGTTATTCTGGTCGTTTTGACAGGCTGGGTGTTTTTTCGCGCCGATAATCTGGCGCATGCGCTCGCTTATCTTAAAGCTATGACGGGCTGGAATGTCGCTTCCACGCATCACGCCGGGTTGTACCTCAACGCTGAAATAATACTCACGTTGTTGGCCGCCGCTTTTCTAAGTTTGCCCTATTACGCCCGTTTGGCCGCCCGCATAGAAGCCCCCGCATTCGGCCTGCAATGGCCGCGACAATTGCATCGCTTCGCACTGATCTGCCTGTTCTCGCTAAGCCTGATCACGCTGATTAACAGTACTTATAACCCATTCATTTATTTTCGCTTCTAAACAATATGCGCTGGTCAACATACGCCTTTATAGTCCTCTTTTGCAGCATACTAGCCTACGGCGCCTGGCTTTATATTGCCAAACCGGCTGATAACTACCACTTTTCAACACCCGAATACTACCCTGCTGAGATGACTACGGCATATGAAGCCGCGCTGACCAAATCGCTGACTCAACAAAAACACCCGTTGCTGACTACTTTGGCATTCGCCAAATGGAATTATCTCAATGCGCCATTAACCCATAAAATTGAAAAAGGCAAAAACGGCTGGATTTTTCTGCGGGAAGAGATAAAAGGACGCAACAGCATCCACCAGTCGATGGGCGTACAACACCTGACGCCCATGCAACTCAAATTGTGGAGGCTCCTGTTCCAACAACGCCATGAATGGACCACCGACCAGGGCATCTCTTACGTACTTGTTGCGGCCCCCAACAAAGAAACCATTTACCCCGAATACCTTCCCGACCGCTACGTCTACCAGGGCCCCGGTATATTAGACCAATTAAAAGCCGCTTTGCCGGATATTTACTGGATAGATCTCCGCGATTGCCTGCGCAATAGCAAAAGCAAGGGTATCCTCTACTTTCCCGACGATACTCACTGGAACGAACTCGGCGGTTTTACCGGCTATCAATGCGTAATGAATAACCTGCCTGCGCCTTTCAGACAAAGGCCGCTGTCATTATCCGATTGCAAAATAAACCCAGTGCGAAAACCCTCCGGCGACCTGGCCCGCCTGGCGCTGATGGACGCCGACAGCGGCAAAATCGTTAACCAGCTGCTCCCCATCAACAGTAGCGCACAAGTGCTCGATAGCCTGATGCCAGAACCAGGCTCCTATCTGAGGGCAAATCCAAAAGCCGCAAAGCAACGCGTCTATTTTGAACACGACTCTTTTCTTAAAGACCTTATCCCGCTTTTTGCAGAACATTACAACGAAACCGCTTTCTGGTGGAAATGGCAAGGCTTCCACAGCTATTTCATCGCCTCCTGGAAACCTCAACTCGTTGTAAATGAACTCGTCGAACGCGCTTTTTTTGGCGACAAACCCCGCAATGACAGCCAGGTGATACAGCATTACTGGAAGAAACACATTGGTCAATTGCAGCAAATAGACCGGATTCCCGGTGTCCCCCTTCATCAATTAGCAGGTTTTATTGAAAAACAATACCTGCCTGAAAATATATACCCGATTTTACAACTGGATATCAATGTATCAACCCCTGATCAACTCATCGTCACCTATGGCGATGAAGATGTGACCTACGACCTCCAACCGCCCACAACCATCATATACCTCGAATACGAGACAAAAAAACTGAAATGGCTAACCTTGAAAAGCGGCGCCGACTTGAAAGCCACAGTCGCGATTAGCGCATATTAAATCTTCAGGGTAAAAAGATTCCGAAAATGTCATTATTTTGGGGCTAAATATGAAATAACCGTTATGGCTCGTCCTGATTTCAATAAATGGCCGTTACGACAACGACTCGACAACCTCATCCACGCCGCCCAACATCCGCAATCGTGGACGACAGCCGAGGGGATATCCATTTTTGGCGTTTATCCCCCCGAACAATCCGGCGACAAGCGCTTACATCACTACGCCGCCGGCATTCCGCCATTCCTGCGGGGGCCTTATAGTTCTATGTATGTTGTTCGCCCCTGGACTATCCGGCAATACGCGGGTTTTTCTACCGCCCGCGAGAGCAACGCTTTTTATCGCCGCAACCTGGCCCAGGGCCAGAAAGGCTTGTCCGTGGCTTTTGACCTGGCCACTCACCGGGGTTACGACAGCGACCACGAACGCGTGCGCGGCGATGTGGGTAAAGCCGGCGTGGCTATTGATACCGTCGAGGATATGAAAATCCTGTTCGACCAGATCCCCCTGGGCGAAATGTCGGTGTCGATGACCATGAACGGCGCCGTTATCCCCATTATGGCCTTTTATATCGTTGCGGCTGAAGAACAGGGTGTTAAGCCCGCTCAACTCACCGGCACCATCCAGAACGATATCCTCAAAGAATTCATGGTGCGCAATACTTATATCTACCCGCCGGGGCCCAGTATGCGCATCATTGCCGATATTTTTGCCTACACGGCCAGGCACATGCCCAAGTTCAACTCTATCAGTATCAGCGGTTACCATATGCACGAAGCCGGCGCCCCTGCCGACATCGAACTGGCATATACGCTGGCCGACGGATTGGAATACCTGCGCGCGGGCATAGCCGCCGGCCTCGACATTGACGATTTTGCGCCCCGCCTCTCTTTCTTCTGGGCCATCGGCATGAACCATTTTATGGAAATCGCCAAAATGCGCGCCGGCAGGTTGTTGTGGTCGAAAATCGTCAAATCGTTCCAACCCAAAGACCCCAAATCGATGGCCCTGCGCACGCACTGCCAACCCTCGGGTTGGAGCCTCACCGAACAAGACCCCTTCAACAACGTGGCCCGCACCTGTATCGAAGCGCTGGCCGCCGCGCTGGGAGGTACCCAAAGCCTCCACACCAACGCCCTCGACGAAGCCATCGCCCTGCCTACCGATTTTTCGGCAAAAATCGCCCGCGATACCCAGTTGTATCTCCAGGAAGAAACAGATATCACCCGCGCCGTCGATCCCTGGGCCGGTTCCTATTATATGGAATACCTCACGGCACAACTCGTCGATCGCGCATGGAAACATATCGAAGAAGTAGAGGCCCTGGGCGGTATGGCCAAAGCCATCGAAGAAGGACTCCCCAAACTTCGCATCGAAGAGGCCGCAGCCCGCAAACAGGCGCGCATCGACAGCGGCAAAGACCGCATCGTGGGCGTCAATGCATTCGAAGTTGAAGAACATTCTAAAATTGATATTCTCGAAGTCGACAACGCCGCCGTACGCGAAGAACAAATAACTCGCATCAATGACGTGAAAAAGCAACGCGACGAGCAGGCCGTTCAGAAAGCCCTCGAAGCATTGTACCTTTGCGCCAAAACCGGCCAGGGCAATCTGCTCGAACTGGCGGTGACCTGCGCCCGCCTCCGCGCCACCCTCGGCGAGATTTCCTACGCCATGGAGCGCCACTTCGGCCGATTTACCGCCACTACCAAGGCTGTCAGCGGCGTCTACGCCGGCGAAATCAGCAGCGACCAGGAATTCCGCGACGCCTGCGAACTGGCCGACCGCTTCGCCCGGCTCGAAGGCCGCAGACCCCGTATCATGGTAGCTAAACTCGGCCAGGACGGCCACGACCGCGGCGCAAAAATCATCGCTACCAGCTTTGCCGACCTCGGCTTCGACGTAGATATCGGCCCGCTGTTTCAAACCCCCGCCGAAGCCGCACGCCAGGCCGCCGAAAGCGACGTGCACGTGCTGGGCATCTCTTCATTGGCAGCCGGCCACAAAACCCTGGTGCCCGATACCATCAACGAACTGGCCAAACTGGGCAGGCAGGATATTCTGGTGGTCGTGGGCGGCATTATCCCCGCACAGGATTACGATTTCCTCTACGAAAAAGGCGTAGCCGGCGTTTTCGGCCCCGGCACGCGCATCGCCAAAGCAGCGCACCAAATCCTCGAAACACTGATCGCTGCCGTTCAATCACAATAATAATAAACCCATTGAAACTACCCATTTATGACTGCATCAGATATTCGCAACCTCATCGCCAACGGTAAAATTGAAATAGCCATCAAAGAATTGCTGGCTTACCTCCAAAATAAAGGAGATAACGACCTATACAACGCCGTAGCCAACCAGTCGGGACGCTTCCAAACCAACGAACGCTCCAACAGGCTCGGCATGGTCAGCGCTGCCGACTATAACCGCGAGCGCAACGCCATTACCTACGCCCTGCTTCAACAACTGGAGGAGATTTTCCCTGACAATGGCAGAGATAATGATAATGGAGGTAATAAACATCAGCCCCCCGCTAACCAACCCGCCACCGATACTACGACAATTTTGTTTCTGACCTCCAATCCTTCAAATACCGCAGAATTGCAATTGGAAAAGGAACAAGCTCGTATCTCCGGCCGGCTTCAGGATAGTCCCAACTACGCCAAATTTCGCCTCAGAACTAAAAAGGCCGTTACCCTCTCCGAATTTCAGGAGTTTATCTTTTTGGAAAAACCCAATATCGTCCATTTTTCCGGCCACGGCGATAAAAACAATTCAGAAGTTCAAGCCATACTAAGCCGCGGCCTCGATGTTGACGAGACGCACATCCCCCAGGACAATACCGGCATTATTCTATACGACGAAAATAAGCGCAACCCGCTTTTTGTGGCCACCAATGTGATTGAACGCATTTTTCGCAGCATGGTAAAACGCCAGGAGGTGCCTATTAAAGCCGTAGTCTTTAACTCTTGCTATTCCGACGCGCAGGCCAAGGCGCTTGCAGATATCGTTCCTTATGTGGTAGGTACCAGTTGGAGTGTAAAAGATGAAGCAGCCATTGCGTTTGCAACGGGTTTTTATTTCGGCATCGCACAGGGAGAAGACATCGAAGATGCTACCGATATGGGGATAAACCAGGCGCTCGCCTACGGCGAACCCGAAGACCGTTTTATTCTTTATAAAGACGGCAAGCGGGTAGAATGGCATTAATGGGGGTGGTTACTCCCCTATCCACTGCGTTTTTTCGGCCACCGGTCCACGCGTGCCTTCCGGCGCGGGCGCATCGCTATACCCCATGTAAAACAAGCCCAGGCAACTTTCGCCGGATTCAAGCCCCAGGAAAGCGTCAGCTTTGAGAATAGACCCCGGCGTACTCCAATAGGCGGCTATGCCCATAGCCGTACAGGTCAGCCACATATTTTGCACCGCACAAGCCACGGCTGCCACTTCCTCCCACTCAGGCAGGCTCAACGCCGGGTCGCGACGCATGCAGATGGCGATTACACACCCCGCGCGCGACGGGTTTTTGTACATCTTGCCGTACTTCACTTCTGAAAACTGATCGGCAGGGGTCGCCGCCTTGTAAGCATCCGCCAAATACGCGCCAAGGCGCTCCAGGGCGCCGCCCGTAAATACTTTGAAACGCCAGGGCTCCGTACGTTTATGCGTAGGCGCCCAGTTGGCGTTTTCCAATACCTGCTCGATCAAGTCGCGCGCTATCGGTTGGCCGTTATAAGCCGGCGGAAATACCGCCCGCCGATTGCGGATGAGCTCGTTCAGCAATTCCGGTTGAATGGACATAGTTAAATGAAATTGAGTACTTACGGTGTACCTCTTTTAGTAACGAATCCTTCCCCTCATCATCTTTCATAACCCCTCATAACCCCTTCCCGACTTCCCTTTGGTCAGTACGGGACTCCTTTCAGTCGCATAACCCCTCATAACCCCTCATAATCACATCAACGACGCAATAATATTCTCCTCCGAAATACCTTCGGCTTCGGCCTTATAATTGCGCACAATGCGGTGGCGCAGCACATAATTGGCGATAGCCTGCACATCTTCGATATCGGGAGAATACTTGCCGGAAATCGCGGCGTGGCATTTTGCGCCCAGCACCAGGTACTGCGATGCGCGCGGGCCGGCGCCCCAGGAAATATATTCGTTGACCTTTTGCGTAGCCTTTTCCGTGCCGGGACGCGTTTTGGTAGCCAGCATCACGGCGTATTCCAACACATTATCGGCAATTGGAATGCGGCGGATCAGTTGCTGGAAAAACAGGATTTGCGGGCCCGTCACCACGTGTTCCAGCTTGAAATCCTGGACCGACGTGGTGCCTTTTACCACCGCGATTTCCTCTTCATAAGAGGGATAATCGAGCGGCACATTAAACATAAAGCGGTCGAGCTGCGCTTCGGGCAGGGGGTACGTACCTTCCTGTTCGATGGGGTTTTGGGTAGCCAGTACAAAAAACGGCGAAGGCAGCGCGTGGCGCACACCGCTCACCGTCACCGAGCGCTCCTGCATCGCTTCGAGCAGTGCGGCCTGCGTCTTGGGCGGCGTACGGTTAATCTCGTCGGCCAGCACGATATTGGCAAACAAAGGCCCGCGGTTAAACTTGAAATGGCGGTCTTCATCGAGAATTTCCGAGCCGGTAATGTCAGAGGGCATCAGGTCGGGCGTAAACTGGATGCGCTTGAAGTCGAGGTCGAGCACCTCGGATATCGTGCTCACAAGCAGCGTTTTAGCCAATCCGGGCACGCCCACCAGCAGGCTGTGACCATTGCTGAACAGGGATATGATAACGGCCTTGACCACTTCGTCCTGACCCACGATCACCTTTGCGATTTCCTGTTTGAGTTCTTTGTAAGAGGCTGCGAGCGCGTCTACTGCTTCTACGTCTGATTTGTAAGTTAGTTGTGCCATTTATGCTTGTTTCCGGATGATTTAACTTGGTATAGCCTTTGGGAAAACGCTGCAAAGATAGGCTTTGTTTCAATTTGAGGGCTTGAATTGTTAAATTTATGACATTCAACAAAATCCCGGATAAAAATGCCGCCCAGGCCTGTGTAAGCTGACGCTAGCCCCCCCTGTATCCTGCCACGCAAAATAATTTCCTGATCCGGCATTATCATATTAAATTCGCCCTGTTCTATTACACACCCAGCCATGGCCATGCGCTCGTTAATCATGTCCAACACAACTTGTCATGCAATCACTAGAGATTAATCTTCCTGGATTCAACTTCCACGACTTGTATCACCCCGAAAAGTTGGCCGAACTTTACGATATTTTCTTCGCGGAAGTACGCTCGAAAAACCCCGACCTCTGCTCCCGGTTCCTGGCATACAGGGATACCAAAGGCGACGGCCTGACCGACATTGAAAAATCGAGCCTTATCGTCGATATGGCGCCCTATCTCAGCGCTTTTCTGGAGCGAATTTTTGGTATTGAAACTGATTGCAAACCATTTCGCTTGTCGGCAGAAAAAGAGCGTATCATTTTTGCCTTCAAAAAAGACTTCTTTACGCGCCGCGCACTGAAGAAAATTCCAGAATCGGACATACTAGCCAAAGCCGGCGAGTGGGCCGATATTGACGCCAGGGTCGACGCCCTGCGCAATGGCTTCAGCGGTATGCCCGCCGACGATTATGAATTGCAAATGGCCGCCATCGCGCTGGAACTGGCCGCCCAGGAAAAAGCCGCCCGCGAGGGACTTAGGCCCGAGGGACGCCAATATCTCGAAAACATCATTAGTCGCGTACAAGGCCAAAAAGCGCTCGCCGGATGGCTGCCGGCCGACAATAGCGATGAGCCCATGCTGAAATTCCTGAGCGATCTGGTCGCTTTGTGGGAATTTTGGACCGTGGCGCATTACTACCGCAAAACCCCGGAAACCCGCGACT
>DAINSQ010000094.1:0-19216 GCA_036741235.1 Saprospiraceae bacterium | reverse complement strand
CTATCGATTACCCACAAAATCGACAAAAAAGTTCATTGAAAGGCGGAATAAGCATCATATTTGGAATATGAAAAAAAAGAATATACACGAAGTCCCTGTTAGGAGACAAACGCCTTGAGTCAAGATTTGATCAATTACTTGATGTAGTGAGTCGTCGACTCAAGAACACGGTTCCTGAACGGCAGGTGGATTGGGCTACAACCAAAGGTACCTATCGTTTTTGGAGCAATAAATCGATTACACCAAAAGCTTTGGTAGACTATCACTTTTGCCAAGTGGAGCAATCGCTATGCCAAAGTGGGTCTTTAACTCGGGTATTACAATTATGTGATTACACCGAATTGGATTACACGGGTAGTCGAAGCGCTGCGTCGTTAGGGCCATTGAGTTACACCAAACAGCGCGGCATGCATTTATACAACAGCATGATTGTTAATTCATTAGGCTGTCCGATGGGATTACTCAAGCAAAGTTATCATATTCGCTCGGATGTGGATTTTGGCACTTCTAAAACACAATGTAACAAGCGTTTGCCAGAGGAAAAAGAATCGTACCATTGGATAGAACATTTCAGGCGTGGCCAAGAGTTGGTCGAACGATACGATAAGTTGGAAGTTGTATTCGTAGCAGACCGGGAAGCCGACTTCATGGAACTTTTTACTCAAAGAACAGCGCCAGGGATGCATTTTGTAATACGCTCTCTATATGACCGAAAGCTCTGCGATGGGATAAACAACTTAGTCCCGGTGGTTGACTCCTGGTCTGTTCAAGGTCGTTATGAGGCGCATGTTATGCATTCGCAAACACGTAAAATGCGCAAAGCTCAATTAGTGGTTCGTTTTGGCAGCGCCGAGGTAAAACTTGCTCATCCCTTACCCGCAAAAAAAGATCTGCCGCCAGTAAGGCTTTTTGTCGTCGATGTGCGTGAGGTGGACAATCCAGGCCTGGACAAAAATGAATTAATCCACTGGCGACTGCTGACAACCCTTAACGTAGAATCTTTTCAGGACGCCGCTTTAGTTATTCAGTACTATCTTTGGCGATGGTTGATTGAGCGTTTCCACTTCCTGATCAAAACAGGAGGTACTCATGTCGAAAAACTTCAGTTACAAACGCCACATCGACTAAAAAATGCCATCACTACCTTTAGTATTGCCGCTATGGATGCATTCAAACTCCGTTATCTTGCCGAGAATAGCCCCAATGAATCCATTTATTCAGTGGGTATCTCACAAATCGAACACAAAGTGCTTTACACCTATTTGCATAATAAACTCAAAATAACCCCTGGTTTCGACCCTGATAATCCCCCAACTATCAAAGAATACTGTATCGCCTTGGGGAAAATCGCAGGATTTTTCCCTTCAAAAAGACAATCCATTCCAGGATTAATTATTCTGACCAGGGCCAGAGAAAAATTGGATTCCCTCATTGATGCTTATCTAACCTTTCAATGAACTTGATGTCGGTTTTGTGGGTAATCGATAGCCCATAAACCTATAAACTTATAAACGAACCTACAACCTACAACCTACAACAGAACCGACAACCCACACCCCACCTACCCCTCATCAACAACAATAGCCTCAAAGAGGTAGGCTTTCAGTAAATCGACATCGATATCGTTGGGGTGGAAATAGGTCTTCACGTACACTTCCTTTCTATTGCCTTTTTCCAAAAAATTGATCTCGTCGTTGAGCAAAAAGCCTTTGCAAAATCCTAACTGCACCCCATCCAGTTTGACCTTGCCCCAGGGGACTGACGCCGGCCATATAAAACAAACGCGCGAATGCCGGTAATAATACGGCACATTGTACGACAACCGTTCAGTGCAATCGGGCATGCAGTCCATGATAATTTCCCGGAGGATATCCACAATCGCTCGCTCGCGCTCCGGCAAATAGTCCAGAAACTCTTCTACTGTCTGAAATTCAACGTTTTGCATTCGCATTTCATGCGGATTTTCGTATCAAGCACCATTCCATTCGAAAAGATAAGTATTTTCTCATACAAAATCATAACAGGTTGTGCTTTGGACGTTTTAGTAATAATGCGTTATTTTACCCGGGAACCGTTCATCCCTAAAAAGCATTGCCTGATGAATCGTCAAGCAAACACCTGTATTATACTGGCACACATTGTATTGTTATTAGCTTTGGCAAACCGGGGAGTTGCCCAAAGTATACCCGTATTGAGCAACCCCTCCGGCTGTCAGCTCAACCTGCCTATTGTCGACAATAACTGCCCCGAAAACGCCGTCTATTACCAGCCCAATGAGTTTCACATCCAGGTAAATAACGCCCCGGCGGGCGCGATGGGCCTGCAGGTGTATCTCAAAGAAGTACACCTCACTATACGCCATACCTGGACCGGCGACCTCGACATCCTGCTGGTGGCGCCCAACGGCCGCTCGGCCTACCTTACGTCTGACAACGGCGGCGGCGATGACAACTACGGAAATCCATTTGACCCGACTTGCGCAGAACACGTCACTTTTGCTGTTGGCGCCTGTACTTCAATCACCCAGGGCGCTCCGCCTTTTACCAATACCGTCTACCGCCCCGAAGACGAATTTTATGTCTTTAACGACAGTATTACCCCCGCTAACGGCATCTGGAAATTATTTATCTGCGACGACGTGGCTCAGGATACCGGCGCGCTGGATTATGTCAATCTCGTATTTGCCCCTATCGAGTGCCTGCCGCTCACCGCCGTTCAGGTACTGGCGGTAGACACCACCACGGTTACCTTGAGCTGGACACCCAATAATTTTTGCGGCACTACGGTGATAGAATATGGCCCGCCCGGCTTTACGCCCGGCACGGGGTTTTCGCCCGGTACAGGAGGAGGAATCGCCTTCGGCGTTTGTCCGCCCTTTGATCTTACAGGCCTTGACCCAGACACCGATTACGACATCTACGTCCGGCGTTTCTGTAGCGGTTTTTTTTCTATCAATTCATGCGTCGTATCTGCGCATACCGGCTGCGATCCGCCGCCGATTACGATAGTTGAAGATTTTGACGATCAAAATAGCTGCGCGGCAGCCTGCCCTACCAACTGCGCGCTGACCGGTAAATGGCGCAACGGCCCTGGCGACGAACACGACTGGATTGCGTTTAGCGGAGGTACCCCCACCCTCGGGACGGGGCCTGTAGACGACGTCCCCGGCGGCGGTAAATATGTTTTTATCGAAACAACCGGCAATTCTTGCGCTTTCAGTAGCAAAGCTATGTTGTATTCCAGTTGTATTCAATTGAATAAAATGGGCGCCGACACTTGTCATATGTCATTTAACTACCATATGTTCGGTACCAATATCGGTACCTTGCGCCTGGAAGTATCCACCAACGGCGGATTCAACTGGAGTACAATATGGCAGACAAGCGGCAATTTGGGCAATCAGTGGAACAAGGAATACCTCAGCCTCGATAACTACCCCAACGGTACGGTTATGCAATTTCGCTTTGTTGGCGTAAAAGGCAACGGCTCCCGGGGCGATATCGCGCTTGACAACATCGTTTTTTATGGGTCGACCGACCTGGGTTTTCCCGGCACGCAATATTATGTTGATGCCGACGGAGACGGCTACGGCCGCCCCGGCAATTTTGTATTGAGTTGCAGCAATAACCCGCCCGCCGGTTATGCCGCCAATGCCCAGGATTGCAACGACAACAACCCGTTGATCAATCCCGGAATGCCGGAAATTGCCTGCGATAATATCGACAATAATTGCAACGGTCCCGCCGACGATCCCATTTTGCCCACGCCGCCGGCCGTCGGAGATACGATATGCTCCGGGCTTCAGGCTGTCGTATGCGCCACGCCGCCGCCAGGACAAAGTATATTTTGGTACGGTTCTGCAACGGGTACTGACCTGCTGCATTTTGGCAATTGCTATATGCCCGTATTACCCCCCAACAATAGCCCCAACCCGGTTGAATACCGGTACTATGCCTCTGCTACCAATTTTACCTGTTTTTCAGGAGTGCGAGCCGAGGTAGTTGTTGTGGTAAATCCCAATCCAGACCTCAGCGCAGCGCCCGTACCGGCAATCTGCCCCGGCGAGTCTTATAATCTCGCTTCCGTCCAGATTTCCGACGCCAATCTCACGGGCGGGCAAATCTCTTTTCACAGCAGTACTCCCGCGCAGGCAGGCAATCAGCTCCCTTCAAGTATCGTTTCTCCGGTGGTTCCTACTGTTTATTATTTCAAAATGACCACCAGTGCAGGATGCAGCGATGAAGGATCGCTGGTATTGGGTGTGAACGGACAGCCCGGCCTGGCGTTTTCTCCAGCCGATTCTTTTTCCCTTTGCAAAGACGCAGCAACAGCCATCACGGCTACCGGACTTGGCGGATCGGCCCCCTATACCTACGCCTGGAGCAACGGCGCTGCAGGCGCAACAATTGAGGTGGCCGGAGGGCAGCAATCGGGGCTGCGGCAGGTACTTCAGGTCACCATCACCGACGAACTGGGCTGTACCGCCGTTGACAGCGTCATTGTTACCACTACCAATAGTATCGACTCAATAGCCCGCCAAGTCGTGAATGTGACTACCTGCGGCGGCAGCAACGGCAGCATCTCGTTGACGCCCCTTAACGGATTGGCGCCTTTCGCCTACCAATGGTCAGGTAGTAACGGCGTTACGGGTTCGGCATCGGGCATACCAGGCGCTTACACCATCGCCAATTTGCCGCAAGGCGAATATCGAATCACCGTAACCGATAATTCTAGCGCCATGTGCCAGTTGGTATTGCGATCAGTATTGGTGCAAGGACCGGCAGCCGTCGTTGAAGATGTTGATATTGTGCACGTCAATTGCCCCGGCGGTAATGATGGTCAGATTTGTTTAACCGTGGACGGCAATAATCCTTCCATCCTTTGGAGCAACAATTTGACCGGCAACTGTATCAGTAACCTGAACGGTGGTGTTTATTCGGCAACGATCACCGATGGGGCTTGCACTACAATTCTCAATAATCTGATCGTCCAGGAACCTGAACCCATTATCATTAAAGGCGTACTCACTCCGCCCTCCTGTCACCAATCTGCCAACGGTAGTATAAACGTTGACGTATTCAACGGCACGCCCGGCTATTTTTATTTGTGGAGCAATAATAAAACGACTGAAGACATCAATAACCTGAATGCGGGCACGTATACCATTACGGTGACAGACATACGCGGCTGTACAGCCAGCGCCAGTTTTACGTTAGAAGCCCCGGATTTGCTCGACGTCGGCCTTGTCAACCAGGCAATGGTCAGTTGTAACGGCCTCTCCAACGGCTTTTTGCTCGCCGGCGGCCTGGGAGGTACGCCGCCTTATCAATACGCCTGGAATGGGGGCCAGACCGGCCCGCTGCGATTGGGGCTACCGGCAGGCAATTATTCGGTGACCGTAACCGATTTCAAAGGCTGTACGGCAAGCCGTCCCTTTCAGGTCACCCAACCTGCTCCCCTGACGCTTGCAGTTGTTAATGTAAACCATCCCACCTGCCTGGGCAACAACAATGGCGCCATCGCAGTATTGGGACAAGGCGGAACGCCGGCCTATGAATTTATATGGAATACCAGCCAGAACGGCAACCAGATCAACAACCTGGCAGTGGGCAATTACAGCGTTTTTGTGCGCGATGCAAACAATTGTACCAGCGATACAGCATTCGTAACCCTGACGCCTACCAGTACGCTCAATCTGGACATTCAAATTACCCCGCCGCCTTGTGTAGGGCCTTCCAGCGGCGCTATCAAACTTACGCCGGCGGGTACGCCGCCTTTTACTTATCAATGGGCGCGCGGCGATGTAAGCGCAATGATCAGTCAGGTCGGCGTGGGCGTTTACCCCGTGACCATCACCGACGGCCAGGGCTGCATTTACGATACGACGGTCACCGTGAATGCCCCGCAAGTCATTGATGTAGAACTGGCGGCCCAATCGCCTACCTGCGCAGGCGTAGCAGACGGGCTCATCGATGTACTGGTTCTGCAATCGGGCACGCCGCCTGTTTTTTTCAACTGGAATGACGGCATTCAAACTGCAGATCGCAATAATCTGGGCCCCGGCAATTACCAACTCACGGTTACCGATATCGGCGGTTGCAGGTTTGTAACTGAATCTATAACCCTGACGGCGCCAACGCCAATGGTTTTAAAAATTGAAGCTATCGGAGAAATAGTTTGTTACGGCGACTCTTCCGCTTTTGTCGAGCTCAATATGGTGGGCGGCATCCCCCCTTATTCCTACCAATGGGTGAACCTCGGCTTGTCAACCGAAGATGTTTACAATTTGCCGGAAGGCGAATACCGGCTTATCGTATTGGATGCCAACAACTGTCCTATCGATACCACTTTTATTTTCGAATCGCCATCGGCACTGGAAGCCGGCATCGAATTATCAGCCGGACAACTCTGCAATCCAGCGTCGGCAGATACCCTGAGCGCCGTTGTGACTGGCGGTAACTTGCCCTACCACTATGCCTGGAATAGCGGAACCTCTTCGCCTACAATATACAACGCCTCTCCCGCTGATTATATCCTGACCGTAACCGACGACAACGGCTGCACCGCCGTGACGCCTTCTTATAAACTGCGAGAACGGCCGCCGGCACTAAAACTCGACAGCTTCACTGTTTCCGGCATCAGTTGCTTCGGCGCCGCCGATGCCTCTATGCAAGCCGCTATCAGCGGCGGATCGGGATCGTATTTATATCATTTTACTCCATCATATCTGTTTCAAACCGGCGATACGCTGGTGAATGTGGGTCCCTTGGTTTTATCGCCGCAATACAGCGTAACAATCACCGATATGAATACGGGCTGCCAGATCAGCTCAGCCCCCCAGTCGATTACGGAGCCGCTGCCGCTCCTCATTTCACGCGACGGCGTGGATGAAGTCAACTGCTTCGGGGGTTTTGACGGCGGCATCTATATCTCGGTCTTTGGCGGTACGTCACCCTATCAATACGCCTGGTATAACGGCACAGGCGTGCTTGTATCCAATAACCAGGATCTGACCAACGCACCTGCCGATACCTATACGGTTGAAGTAATTGACGCCAACGGCTGTACAACCAGCCTTACAGATACAAACGTCGTTGAAATCAATCCCCCCATCCTCATAAACAACGCGCTGACACTCATCACCCCGGTTGCTTGCAAAGGCGATTCCAGCGGCGCCGTCAATGTGGTCATAAATGGCGGAGTACCCCCGTATAACTACGAATGGAGTAACGGCAGCCAAAGCGAAGACTTAATTGATATTCCAGCAGGTATGTACGCCTTGACCGTAACCGACGCCGATACCTGTCGAGCTATATTTCCGCTTTTTGAAGTGGGAGAACCCGCAGATTCGCTTATCGTAGATTGGGTAATTACGCCCCCTGACTGCTTCAACGAGAGCAACGGCGCTATTGAAAGCACAGTGAGCGGCGGAGCGCCGCCCTATACCTTTGTATGGGCCCGGGAAGGCAATATCCTTGAAAATCAGACAACCCCCGCGCTTTTCCAACTGGATGAAGCGATGTATACCCTTTGGGTCAGCGATTCCAATGGCTGCGAAAAAGTATTCGATATCTTCGTTGAAGAACCCGATTTGCTAACCGCAAGCATTTTTACCAGTATTAATCCCAACGACGGCAGTCTGGTGGCAAGTGTAGCTGTTAGCGGCGGGACCCCGGGTTTTGAATTTTTGTGGAATACAGGCGCTGTTACCGACACGATTCATCCGCCGTCGACAGGTCTGTACAGCGTAACAGTCAGCGATGCAAATGGATGTACAGCCGGCGCAAGCGCACAAATTGTGGGAACCGATAACCCGTCACTTTTATACCAGGTAAGTGTTTATCCCAATCCGGCATACTCCCAGGCCATGCTGAGCTGGCAATTTTCACAGCCTTTGGAAGCCCGGATATCGCTATTTGATACAAATGGCAGACAATTGGCAGCAATGCAACTAGATGCCGGCACAGCAGGGACTCACCTGTTGGCATTGGATCAATTTGCCGCAGGAATATATTTGATAAAAATTGAAAGTCCCGAATTCAACTTAAGCTACGTCACCCGCCTGGTCGTTATTCGATAATCTTAAACGTCGTGCGGCGATTAGCCTGGTGTTCTTCTTCGGTGCACCGGTTGCAGAGGCAATTCACTTCGGGGGAAGTTTCGCCATAGCCTTTGGCAGCCAGCCTGGAGGGGTCAATACCTTTCGAAATCAGGTAATCGACGGCCGACTGGGCGCGTTTTTGCGACAAGTCTTCGTTGTAGCGGTCGTTGCCACGGCAGTCGGTATGCGACGACAACTGGATGCGAATGGCAGGGTTGAGCTGCAAGTTTTCCGCCAGCGCGTTGAGCGTGGGTTGGGCGTCGTCGCGAATATCCCATTTATCAAAATCGTAATAGATATTCTCCAGCTTGATCTCTTTATCCAAATATATTTTATCAAGCACGATCTCCAACTCGTAGCGCATGACCGGATTATCGGGGTCTCTGCCCAGTCCGCGCGTGGTAAATGCCGCTTTATTGCTCAGATAACCCGATCTGGCGGCAATAAAATCATAGTCGGTATTTTCAGCCAATTCGAGGGTAAAATAGCCTTCATCGTTCACCCTCACCGTCTTGACGTCTCTGCCCAGCCGAATTTCCACGGTTGATTCGGGCAGCGGTTTGCGCCCCAGCACCCGGCTATTGGGATTGCCGGCTTCTTCGTGGATTTTCTCCAGCACATAGCCGTCGAGAACCATCTTATAAACGATATCCTTGCTCTCTGACGGCTTCACAGGTTTTGGCGGAGGTATGCGTTTTTCGAAGCGGTAGATATCGTCGTTGCCCACGCCGTTCTCGCGGGTAGACGTAAAATAACCTTGTTGTAAAACCCCGTTTTTTAGCGGCGACTGGTAATCCACCACAAAGCCGAAATCATCGCCGCCGGAATTGACGGGCGGTTTCAGGTTAAACACCGGCGCCCAGGCGCCGTTACTGAGTTTATAGGTTTTAAATACATCGAGACCGCCCATACCCGGGTGATAATCTGACGAGAAATACAGCGTATCGCCATCAATAACAGGGAATCGTTCATTGCCCGGTGTATTGATATTGCGGTTGAGCAGTTGCGGGTCGCCCCACTCGCCGCCCTGCCGGCGTTCCGACATATAGATATCAAAGCCGCCCCAGCCGTCGGGGTGATTGCACGAAAAATAGAGCCGCTTGCCGTCTTTCGACAAGCTGGGATGGCCGTAATTGACGTTTTCCTGCACAAAGGGCAGGGGTTTGGCGGGCGACCAGCCGCTGCCCATCCATTCGCTCACCATCAGCTTGCAGTAGGCATCCGAGCGTTTGTCTCCATTATAACAACGGGTAAAATACGCTTCCGAAAAATTATTGGCAAAAACCAGCGTGCCCTCGTTATTATCCGTATTGAGCGTTTTATCAAAAGGTTTTACGTCATTAGACGTCAAATCCACCAAAAACAAATCGGAAAATGAATTGCCGGTCCAATTATAAGTATCCTCGCCGGTGCTGCCCAGTCGATCTGAAGTAATCACTAGTTGGTTGTCGCGGTAAAAAGCCGGCGAATAATCGGCTTTACCGGAATTAAAAGCCCCCAGTTCTACTACATAATCGGGTTGTTTGATCTTTTTCCAGCCGGCGGCAATTTCGCAGGCATTAATTTCCCGCCTGTACTCGTAAGGGCTACCGATTTCTATGCCCAGTTCTTTAAAGGCTTGCATCGCTTCCTCGTAGCGCTCGGCGCGTTTGAGGGCAAAAGCGTATTCCTTCAGCGCATCAACGCCGTATTGGTTGTCGTATGCGGTGCGATACCATTGAATGCTGTTGGGACTGCGATTGATGGCTTTATAACTTTCGCCCAAAAGGAAAGCAATCTTGCCTTTTTCGAGCCTGGTATCGGCCTTTTTGAACTCTTTTTCGAGCATAGTCGTCGCCACAAAATATTGCTTGCGCTCGTAAGCGGTCCGACCGTCTTTGATTTTTTGTGTGTATTGGCAGCCTGACTGGATCGCGATGAAAACAATACCGGCGAGTAGCAATTGGATTCTCATGCAGTTTTATTAAAAAAACGCCTGTGCGTCGACTTTGTTGTTATAAAAACGTCAAACGCCCATCCCCGCAATTGCGGAAATGGGCGTTCGAACCTATTGATAGCAGCGATGATTACGCCTTCGGCGCCTTGGATGCAGAACGCGCGAAAGCCTTCTTCACGGCTTCCTTTTTGCCTTTGATGCCGGCGATAAGGTCAACCACAATAGAAGAGGCGACAAACACTGACGAATACGTACCGAAGAGGATACCCGCCAGCAGGGCGAAGGCAAAACCTTTGATACTGCCGCCGCCGAAGATAAACAACACGACGATCGTGATCAAGGTAGTACCCGAGGTGTTCAACGTACGGCTAAGCGTGCGGTTGATAGCGCGGTTGAATACGTCTTCCTTGGGTTGCCCCGCGTACTGGTTGCTGAACTCCCGGATTCGGTCAAATACAATTACCGTGTCATTGACCGAATAACCGATCACCGTCAGGATGGCTGCGATGAATGCCTGATCGATCTCCATAGAGAACGGCAGGATACCGTGGAACATCGAGAACAAGCCGATGGTGATAATCACATCGTGGAACAAAGCCAATACGGCGCCCAAGCTGAACTGCCACTGGCTGAATCGCACGGCCAGGTAGATAAAGATGGCCAACAGCGAGAATCCAATAGCCAGGAATGCGCTATCCCTGATATCATCGGCTACAGTAGGACCTACTTTGCTAGAGCTGGTGATGTGGGTGCCGGATGCGTCTGTTTGCTTGAATTGCTCGTAATTGAGCGACCCGCCGGCTATCGCATTGACGCCTTCAAAGAGCTTTTCCGTAACGCGCTCAGAAGCGTCTTCGCCCGTATCGTTGATCAGATAGCTGGTTGTAACGTTAAAAGTGTTTTCCGTATCAATCACCTTAACAATAGGCGTTGAGCCGAAAGTTTCGCCCAACGCTTCGCGCAAATCCTGGGCTTCCACTTTTTTGCTATTGTCAAACTGGATATTGTAAGAATAACCGCCTTTGAAATCGACACCCAGCTCAAAACCGCGTGTAAAAATCGAAATAACGCTCATCAAAAACAAAGCGCCGGAAAAAATATAACCGTACTTGCGCTTGCCCATCCAATCTACATTGATATGAGCCAGGAAGTTCTCCGATATTTTCGTCCAGAAATTGATCGTTTTGCCCTTGGTGACCGTCCACCAATCCAGCATCAAGTGGCCTACAAGGATAGCCGTAAACATCGACGACAAAACGCCGACGATCAATACAACGGCAAAACCTTTGATGGGGCCCAGACCAAAATAAGCCAGGATGATGGCCGTCAGCAGCGTCGTAACGTTGGCGTCGATAATAGCTGAATAAGAATGCTTAAAGCCCTCGGCGATTGATACCAACAGCGACTTGCCCTCGCGCAGTTCTTCCTTGATGCGCTCAAAGATAATTACGTTGGCATCCACGGCCATACCCATCGTCAATACAATACCGGCAATACCGGGCAGGGTAAGTACCGTGCCAATAGACGACAGCGTACCGAGGATAAAAAATACGTTGGCCAGCAGCGCGATAATAGAAACGATACCGGCGCGGGCATAGTAAAACAACATAAAGACCATCACGGCTGCAAAGCCGAGCAAAAGCGCCCAGATACTACGGTTAATATTATCGGCGCCCAGCGAAGGGCCTACCAGCGATTCCTGAATGATGCGGGTTTCTGCCGGCAGTCGGCCTACCTGAAGGATATTAGCCAGGTCGGTAGCTTCCTGGATCGTAAAGTTGCCGGTAATTTGCGTATCGCCGGTAGTAATCGGGTTGATTACGCGAGGGCTGGACACCACCTCGTCGTCAAGTACGATAGCGATTTCGCGGTTGTTATCAGCAGCGGCGGCGGTAGTCACCGTGCCCCATATTTTCGAGCCCGTATTATCCATTTTCAGGCTTACGCCGACCTCGTTAGAGTTGGGGTCGGGGCTTGCGCCGGCTTGCGTTACGTGTTCGCCGGTGAGTGCCGCCTTGCCGTCGCGCTCTGCTTTGAGGGCGAACAGCTCGTATTCTTCGGTAAACTTCTTGGTTTCCTGGTCTTTGACTGGGTCTTTAGACCATCTGAAGACCATATCGGCCGGGAAGAAACGCTTGATGTCATCGCGGTTCAGGTATTCCGAAATTTGGTCGCGCTGGTTTTTCTTGGCGGTACCCATCACTGCCAATCCAGCGGCGCCGGTAGAGTTTAGCGTCAGTTTATCGAACAGCGGCCCCTGCTCGGTATTTTGGCCGTAGATCGTATCCAGTTTGGCAATCTGCGTTTTGTCCTGATTGCCAAGCGAATCCGTGACATAAGTCGTATCGATACGCACGATCTCCTGGCGCAAAACCGTATCGCCGCTTTCCGTTTGCTTCAGGCGCTGGTTGGCATCGATAAAAGCCTGGATCACAGCGGGGTCATTGATGCGGTACAAGTTCCAGAATTCGAGTTTGGCGGCTGATTGCAGGAAGTTCCGGGCACGCTCGGGGTTGTCGATACCTGGCAGTTCCACCACGATAAGGTCGCGGCCGGCGTCAAGCGAAACGTTGGGCTGGGTAACTCCCAGCTTGTCGATACGCTCTTTGAGCAGTTTAAACGTAAGGTCTACCGTTTCATTGGCCTTTTGGCGAATGATGCGGATCACCTCGCTATCGTCGGTATCGAATTTGATCTGGTCGCGCAGCGCTTCATTTTTGGTAAAAATGGGCGCCATTTTCTTGCCGTTGCCCACTTCGCTCCAGGCATTCGCAAACAGGGTCACGAAATCAGACTGGGCGTTTTTCTGAGCCTCGGAAGCTTTTTTCAGCGCTTCCGTGAAGGTGGGATCCTTGCTGTCGTTAGACAACGCCTTGATGAAGTTTTGGAGGTCTACCTGTAATACGACGCTCATACCGCCTTTAAGGTCCAAACCCAGGGCCAGTTGCTGCGCTTTGAGCTCCTGGTAGGTGTACGACTTCAACAGCGGAATGCGAAATACCTCTTCGGTAGATACAGAATCGAGGAAAGCCACTCTTTCGGCTTTGAAAACGGCTTTCTTTTGTGCTTCATCACTGATTTTATCCGATGCGCGCATGGCGTACTCATCAGCAGCTTTTTCTACTTTCTGTGTGGGGAAAATAAAAAAGTACTGTGCTACGGTAACGATGATCATGAGCACAAGGAAAAACTTCACAATCCCTTTCCCTTGCATGTTTCGATAGTTTACTTAAACAGATAATTGAGCAATAGTGCTAATGTGTAATGCTTGCTTTTTCAAGGAGCCTTTGGCAACCTTTGAAAAAAACTCCGCAAATATACGCGTTTTGCGCAATTTTTAGCGATTTGCCATAAAATTGCTTGCGTCGGAATGAAAAGGCGCCAATTGCGCCGGCAAAAACTCAGGCGGAATTTCTGCTCGCGTTAATATTGCCGAACAGCGAACGGGTGATCAGCTTTTCGTAAACCTCCTTATTCTCAACACCTTGGCTTGTTTTTTGCAGGGCGTATTGCTGGATGATCAGCAACGGCAATACTATTTCTTCGCGAACATCGATAGAAGCTTTCGAAAGTCGTTCCTCCTCCATTAGCTCTTTTTGTCCGGAAATGGCCAGGATGAGTTCTTTTGACAGCTCGTATTCGTCGTGAAGGACTGCCCAGAATTCAGCAAACTCGGGATTATCCCGGATATAGGCGGTAAGCGGAAAATAACATTTTTCAAGCGACATCATACTGTTGAGTATCAGCGCCTTAAAAAATGCGGAATCCTGATAAAGGGCGGCGCCTTCCTGAAGGCGGCCGGCTTGCTGTAGTTGTTGCAGCGCAGAACCGATGCCGAAGTACCCCGGCACGTTTTGCTTGAGTTGGCTCCAGGCGCCGACAAAAGAAATGGCGCGCAGGTCTTCAAATGCCAACCCCGCCTTATCGCCGCGCTTGCCGGGCCTGCTGGCAATGTTGGTTTTGCCGTAATACTTTAGCGCGCTTATTTTTTCGAGGTATGGAAGGAATTGCGGGTGGTTTTTCAGCGCGGTATATTTTTCATAACTCAATTCCGCCAGTTCTTCCAGCAAGGCTCGCTGTTGAACGGAAAGTTGGGTGTCTTTTTTGTCTAACAACTGATTGGAAGCGCCTGCCAGCAGCAATTGCTCGCAATTGTGAATAAATTGCGAGCTGGTGCCGTACATGCTGGTGATGGTTTGCCCCTGTATAGTGAGTTGAATTTCTTCATTCGCGATATTTTTACCTTGCGAAGCGTAAAAACGCTGCGTTTTGCCGCCGCCGCGCGCCGGCGGACCGCCCCTGCCGTCGAAGAATACAACGCTAATACCCGATTTATGGGAAAGCCGGGAGAGTTTTTCTTTTGTTTTGAAAATTTCCCAATTGGCTTTCAAATAACCGCCGTCTTTGGTGCCGTCGGAAAAGCCCAGCATGATAGTCTGCCGCTTACTACGGGCTGCGAGATGTTGGGTATAAACCGGCTCGCGATAGAGTTGCTCCATGATGGACTCTGATTGGGACAATCCGGTGATGGTCTCGAATAACGGCACAATGTCAACGTGAATATCCTCCGGCGGGTAGCCGCACCATCTGAAGAGCCCGTATACGTTCATCACGGCAAACACATCTTCGGCATTGCTGATGATGTACCTGTTGCAGCCAATCTCGCCGTTGGATTGCTGGATATCCCTGATTTGCTGAATATTGAGAATGGTGTCTTTGACAATATCATCATCAAAATCACCGGCATTTACCTGGATGGCTGCCGTTGATAACAACCTCATTTTGTCAGCCGAATCGAGGGTCCTGAACGGTTGCGGGCACAAACCATATTTTTCGGCAATGGCGTCTACAACGTATTGGTGAATGCGCGAGTCCTGGCGAATATCAATTGTTGCAAAATGAGATTTAAAAATCTGCACCCGGGTGATTAACGCCTGTAGCTCTTTAACATAGAGGCCGTGGTATTTATCATTCAGCAATTGGGCGACGGTCTGCAGGGGGGCCAGCATATCCTGATGCGAAAAGCCGGGCTGCGGATCAAACATATTCAAGTACAATTGATCGCTCAGCTTTTGCAAAATATCGCTCACCTGATGAAAGGTAATGCGACGACGCAGACTTTTGAGTTCGTGGTAGTAGCATTTAAACAGCGTAGTTTTGAGTTCCCAGGCTACCTGCCTGGTTATATCGTAAGTAACAAAGGGATTGCCGTCGCGGTCGCCGCCGGGCCAAAACCCCAGTCTGAACAGGTCGAAGTTGTCCAACTGCCCATCGGTGGAAAAATGAGTTGCTATTCGGGTAAACATATCGCCGATGGCGCGATAGTATACATTTCGCAAATAATAAATAATGCTTTTGGCCTCATCGAGCGGACTGGGTTTTTCGCGATTGACAAACGGCGTTTGCCCCAATTGTTGAAGCAATTCATCAATGGCATTCACGTCGTCGGACTGGATGGCGTCTTCAAGGTCGTGAATGATGTGCTGTACGGCCGGCGGATAAAACTGCGTGGGATGGGCCGTAAAAACAATACGCACCGAAAAATGACGGAGGAAATCCTGCCAGTCCGCTTTTTTACCCGATGCCGCCGCTGTATTGTACATTTCGCGAAGCGAATTCGATTCCGCCGGAGCGTTGAGCCCGCTAAAAGCGGCGTCTTCGATGCTGTCAAAAAGCACTACCTGCCTTTCAACGTATTGAATGACGTGGAACAGGAAATTGATTTTTTCGGCCTCCGAAATAAAATTAGTAAAACGTTCAAAAAACTGATCAACAATTTCTTCCGGTTTTTTTCCCGCTTCCAGGCCCCGCCGGCTATATTGCCCCATGATGGGCAACAACATTCCCGTATTGGCAATTTTTTCGTAGGGCAATTTGAGAAACAAGCCGTTGTATAAATGATACTTGTTGAGTACCAATTGGTTGAATTTATAGAGTAATTCTTGTTGTTGCATAAGCGCGTAATGTTTGCTGTTTTTAAATGTAAAGGTTTATCCGGTTTTAGTGCCTTCGGCGGTCCCCAATCATTTCAAAATGTCGGCTAACTAACGAACGTATTACCTTTCACTATATTTTCGGAGAATGTAGTATCTTCACCCACCCTACTTTTATTTTGAAAGGAACACAAACTATGACGAGATTTTTACTCCTGTTGGCAACTATTTGCACCTTCCAACAACTTGCGTACGCCCAAAAGGGCAAATTTGAGGGCCTCCCTGTCCCGATGGCGCCAAGCGCCGAACTCGATGCCAAATTTACAGCCTACCGCGTATTCGAACTTGATGTCGCCGCGCTGAATGCTCATGTAAAAAGCGGCGGCCAGGAAACGGGCCTCATCCTCACGCTGGGTCCCGGCGAATCGTGGCGCTGGTCGCTAAAAGCCCACGATATGCGTGCGCCCAACTACCGCCTGCGCATGGGCACACCAGAAGGAATCATTGATTTGCCCCGGTCGGAAAACAAAACCTATCGAGGTCAGGTAACGGGCGGCGGCAGAGTGCGCATGACGATCGACGCTGATTTTCTGCTGGGGCTCTGGGAGTACGGCGGCGAAACTTATAACATCGAACCCTTGTGGCGGTTGCTGCCCGGCGCTCCTGCCAATCAATACGTAGTATATCGCGACACCGATGTGATCTTCCCCGACGCCCCCATTTGCGGCTGGTCGGAAGAGTGGCAACACCTGATGGGGCATGATATGCCGGTCAGGCAGCATTCGCAGGTTGCCCAGGAAAAAGTCGGGCAATGTTATAAAGTTGAAGTTGCGCTGGCCGCTGATTTCAGCATGTTCCAATTTACCGGCAGCGTCGTGAATGCTGAAAACTTCATGCTCGGCATCCTCAACCTGGTGCAAACCAATTACGACAACGAATTCGCCGATGAAATCGACTTCGACGTGGTTGACTATTTTGTGTCTACCTGCTCAACTTGCGACCCCTGGACCAGCTCGACCAATGCAGGCACACTGCTTAACAGTTTCACCAACTGGGGCAACGGCGGCGGCTTCGGCTCAAATTATGATGTAGCCTCATTGTGGACTAACCGCGATCTCGCCGGCACGACTATCGGCGTAGCCTGGCTGGGCGGGTTGTGCACGGAAGACCGCTACAACGTACTGCAAAACTTTTCGGCTACGTCCAGTTTGTTGCGTGTATTACAAGCGCATGAGATCGGCCACAATTTCAATGCAGAACACGACGCAGCGGGCTCCAATTTTATTATGGCCCCATCTGTAAATAATACCAATCAGTGGTCCAATTTTTCTATTACCACTATGAACAGCTTCATCAGCCTGCTGGCAGGCAGTGGAGGCTGCTTCTCATCCTGTACGGTAACCGCGCCCCCCGTCGCACAAATTCAGGCGCCGGCCACTCACATCTGCCCCGGTACCACCATTCCATTTATTGATAATTCTACCAATAACCCGACTTCCTGGCAGTGGTTATTCCCGGGCGGTATTCCTTCCAGTTCCACCGAACAGCACCCCACCGTGCGCTACGATCAACCCGGCACGTACACCGCTACGCTTATTGTTTCCAACTCGGCGGGCACCGACGCTACCACGTTAAATACCGCCATTACGGTTAATAACCAGGGAACGAGGTACCTCATGTTTGAAACCTTTGAAAACGGCCCCACTTTCTGGGATATCGGCAACTCCGACGGCGCAACTACCTGGAGCTGGAAGCAAGTGGGCGGCGCCCAATCCGGTAAACGGGCGATGTTTATGGATAATTATACCTACACCAACCTCAACCAGATCGATAATCTGACCTCACAGCCCTTCGATTTTAGTAATCAAAGCGGCATGCAGTTACGCTTCGATTACGCTTATAAACGTTATAATGCCCAACGCAGCGACAGGTTTAAGGTACTGCTGTCTATTAATGGCGGCACAACTTATCCTATCACGCTTTTCGACGCTACTGAAAATGGTACCGGCAATTTCGCTACGGCGCCCGATTCGCAGAACCCATTTACGCCCGCCGTCGTCAACGATTGGTGCTACGGTACTGACTTTGGCGCCGACTGTATCGTGATTGACCTTAACGATTATATCGGTCAACCCAATGTGCGCATTCGCTTTCAAAACATCAACGACAACGGCAATAACCTGTATATCGACAATATCCGCCTGACTGCCGATTGTCAGACCGTGACGCCGCCCGTAGCGGCCATGACGGCCACCCCAACCATCGGCTGCGCCCCTCTGGAGGTTCAGTATCAGGATGTATCGACAGGTGTTATTACCTCAAGACAGTGGAACTTTCCCGGCGGTAACCCCGCAGTCTCTACCGAAATCAACCCTGTGGTAACTTATAGTCAACCAGGCGTTTATAGCGCCACCCTGCAGGTAACCAACGCCGCCGGTACCGACCTGGCCGTTGAAGCCGACCTGATTACCGTGCTGAGCCAACCGACTGTGAATTTCACTTTCTCTACGCAAGGCTTTACTGTCAACTTTACCAACCAAACCGTCAATGGCAATACCTACCTGTGGAATTTCGGCGACGGCGCCACCAGCACGCAGTTCAGCCCTTCGCATACGTATGCCGCACCGGGAACCTATACCGTTCGTCTGACCGCCACCAACCAGTGCGGCACGCGCTTTTTACAGAAGACGGTGACGATCGTTAACCCGCTCACCGCAGGTTTCACAGCTGATCCCGATTCGGGTTGCGCTCCGCTGACCGTTGTTTTTAACGATACCTCTACAGGCGGCGCTACCTCCTGGTCGTGGACGTTTGAAGGCGGCGACCCGGCAAGCGCTACAAGCCAAAACCCGGAGGTTACATTTAATACGCCGGGATCCTATATCGTATCCCTGACCGTGTCAAACGGCAGCGCTTCGAGCAGTTTCCAGGATACCATCGTGGTGAACGGGCCGCCCACAGCGGGTTTCACCGCCAACAATCCGCTGGGCAGCGCTTCGGTGTCATTCAACAATACTTCAGTGGGCGCCGACAACTATTCCTGGTTCTTCGGCGACGATTCGACAAGCACCGAGGTATCGCCCACCCATGTATATGCCGCCGACGGCGATTATTCGGTTATGCTGATTACAGAAAATACCTGCGGCAGCGATACGGCTGAACAAATCATCTCCATTTTGATTCCGCCGGATATTGCATCTTTCAGCATTTCAACAACTTCGGGTTGCGCGCCGCTGGAGGTTAGTT
>DAINSQ010000093.1:0-19344 GCA_036741235.1 Saprospiraceae bacterium | reverse complement strand
GGCCGCGCCGCGCGCATTGAGGTCTGGAACCTGTTTGGGCAAGTCATGCATTACGTGGATATTGACGAAGTGGAACATGACCTTGTCAATATGGATCTGTCGGGTTATGCCAAAGGTGCTTATCTGATTCGCGTTATATCAGACGGCGCGCCTGCTGTAACTAAATTGTTGAATATTCAATAATCACTTTTCCTTGTGTTATTTTGCAAAGAGACGATTCATAATACATGGATCGTCTCTTTGCATTTTATACCTCGCACAGCCTGACCTTGGGCGCGAAATATATTACTCAAAATCCATAAAAATAATATTGTTTTATAGGTGTAAATAATTGTTTGTGTTGACTGAAATCATTGTTGATCAAGTTGAAAATATGTAAATTTTTTTCAGTAAAAAAGGGGTCTTTTATTCTTAATACCAACCCAAAAATCAATTTTCAAAGGAGCCCGATAAAGCGGTAAAATGCAACTTCCAGGGTCGCGTATCAGAAAATTCACGAACTATTTGTTCGACCGCATATAAACACAAAAAATGAAAATCATGAGCACACGACATCTATTCCTTGCATGTGCCCTCTGCATTCCCTTGGGGTTGTCAGCACAGGTAATGTTTACCACGGGGAGCGCAACTTCGCTGGGCGCCAAAGAGTGGGACCTCAGTGCGGACGGGCCGAGTGAAGGTTATAAAGGAGGAGATGTTGACAGGCGCTAAACCCGGCCCCGGGGTAACTGCTACCGGCGGCAGACAGTTGCCACGGGGATACATACCGGTTGCCGCCGTCCTAAAATGATATCCATGAAAAAGCGATATATTCATCTCCTGCTTCTGATGATACTCTCGTTTTGCAGCTGGGGTTCATTGCATGCCACGATCCGCTACGTAAAACAGCACGGGGGCGGCGAGGGTACTTCTTGGGAAGATGCCAGCGATGATCTGCAAGCTATGATCAACGCCTCCAGCCCCGGCGACCAGGTCTGGGTAGCTGCCGGCACCTACAAGCCCACCACCGACAGTGACCGGTACATTTCTTTCGCCATGAAAAACGGCGTGGCCATTTACGGCGGCTTTCCCAACACGGGCAACCCCGGCATGGGCAACAGGAACTGGGGCACCCATGTAACTACCCTCAGCGGCGAAGACTACTACTTCTACGTCATCAATAACAACAACCTGAACAGTACCGCTGTACTCGACGGCTTCACTATTACTGGGGGGATATTTGGCGGGATGGATAACTACCACTCCTCTCCGACGGTGACCAACTGCATTTTTTCCGGCAATTCGGCTACATTCGGCGGCGGGATGTACAATGAGTCGGCAAGCGCTCCTACCGTTACTAATTGTATTTTTTCCGGCAATTCGGCTTTATACGGCGGTGGGATGTTCAACAACGCGTCCTCCTCTCCAGAGGTGACCAACTGCAGAATTTCCGGCAAATCGGCAGAGTATGGCGGCGGCGGTATGTTCAACGAGGGCTCCTCTCCGACGGTGACCAACTCCATCCTTTGGGGCAACAGCAGCGGGATTGAAGGCTCCAGCCCCACCGTCACCTACTCCATCGTGCAGGGCGGCTACGCGGGTACGGGCAACCTCGACATGGACCCGCTTTTTGTCGGCGCCGGCGACCTGCGGCTGCAAACCTGCTCCCCCGCTATCAACACAGGCAGTAACGCCGCCGTCCCCTCCGGTGTCACCACTGATCTGGACGGTAACCCCCGCGTCTTCAATAGCGGGGTGGTGGACATGGGGGCGTATGAGTTTCAGAGCAACCCAACCCCCGTGGTCGCAGCCTGCCAGGGCCAAACAGTCACCCTGAATGGAACGGGCGCGGCTACCCTGGCAGCCTCGGCGCTCGACAACGGCTCCACCGGCTGCGGTGCGCTGACCTTCACCGTGGGCGGGCAGTCTTCCCTGAGTTTCACCTGCGCCAACATCGGCTCACAGCAATATACGCTTACGGTTACCGATGCACGGGGGCAAATGGCCACCTGCATGGCCACTGTGACGGTGCAGGGCAACACGCCGCTTACCATCACCTGCCCGGCTACCCAAACTTTGGTGCTGGGCGCCAACTGTACGGCGGCACTGCCCAATTACACAAGTTTGGCCGTCACCAACGACAACTGCGGCGTGCAAAGTGTCACGCAGTCTCCGGCAGCGGGAACCCCGGTGTCCGGGACTGGCAACATGACGGTGACCTTGACCGTGACCGACGTCAACGGCAACCCGGCACAGTGCAGTTTTTCGGTAACGAAAACAGACAACACCCCGCCGACGGTTGTTTGTCGCCAGGGGAGCGTGCAACTGCAAGGCACCCAATATACCCTGACGGCAGCCGATGTATTGAATATAGCAGGCAGCAGCGATAACTGCGGCCAGGTACAGGTCATTTCGATCAGCCCGGTACAAGTCAATTGCAGCAACATCGGACAAACCATACAGATACAAGTAACAGCAAACGACGGCAACGGCAATAGCGCCAGCTGTATAGCCAGTCTATTGGTCAACAAAGACACTGGCTTGCCCCAAGGCTGGTCGGCGTCAGATATAGGCACTACGGCTCAGGGTAGCTCTTCGTATGATTTTTGTGGAAATGAAGGGACATTTACCCTGAACGCCAATGGCTACATCACCAATACCAGCGACGTGCAGCACAGCGTATACCAAAGTCTGTGCGGTGATGCAGAACTGGTTGTGCATGTGAGCAGCATATTTCCACAGGGCGGCTGGGCCGGCATACAAATGCGGGAGACCACTGCGCAGGGTTCCAGAAAATTTACACTTAAAATCCAGTTGAGCACCATTCTGCGCCGCGAAATCCGGTCGACTACTTTCGGACCTACGAATACCCTGCAATCGGGAATACCACCTACGCATACCTGGCTGCGATTGACCAGAACGGGTAATGTCTTTACTGCCTTTAGTTCACCAGACGGAGTTACCTGGGCCTTCCGCGGTTCAGCCACGATTACCATGAATAGTTGCATCCAGGTAGGTTTGTTTGTCGAAAGCATCAACAATACCACTACCACGCAGGCTACATTTAACAATGTGGGCATCAGCGGCGGTTTGCAGCCGCTGGCGGTATCGCCCGGCACGCAAACGGCGGAAAACCACCAATATGACCAATTGTTCGTACAGGTATTTCCCAACCCCACCACCGGCGAGGTCAATATCGACCTGACCACCTATGCCGGCCGCGCCGTGCGCCTGGAAGTATACAGCCTGCAAGGCCGGCTGCTGCACTTCGTAGAAATACCGGAAGTCCAAACCATGGAGCGCCTCGACTTGTCGGCATACCCCAGCGGTATGTACCTGGTGAAGGTGAAATCGGAGGGCCTGCCGGATGTAGCGAAACGCCTTGTGTTGAATAAACAATAAAAAAAATCGGAAACAAATAAAATAGTGAATGGCAGCCTGTGACAACACGGGCTGCCATTTTTTTACTCCACAACCAGGAGGCGATGTCGAAAAAAAAGCAGGAAAGGAGACCTTGATAAAAAGTGCGGCATATTACCGGCTATTCACGAGATATCGCACATTTATATACCGGTCAGGAAGTTTTGTATAAGTCATTTTCCCGTAATCGGTTGCGCCAGGAGATGGGTGGTTTTTAATACAATCGGCTGCAACATTTGTTTGACAGCGCAAGTACCAGGAACGGCTTTCTCGGTATGTGTAAGGCAGCGTTTGGGCGGTGGGGTATGATGTATGACAAAAAAATGATTCGATTCGTCAAAAAAGATAACTTTGGGTTGGAATTTTTTTTCCCCGAATGAATATATTAAACAATAAATACTTTTTTCTTCTCTTGCTTTTATGCTGCTTTCGGATAATGGTTCCGGCGCAGAACTACCTGCCGGTTATCCATCGGTATAGCATTGAGGATGGCTTGCCGCACCGGCAGGTCAACTGTATACTGGAGGATCGACGGGGTTTCATTTGGGTGGCCACCAATGGCGGAGTAGCGCGGTTTGACGGCCTGCGGTTCAAAATCTTTAATAAAGTCGACAATAGGCTTAGTACGGATCACATCCACTGGATATTGGAAGATGCAGCCGGTCAATTGTGGCTTGTTTCGAGAGCTAACTCAACTTCGGTTTCGGGCATTGCCTCCGTAGATATCCTTGACCCGATTTCCGGGCAGATCACTCCTTTTCGGGAATACGTTAAAGAAAAACCACCTGTTCCGCTCGAAAACATCACTTACCGGGGCATCTCGATCAGCTCAAACAGTCCCGGCGTCAATTCAACCCTGCCAGGTATGCTTTTTTTTGGCACGCGCAATCCCGGCGGCTGGATCAGTTGGCATCCTGATACGGGGTGGAGGCAGGTGGTCGCGCCTTCGATTTCCGATTTAACGGTATTGACTTTAACCCGCCAAAATGGCGTTTTGGGGCTTTCCTCCAGGAGTAAACACCATCATGTTTTGGTCGAAACAGATGCCGAAGGAAACGTGCTGCGCAATTTTAAGGCGGCGCCCGGAAACAAGTTTGCCAAAATGCTCGGGGGCGCCGAAAACCCGGATAGGTTCTTTGCAATGGAATATGACAACGCGGCCAATCAAACCATTTATTGGCAAATAAAACCGGGCGCCGAAAAAAACAGGCTGACCGTGCCAATTCCCCCCTCTTCACGCCATTGGTGGGACCAAACGGTGCTTTTGGAACTCGAAAACGGAAATTTGTGGCTCACCGAAACCGATATTTTTAACAACAAAGGGGAAAGGCTACTTGACCTGCTTACTCAATTTCCGGCTTTTAATAACAGATATATTGAGAATTATCTTCGCATTAGCAACGGCGGTGTCTGGCTGGGTACCGCTTTTGGTCTCGAACTAATAGAGGTCCGGAAAGACCATTTTCGCCGCTTTCTTTTTGATAAAAACGCACACGACGGGCGCGGCATCTCTTGCCGGGGGATTTTCCAAAAGGATAAAAAATTGTGGATAAATACCGAAGGCCCTGACCAAAGCTTGTGCGGCATTGATCTTGCAACAGGGCGTTTGTTTTTTGAACAAAAGGATGGATCCGCCTATGGTGTGGCTTTCGATGCGACCGGGGAAATGTGGTGTGGGCAACTCCCAAGCATAGTTAATCGGGGCTTGCTTGCGCGGGTTGATCCGGCTTCTGGAAAGACTTTGGATACTTTTCCGTTCCAAAACAATGTGCTTTGGACTATCTTTCCAGCAACACCGGATCAATTGTGGGTGGGGACCGGGCAAGGCCTGTTTTTTTTTAACCCCAAGACGAGGCAGGTGTCTAAACCGGATACCCGCCGTTTTCCGGAACTTGAAAAAGCAGCTATCGTCCATATTGGGCGAGACCATTCCCATGCGGTTTGGCTTTGCAGCAGCGCCGGGTTTTATAAAATGACTGCAGGGGGCCAAATCGCTGAGCGATACTGGAGTGGGGGCAAGGGCAAAAACTGGTTGCCCTACGATGATTTTTACCATTTTTTTGAAGACAAGGAAGGCGTTTTTTGGCTGGGCACTGCAGGCGCGGGCTTACTGCGGTGGGATCCAAAAACGGGTGAAAAACGACTGTTTTTTAGAAAAAACGGCCTGTTGAACGGCTTCGTTTACGCCGTCTACGAAGACGATTTTGGGCATTTTTGGCTGCCGACCGATTTAGGCATTGCTCAATTTGACAAAAAGAGCTTCTCCGTTCGTCGCACCTGGCTGCCTGCCGACGGGGTGGCGCAAAACGAGTTCAACCGTACTTCGCACTTCCAGGGTGATGATGGCACGCTCTATTTTGGCGGGCTAAACGGTGTGACGGCTTTTCATCCAAAGGATTTTTATGACAGTCGCCAAATGTCCCCGGAAATTTCTTTTCAGGAGACAGACAAAAAATTAGTCGTTTCCGATTTCTTTTTGTTCTCCGGCGCAACCGAAAAATTGGAAAATCATACCGTCGATTTGCTCGCTTCCGGTGAAATCACCATGCATCCTTCTGACCGTTATTTTCAACTCGAATTCGCCCTGCTCGATTATTTCTCACCCCAAAAAGTGACATATGCATACAAAATTGAGGGTGTGGACGAAGATTGGAATATTCTCGCCGAGCCATTGTTGCGGATGTCGAGTTTGCCTTATGGGAAGCATCGTTTGAAAATACAGGCGCAATCTGTCAGGGGGAGCTGGGCAGAAAACGAACTCGATTTCAGGCTGACAGTGTTGCGCCCTTTGTATTTGCGGTGGTGGTTCTTGTTGCTCGTTGCAGGCGCGGTTCTGTCAGGCAGTTTTTATTTTTACAGGTTTCAGTTGCGTCGGAGCATGGCAGAAAAAGAAACCCAACGGCTTCAAGAACTTGATGCCTTCAAAACCCGTTTTTTTACCAATATCAGCCATGAGTTCCGAACACCGCTCACCGTTATTCTCGGCATGTTGGATCCCTTGAAAAAATATGCGTTGCAGGGGCAGCAACCGAAAGTGGAACAGACTACTGAAATAATTCGCAGAAACAGCCGGCAGTTACTGGATTTAGTGAACCAATTATTGGACCTTGCACGCCTGGAAGCCGGCAAATTACAACTGTCGCCTTCCAACGGCGATCTTGCAGCCTTTTTGCAATACCAGGTGGAAGCCTTTCAGTCTTATGCCCAATCTCGCCGCATCCAACTGCTTTACAGGTGCGAAACTCCCCATCTGGAAATGGCTTTCGACCATGAAAAAACCCAGGCGATCCTCGTTAACCTCCTTTCCAATGCCCTGAAATTCACGCCGGAAGAAGGCCAGGTTGAACTGCGGCTCCAAACTGATACTCCGAACGATAACCAGGCCCCCAGGCAGATCTTGCTGATCGTCAGCGATACAGGAATTGGCATTCCGGAGAATCAGTTAGGCTTAATATTCGACCGGTTTTATCAAGCAGCGCCGGCATCGGCAACGCCTTTCCAAAAAGGGGGCGCCGCTGAACATGTTGCGGGTACCGGTATCGGCCTGGCTTTAGTACAGGAATTTGTAAAACTAATGGAAGGCAAGATCGCAGTACAAAGCACGCCAGGCAAAGGAACTACCTTCCAAATTACCCTGCCGTATACACCCCCGATGCCACATTTTCAAACGATAACAGGTTCTCATACAGAAGAACCGTCAATACCCGCCTCCTCGGAATACTATTCGTCAGACGATCAATTACCGATGTTGCTCATCGTGGAGGACAACCCCGACGTGCGGTTTTACATCGCAGAATGCGTACGCAACGAATACCGCATAACTTTTGCCGAAAACGGCGCCGAAGGTATCCGAAAAGCAATTGAACAAATACCCGACATCATCATCAGCGACGTAATGATGCCGGAAAAAGACGGGTTTGAACTCTGCGAAACGCTCAAAAGCGATGAATTGACCAGCCATATTCCCATTGTTTTACTCACCGCACGCGCAGATGTCGAATCCCGGATCGCCGGTTTGAAACGCGGCGCTGACGATTACTTGGCCAAACCGTTTGAACCTGCTGAATTAGAAACCCGTTTAGCCAACCTCATCCAGTTGCGCCTCCGTTTGCAACAACGCTATGCCGCCATTCACCAAATGCCGGCGCCGAGCCGCGATCCGGCTTTTGCTATGGAAGATGCCTTCCTCTTGAAAATACGCGAAATAGTTGAGCTCCACCTGTCGGACTCCGATTTTGAAATCCTCCAATTAGAGCAGGCACTCGGCATGAGCCGCAGTCAGGTTTTTAGAAAAGTCAAGGCATTAACCGGCGCTTCGCCCAGTGTATTTATTCGCTCTATTCGCTTGCACAAGGCCAAAGAATTGCTACTGGACAACGGCAAAAGTATAGCCGAAGTCGCCTATGAAGTCGGCTTTTCCGCGCCTACTTATTTCTCCAAGACTTTTTTTGAAGCGTTCGGCAAAACGCCGACGGAATGGCGGCAATCCCGAAAATAAACACAGTTTCTCGCAGGAAAACTGCCGCGTTGCAACATAATTTAAAGCATTTGAGCTATAAATTAACGACCTCGCCATGCCTGCCATATAGATTTGTGTCTGCCTGAAAGCTACTTTTTATACGTGCAATGCCCGCCTGTTGTTTTGCTGGCATTGATTCCACCTCCCCCCCTTGTTTTCAAGCTATCCATACCAAAATAGTCCATTTTTTATTGACGCAAATTGAATTGCTTTCCGCTTTCAAAGCGAAGGCGGCAGCTTCATTATATTTTTTCACCAAATAAGGAGTAATATGAAACCTGCTTCCTGTCTGTTGATGGCTATAGTATGCATAGCTATGAGCGCAACAGCACAAATTCGATCCGTGGTGGCCGCTGCTGGCGGCGATGGTCAAACCCCAAATGTTCACTTGAGTTGGACGCTTGGCGAAACCTCCGTCGCTACCTTGCAATGCACCAATGGGGAATTACTGACCGAAGGCTTTCAACAGCCTGATATTTTGTGCGCAGCATTGGTTTCGCCTGTTATACCCGGTAAACCGGCTAAAGCAGAGATTACCATTGCGCCCAACCCGGTGAGTACAGTGCTCACCATTCAAATTGATGACGACTGGAGTCAAAACGCTTCCACTTTAACCTTGTTTGACGACAACGGACGGCTAACCTGGAGCGCCCGCCTTCCTCCCGGGCAAGCTACTTCGGAACTATTCCTCGGCGCACACCCCGCAGGAGCTTATTGGCTGCGTATTGTAGCCGATGTTTCCGGCGCCTCGCAAACTTTTAAAATTATTAAAATTCAATAATTGTTAAACCCTTTTGTTATGAATTTCAGACCTCTATTAACAGCTCTTTTACTTTTATTTTCCGCAGCAATCTTTGCTCAAAATGCGCCTGCCGGCATCAATTACCAGGCGATTGCGCGTGATGCGAAAGGACAGGTATTGGCCGATAAAAATATTAGCCTGCAAATCAGTCTTTTCGCTGGCGAAGTAGGCGGCAAAGCCGATTATAAGGAAATCCATCGCATTATTACCAACGAACTTGGCCTCTTTAATCTGGTGGTGGGGAAAGGCGATGTTTTGAGCGGTGACTTCCAGCATGTGCCCTGGAATACCATGAACGTATGGATGGAATTAGCAATGGACGAAACGGGAGGCGATAACTTTATCCCCATCAATGCCAGTCAGCTCATGGCAGTACCTTATGCTTTTCACGCAGCAACAGCAGGCGACATCGCAAATGGCCACAATGACGACGGTTCTGAAAAAACGGCTGCTTTCTGGAAAGTCAACGGCAATGATCTGACCGTTCCAGGGGCACATTTCATTGGCACAATTGAAGCAAAAGATTTCGTCATGAAAACCACCAGTATTGAGCGACTGCGCATTACTGCAACGGGCGATATCAATATCAACAATAACCTCAATGTTGGGGTAGACCTCAATGTAGGCCGGGATGCCAATATTGATCGCGATTTAAATGTGGGTGGAATTGCCAGGTTCAACAATACAACGGAATCAACTACAAAAGACAATGGCGCCGTCATAATTGAAGGCGGCGTAGGGATCGAAAAAAATGTCAACATTGGCGGTAATACGGAAATAGACGGCACGCTTGGCGTAGATGGAATTACAACAGTAAAAAATACAAGCCCCTCGGGTAGCAAAGACAATGGCGCGCTTGTCGTAGAAGGAGGCGTAGGCATTGAAAAAGGCGTCAATATTGGCGGCAATACGGAAATTGACGGCACACTCGGCGTAGATGGCGTCACTAACCTGAAAAATACTACGCAGTCTTTTAACCCTAACGATGGAGCACTCGTTGTTGATGGCGGTCTGGGCGTCAAGAAAAATTTGAACGTTGCAGGCAACACAGAACTGGACGGAATCTTGGGCGTAGATGGCGTTACTTTCTTCCGTAACAGCACGCAATCATTCACCAAAGACGATGGCGCAATGATTTTGGAAGGCGGAGTGGGTATCGAAAAAAACCTCAACATCGGCGGTAATACGGAATTGGATGGAACACTGGGCGTAGACGGCCTTACCAATCTGAAAAATATTACCCAGTCTGTAACCAAAGACGACGGCGCTTTGGTCATTGAAGGCGGCGTTGGAATTGAGCGAAACCTGAATGTTGGTGGAAACGTAGAAGTAGATGGAACGCTTGGAGTGGACGGCGTCACGACGCTTAAGAACACCGCCCAGTCCACAACCAAAGATGTTGGCGCCCTGGTGGTAGAAGGCGGCGCCGGCATTGAAAAAAATCTTAACGTAGGCGGTGATGCTTCCCTCGGCGGCGCAGTAAATGTAGGAGGCGTATTTACGATCGCCAACGGCGCCCAGTCTACAACGAAAGATGATGGCGCCCTGGTGGTAGAAGGCGGCGCCGGTATTGAGAAAAACCTCAACGTTGGGGGCAACAGCAGCGTCGCAGGCAACAGCAATGTCGGAGGCGCTCTTGGCGTAACCGGTATGGCTGCTTTCCTCGATGCAACTCAGTCTACAAGTAAAGATAACGGCGCCATTGTGACAGAAGGCGGTGTAGGCATTGAAAAGAACCTGAATGTAGGCGGCAAAACAAAAATAGACGGCACACTTGATGTGGAAGGTATTACTAATCTGAAAAACCCAACTCCTTCCAACAGCAAAGACGATGGCGCTTTGGTGGTAGAAGGCGGGGTTGGCATCGAATCCAATCTCAACGTTGGAGGCAATACGGACCTGGGCGGCTCACTCGGAGTTGACGGATTGGTGCTGTTGAACAGTACCGCCGAATCCTTTACCAAAGACTTTGGCGCGCTTGTAGTGGAAGGCGGCGTAGGTATTGAAAAGAACCTGAATGTGGGAGGTAATAGCGCCGTAACCGGCAACAATACGGTTGGCGGAACGATGGGCGTCACCGGCATTGCAACATTTAATAATACCGCCGAATCTACTACAAAAGACAATGGTGCAGTAGTGGTCGAAGGTGGCGTGGGTATTGAGAAAAACCTGAACGTAGGAGGCAGTGCCGATGTGCATGGCGAACTGGAAATAGACGGCCTGACCACCCTGAATAATACTTTGGAGTCCAATAGCAAAGACGATGGCGCAATGGTCGTTGAAGGCGGTGTAGGCATTGAAAAAAGTCTCAATGTGGGCGGAAATGCCTCCTTCGCAGGCACTTTGGCCTCAAACGGCATTCTCAACGTAACCAATACAACCCAGTCAACATCCAAGGATAACGGCGCCCTGGTTGTTGAAGGCGGCGTAGGCATTGAAAAAAATCTCAATATCGGCGGCAATAGCAGCGTTACCGGAAGCAGCGCTGTTAACGGCTCGTTGGGCGTTACCGGAATTGCAACATTCAACAATACTACACAATCTACGAACAGAGATAATGGCGCCCTGGTTGTTGACGGCGGCGTGGGTATCGAAAGAAATATCAACATTGGCGGCAGCAGCGCCGTAACCGGAAATAGTACTGTGGCAGGCAACAGTTCGGTAATGGGCGCCTTGAATGTTGATGGCGTGACAGACCTGAATAGTTCTCTTTCTGTTGACGGGCCAGCCTTCATGAATAACACGCTGGATGCTTACGGCCAGGTTACTATTAATGCAAATATGGCTGGTAGTGAAAGCAGTTATAACGCTTACCCCCTACGCGTTCAAGGCAGCAACCATGGCATTGCCGTCAAAGTAAGTGCAGGAACGCCAAGTGGCAACAACAACTTTATTACCTTTTTCAACAGCGGAAATAGCCCGGTAGGCCGTATTGAAGGTCAAACGGCAGGAGATAAAGCATCATCAGCCGAATATATTTTTCAGACGGGTATTTATACGGCAGAAGTGGTTGCAGCCGGCGTCAATATTGGCCTGGCTTTTATCCCGAATGCCTGTGCAGGCCTTGGCGCAGTAGCCTGCCCACCAGAACCTTCCGTGATTGCCATTACCATTGCAGAAGAAGTACTGGCTACTGCTAACCTGGCTGCATATGAAGCATTTGCTTTCGCAGATCTGGGCGTAACTTACGAATCAGGCTCCGCAGATTATGCCGAGTGGCTGGAACGCGCTAACGTAGAAGAAAAAATGCGCCCAGGTGAAATAGTAGGCGTAACCGGTGGAAAAATTAGCAAACAAACCGGCAATGTTTCACAGTACTTGGTGATTTCTACCAACCCGGCCGTATTGGGCAATATGCCGAAGGAAGGCCAGGAAAACCGCTTTGAAAAAGTAGCATTTATGGGACAGGTGCCTGTAATCGTGCGTGGCCGGGTCAATGTCGGCGATTATATCCTGCCTTCAGGCTTGAATGATGGTACAGGTATCGGGATTTCGCCGAAACTGATTTCGCCTCAGCAATATCGCGAAATTGTAGGTATCGCGTGGTCGGCTTCCCCGGAAGGCAGCGCTTTGTCTACGGTCAATTTGGCAATCGGCCTCAATACCAACGATGTGGCCCGGCTGGTAGAGCAACAACAAGCTAAAATTGACGAACAGGAAGCTAAAATTGCTAAATTGGAAAGCAATTTTGCCGCAATGGAGCAACGCCTGGCCGCTTTGGAATCTGGCAAGCCTTATACGCCGCTAATAACCGCCGAACCTGCGATTGTAGAAACAAAATTGGAATTCATGGAGGCAAGCGTACCAGTGGGTTTTGATGCCGCAGCGGTGGAGGAGGCGATTCTTTTTCTGGAGGATACCTATCGCTCAAAAGGAATAGATGTGGATAACCATCCGGGTTTGAACAAATTATTCCATGATGAGGCTTACAGAAAAGAAATTATCCGGAAAGTTCAGGAAAACTACCTGTCTACCCGCAGCAATATTATGAAAATGGAAGCGCGCAGAAATTAAACTGGACCCTGGCCATTTGGATTTAGTTTGAGTTGAACTCAAACGGCCGGCATGTTGATAATAGAGGCATGCTGCCATGGCCCGGAGGGATACTCGCATCTCTTTGCAACCTTTCAGGCAGTCGGGTATTTGTCCCGGCTGCCTGTTTTCTTCTAAAACTGATTTTGAGGCTCAAAACGACTGAACAAACTGCGCCAGATCGTCTTCAATACTCATTTTCACCCTCCTGCGCAATCGCTGTCGCCCTTTTTTTACGCTGCCTTTTAAATAACCAAGCAGGGCAGTAATTTCAGTTGTATTTAAGTATATCAGGAATTCTGAGACTATGCAGAAATGGTTGTGAATGTGAGCAGCCTATTTCCGCAGGCCTGCCGGATGTAACGAAACGCCTTGTGTTGAATAAACAATAAAAAAAATCGGAAACAAATAAAATGGTGGATGGCAGCCTGTGATACAACAGGCTGCTATTTATTTTATTTTAGCACAATAAAACGATTGCTGGATCACAAAGCGATTTGAATAGTTGTATTTTTTTAAAAAATCGGACAAATCCGGTAATCACACCCTTGGTTTTAGCATTTAGTCAATATCAAACACCAAAAAAACTTATTTGACATGATTAACAATTACTCACTGCCCCACTTCTGCATCCATTTCAATCTGACTGTATCTTTGGCAGTCTCCAAAACATCAAAATACCGGCGGTTCGCCGCCATCCTGCCCTTCCTTGTCTGTGCCTGCCTGCCGGGCAACGCACAGCAGGGGACGTGGCATTATTTTCCCCCTGCATGGGATGTAAAATGCATTGCAGCCAGTGGCAATGATATCCTGTTGGGAACCGAGGGCGGCGGATTGGTCCGGCTCGATACGCTCGAAAATCCCGAGTTTTTCAGTACCTCAAATTCCGGTATCCCTTCCGACAGTATCCTGCAAGCGGCAGTTGATGCCGATGGTAATTGGTGGTTGTATTACCCCGGTGGAATAACCCGTTACAACGGCGCCAACTGGCAAAGTTGGAGTGTGGCCGAAACGGGTTTGCCCGCAGGAACTGCGATAACCGTTATTAAACCCGCACCCGGTGGAGCGGTTTATTTTGGCTCAGCCAATGGCGCCGCCATCTACCAAAACAACGCCTGGTCGGTGCTGAATACTTCCAATTCCGGACTGCCCCACAATAATGTCCGCGATGTCGCCTTCGGCCCGGCAGGCGAAATCCTCTTTGCTACCAATGCCGGCCTCGCTATCGAAAACGGCGCCGGCTGGACGGTATATAACGCCGCCAATACCGGCATTTCCTATATGAGCGCCGTCAGGTCGGTAACGATTACCAGCTCCGGTGTGATATGGGCTACCACTACCAATGTGGCCCAGGCGCCCTTTATGGCTGTTTTCGAAAACGGCGCCTGGTCGGCAACCCAGCTTTCTGCTATCGGATTGCAGGGGGTATTGGCAGCGGGCCGCCTGATCACCGATGCCCAGAACAGGGTATGGCTTACCCACGGCGAGGGCGTATCGTTATTAACGAATACCACATGGACCCATTACCTGGATATGAGTTGCAATGTTTCTGCTTTTACCGCCCCGCTTCATATAGCCATCGACGGCGCCGATCAGGTATGGACAACGGCCTGCAACCTGACCAAATTTGACGGCCAAAACTGGCGTAAACTCGGCGTTGGGTTCCCCGGTATGACGGGAAATCCTGTGCAAGGCATCGCTCAGGGCGCCGACGGCAGTATGTGGTTCGGAACAGATGAAGGCCTTACCCGGCTAATTAACGATACCTGGACGCAATCTTCGCCGGTTGACCTGGGCGCTGCTTCAGCCGATGTGACCAGTATCCAAACCGACCCGCAAGGACAAACCTGGTTTGGTTTGGGCAATGGAGAAATTCTTCGCTATACCGGTGGCAATTGGACCCTGTTTGATACTTGCTTCTTGTATTTCACTGATGACTATTATATCTATAATTCCGCTACAGCGCCCAATGGCGATCAGTGGTTCTCTATTGCGCCGGCCATCAATGGCAGTGCCAGACTCGCAAGGTATTCAAACGGCAACTGGGACTTTTTTACGCCCGACAACTCGCCTTTGCCCGACAACTCGACTATCGAAAAAATTGCCTTCGCAGCTGATGGCACGGTATGGCTGGCCTCGCAATTTACAGGACTGTATAGCTTTGACGGCGCCAATTGGACGCATTATACCGCTGACAACTCCGGCCTGCCCGCCGATTTTTGCTACGACCTGGCCTTCGCACCCGACGGCGTACTTTGGGTGTGTGTCAATGGCAGCGGACTGGCCGCCTTCGACGGAGCCAACTGGTCTGTCATTAATACCGACAATTCAGATCTCCCCTCAAATTCTACCAATAATATCGCCTTCGACCACGCCGGCGGCATGTACGTCGGGTATTTTACCGGGCCTGGCGTGGATAGCAAGGTAGCCGTATGGCGCAATAATACCTGGACGGAACTCGCTCCGCCCAATTTAGGCCCCGAAGACGACGGCCCGCCGTTCAGGTTTGTTATTGATAGCGAAAACAGGCTATGGTACAGCCAATATACCCGGGAAGGGGTTTACCGCTACGATCCGATGATTGTGAGTACCCAGGCGCCGGTTTCGCCCACTCTTTTATTGACCGCCTTTCCCAACCCTTCGGAAGGCCTCCTCACCATCAACTTGCCTGACGCGCCTGCCGGCCTTGTTCAACTGCGCCTGTGCAATATTCACGGGCAAGTAGTGTTTACTTCCCCCTTGCTCGAACAGACCGATTTCCCTTATCAGGTAGACTGGCGTCATTTGCCGGCCGGCGTGTATGGGCTGACGGCCGTTCAGGGTGGGGATGTTTTTACAATAAAATGGATCAAAAGATAACCTGAACAAATAAAATGGAGTACTTACCTCCAATGGTCATAACTGATAGTAGATAAAAGGCGCCTGGAATGTTTATGTATTAGTGTCGTGAATATCTTCCTTCGACCTTTAAAAAAAGACGCCTATTTGGCTACTTGTTCGTGCAATGATTGTTGGTTGCGCCAATGCGCAAACACGGCTTCGCGTTCATCCGCAGAGCTGCAGATTTTGGCGATTATCTCTTGCACAATACTCTGGTCGATTTATAATCGGCTTGTTTTGAATTGCTTATGATGAATGTGGCAAATACGCGTTTTTCACCTCATACGGCAATTCCGCTAAAAAATATATGCTATGCAACATAAATGGAAAAGCCTGACCGATAATTGGTATGCTTTTATTCGATCTACCCTCAACTTTGTATGGTGAATTTTTTTCCTGATAACGAAATCGGATTTTCAGGGAAAACTTCCACATCAATTATTTTTTTGGGGACATTAAATATTGGACAGCAGTCGGCCGCAAATCCGGCTGCTTTCTTTTTGGGTAATAGCGTAAATGTTGAGTAGAGTTGAGTACTTTTGAGGCGGCTCAACTATGTTCAACACTTTCCGACATCAATGGATTCGTATGCTATCCCCAGGTAGCCCTTTTTCCAATTCCTGCTTTGTTTTGGGCTTGCTGTTCTTTTTCAGCTGTAGCGCGTCCTTGTTCGCTCAACCTGTTCGGTTACAATTCGAAAAATACTCCGTGGAAAACGGGCTGTCTAATACCGGCGCCTATTGTCTCTTGCAAGACCGGCGCGGGTTTATCTGGGTTGGAACCCAAAGCGGCCTCAACCGCTTTGACGGCTATTCTTTCAAAATTTACTCCCGCAACCCCGACGACCCCTATAGCCTGAATGACAATTTTATCAATTGTCTCCATGAAGGGCGACCGGGTGAATTGTGGGTGGGCACCCGGCAGGGACTGAGTCGACTCGACGAAAAATCCGAGCGTTTTGAAAATTTTGTTTACCGCCCCGGCGACCCCGCCGGCCAACCCGCTAACCACGTCGTGGCCATCGCACAGGATGATAAAGGCCGCCTGTGGCTGGGCACCAGGGGGGGCATCAACGTTTTTGACCCTGAAAAAAAACAATTTCAACGCATCACAATCGATGCGCGAAACGACGCCGCCTTGCGAGTCAATACCCTGGCCTTTGACAAACAAGGCCTGCTATGGATCGGCCTCAACTCCGGCCTTTTGCGCTATAACCCGGCTAATGGACAAGCAACCAAATTCAGAGCCTGGAATGGCTTCTCAACGCCTTCAGTCCAGACTCTCCTGGATGAAGGCGATATTATTTGGTTGGGAACCTCCGACGGCGTTTTCAAAATGGATAAAAAAAAGGAGACCTTTGTATCTTATCGCACAAAGACCGTTCCCGCTAATTCAACCAAGATTGCTACGCTTCTCAGAGACCGACAGGGCCGGCTGCTGGTCGGAACCTTGCGCGGAATGGAAATACTGGATGAAACCAACAGCGTCTTTTATCCTTTTCTGGTTAATGAAACTCCCGGCGGCTGGTACAAAGGCAACCGGCCAGCCTCAATTATCGAAGATCGCGACGGCGTGTATTGGATTAGCACTTTCTCCGATGGTTTGTACAAATACGACCCCTCAAAAAAGAATTTTAAACATTATTATCATGTGCCCGGCAATACCGCATCTCTCAATGAAAATTCGGTATACGGACTGTTTGAAGACAGCCGGGGCAGGCTTTGGGTCGGCACGGGAACCGATCTGAATATCAAACAACCGGACTCGGAGCAGTTTGTGCGATTCGCCGACCGCCCGGTAGGTATGGTTTGGCATATTTTTGAAGATAATAGCAACACCATCTGGATCGGCGCCAATTTTGGCGTCATCAAACAAGAACCAGGCAAACCGCCGGTTTACCTGCGCTACAACCGCCGCGACAATAGGTATTCCAGCCCCGGTCCGTCTAAAATTATTTTTCAGGACAGCCAAGGTACCCTCTGGTTTGGCGGCGGTGACGGCCTGTTTCGACACGAACCCGGCAGCGCCCTCTTTCAACCGGTTCCCATAGCCCAATATACTGCCGATACCAACGTAGTATACCAAATAACCGAATACCCATTGGGAGAATTGTGGATTAGCACCAGCAACGGCCTGCTGCGTATGAACGCCGCTACCCGCAAAATCAAAGCCTATTACCACGATCCCGATAACCCCGCCAGCCTCTGCGATAACAATATTTCCTGCGTGCACGTCGACAAAAAAGGACGCATCTGGGTGGCCTCCTACGACGGCGGCCTCGATAAATATAACCCCGCCGATGACTCCTTTTTCCATTATCGCAAAAAAAACGGATTGCCCGATGAAAAAATCTGGGGCCTGCTAGAGGATGATCGCGGCAGATTGTGGCTCAGCTCTAGCCACGGTATTTCCCGCTTTGACCCGGAAACAGAACGTTTTCGCAATTACGATATCTACGACGGCGTTCAAAGCTACGAGTTCAATATGGGGGCGTTTCATAAGGGCAAACGCTCCGGACGCTTGTATTTTGGCGGCATCAACGGCTTTAACGCATTTTTCCCCGATAGCCTTACCGAGAACCCAAAAGCCCCCAATGTCGTTTTTACGGCCTTTCGATATCACAAAGGCCAACTGACTGACAACAATTTCGCAGAAGTGGCTGGCATTTCATCAAAAGACAAAATCGTTCTGCCATATCCTGTTCAAACCGTAGTTTGCGAATTTGCTGCGCTCAACTTCAGACAAACTTTCAAAAATCGCTACGCATACCGCCTGGAGGGAATTCACAAAAACTGGATTGGGCTGGATAATAAACGCGAGGTTACTTTTGCCAACCTTCGCCCCGGTACCTATACGCTCATGGTGAAAGCCGCTAACAACGACGGCGTTTGGAATGAAAAACCCGCCGTGCTCCAGTTTGTTATCCGCCCCCCCTGGTGGGCTTCCTGGTTGGCTTTTTTACTCTATGCGCTGGGATTGGGAGCGCTGGTTTTGGCCGTATATAAATATCAGTTGCGCCGGCGACTGGAACAGCAGGAAGCGCTGCGATTGCGCGAATTGGATGATTTTAAAAACCGCCTTTTTACCAATATTACCCACGAATTCCGCACTCCGCTGACCGTTATGCTGGGGTTTACCAACCAATTAGAGGCGCAAATCAATACCCCCGAGTTACGCAGTAAACTCATGCTGATCAAACGCAACGGCGAAAACTTGCTACGACTGATCAACCAATTGCTCGACCTGGCCAAACTGGAGTCCAAATCGTCCCTGGCTATCAATTATATTCATGCCGACCTGTTGGCTTACCTGCGCTATATCGCCGAAAGCCTGCATTCTCTGGCTAAGGCCCAAAATGTAGACCTGCAGGTGGAAAGCTACCTGTATGAATTGATGTTTGACTACGACCCCGAGCGATTCCGTCAGATTTTTTTCATCGTTCTATCCAATGCAATCAAGTTTACGCCCCCAGGCGGCAGTGTAACTTTGCGCATTTCCTGCATCGAACCCAGGCGGGTCGAAGTGAAGGTGATCGATACCGGTATCGGCATACCCCCGGAAGATTTACCGCGTATTTTCGACCGCTTTTTTCAGGCCGATAACCTGAAGAAAGCCAAGACCGGCGGTACCGGCATCGGCCTGGCCCTTACCCGGGAATTGGTGAAACTGCTCGGCGGAGAAATTAAAGTCGATAGCAAGATCGGTAATGGCT
>DAINSQ010000092.1:15747-19366 GCA_036741235.1 Saprospiraceae bacterium | reverse complement strand
CTCGCACACGCTATTGGCATTTTTTCAAAGCATCCACCACAGCGGTATCGTCCGGTCGTATGGCTAAGGCAGCGCGCAGGTAAGACAATGCCGCCTTGCATTCGCCGATATCGGCCAGGCGCAGGCCCCGTTCTTTGGCCACGTTGAAGTCGTTGTCGCGTTTGTCGCTTTGGCATTGGGCGATCAGGCTTTGCAATTCCCGCCGCGTTTTGTCGTCTTCGGACAGCGCCAGGGCACTCCGGTAAGCGGCGATGGCGTTGTCGTATTGTTTTTTGCTATTAAAATCGCCGGCCTGGGCGCGGTAGCTCTGCAGTTGCTGCCGTTTGGCTTCGCGTTCGGCGGCGAGCTGGCGCTGCAGGGCGGCCTCGGCTTTTGTCTTCTCCCGCAAAGCGACGGTTTTTGCGCTATCGGCTTCAATGCGGCGTTTTTCAGCTTCTTCCGATTTTTTCTGTGCAATTTTTTCGTTTTCGGCGGCTATTCGGGCGCTTTGGGCTTCTTTTTTTGCACTAACAGATGCGGCGTAGGCGAAATAACCTGCTACCATCACTGCCACTATTGCCGCGCCCAGCAATCCGCGAACCAGTCTGAGGCGGCGGCGGGTATTTTCCAGTTCTTCCCGCGCTTTTCGCGTCAATTCGTTTTCGCTTTCTACCATGCGCGCTTTCAATGGCTCCGGCATGGCCAGGAAGGCCTCGAAAGCCCGCAGGTAGTCGAGGTCGTCGCGGGAGAATAAACCCTGCCGCTCTTCGTACACCCGGTACACGTCGCGCGCTTTTTCGCGCAGCTTCATTTCTTCGGTGAGGTTTTGCCCCACTACGCGGGCCAATACGTCGTGACTGATTTCGTATTGGGTGTTTTCACCCGATTTGAGGGTGCGCAGGATGCGGCGCTGTTCCAGTTCCTGGAGCAAGGCGGTCAGCGGTTGGGACAGCGCGACGGCGTTTTTGGCCAGGGCGGCCTCCAGTTCGGCTATGCCGAGTTGCTGCTTGGTATGCCGCTCGGAAATCATGTCGGCCAACAGTTCTAAGGGGGCTTTTTCGCCAAATGTGGGTTTGAGTTCTGCCAATTGGTTTTTCAAAAAGCGATCCAATACGCGTTCGAGGTTGTCGTCGGGTTGGACCAGGCCGGCATGCAGGCGGGGTAGTGCGGTTTGTTTTTGGTTTCGGGGGACTTCCGCAAGCGCCCGGTCCCACAATTCGCCCAAAAATACCTGTACGTGCGCCAATTCGATTTCGAGCTGGGTGTCGGGTAGCTTGGAGAGGATGGTCTGCGACAGTAAATCGGCGTCAGTTACCGAAAAATGGGCGCTATAGCGCGGCGCAGTCAGCATGTTTTCTATGGTGCGCTGCACGTTGGAGCGATTCATTTTTTCCAGGCGAAAACGGTGCTGAAACAGGCTGGGGCACAGCGGCTCGAACTCGGACAGGTGGCCGATAAATTCCTCGCGTTTGATGAGCAGTATGCGGCAGGGCGTCTTGTAGCGGATCAGCCGGTTGAGCCGGGTGAAAAACTCTGTTTTTTCGGCATGACTGCCCTGGATGAGCAGTTCCTCAAACTGGTCGAAAAGCAGGTATACCGGCTTGTATTGTTCGTCAAAAAGCGCCTCTACGGCCTGTCCGAAGTCGAAATCGGGGTCGGCGGGGCGGCCGGTAGCAGGGTCTAGGTCGAAGGGGTTCTGCAATTGCTCGCGGATGCAGGCAAAAACGGAATCGTTGAGGTTATTGCCGCGCCGGATGGTGAGGGCCAGCCAATCGGCATCGGAGAATTGGTTGCGAAGGCCGCATTCGATGAGGCTGGTCTTGCCCGCCCCGGAAGGCCCGTACACGAGCAGGTGTTTCACCCCGCTGAGGGCGTCGAATAGCTTGTCGGTCTCCTGCTCCCGCCCGAAGAAGACGTCGAGGTCGTCTTTTTGATACGAATCGAGGAATTTGAACGGCGAGGAGCGGGTCATACGGAAGCAGTTTTAAAGGGTTTAAAAACGGCTTCCAGTTGCTCGTACAGATCGTTGAGGCGGGGTTGCTGGGTGTTTTCGGCTTTTACGCGCAGCGTTTTGTTGGAAGCCGGCGGGGTTTCGCCGAGTTGCAGTTCGTTTTTGTACTGGGCGTATTCGTATTGGCGACTACCCGGCGTTTGGCCGCTGAAGTAATAGATTTCGGGCGTCTGGGTGGGTTTTTCCGAAAAAACGCTCTGGTCGATCAGCAGGGGCGAAAGCGAGAGGATGGTGTCGCGGTCGCGCAATTGCTGCAGCCCCTGCAGAATGTCGCCGCCCTTAAACAGCAGTACGCTGTGGTTATAGGTGAAGGTGTCTTCTACGGCGAGGATGTTGTAGTCGGCGGCCGAGGAATATTGGTCGTACAGGCCGTGTAGCTCGCCATAGAGGTGCACAAACTGCCGGGCGGTGCCGAGCCGGTAGTTGAGACTGATCTCTTTGATGCTGACCAGCCGGTATTTGGCCAGGAAAGCGATTTTGCGCAGCCAATAGACGAGGGCCGTTCGGTATTCATCGAGGCGTTGGGGCAGGTCGGGGTCGTCGTCGGTCAGGCGGCCCGACAGCAGTTGGCGGCGCTGGTGGGCCAGAAACAGCGCGGTGTCGAATAGTTCGCTTTCGGTGTTGGTTAGTTCGGTTACAAAATTGCCGATTTCCGGCACAAAAGCGGTTGAGTCCTTCAGCAGGTCGGTACTCACGAGCAGCAAGTTGAGGTAGTCGAAAAGCGGCTCGCGGGCGGCGTCGGTAGCCGCTTCTGTGCGCATGGCGATGTAGTTGGCCAGAGCGGGGTGTTTCGCCGGCTTTTCCGCCCGCAGCAATTGCGACACCTGGATATGACACAGGTAGCGCAGCGTATTTTGCCAGGCCTCTGTCATATACGAAAAAGCGCGCAAGTTGCTCTGTTGCCCTTCCTGGGTCTGCATTTTGCGCAAAAACTCTTCAATGAGCCAGCCAAAATGCTGGATAATGTCGGCAGGGCGGTTGCTCACGGATACGTTTTGGCGCAGCAATTCGCGTTGGATACTCTGCAGCCAACGGGTGCGGTCCGTGATGAGTTCTTCTGCCAGGGCGGCGGGCAGGGGCGCGGCGCCGGCTAATTCGATGTCTTTGAGCAATTCGAGTAAGCCGAACCGGATCTGATTTTTCGTCAAATTCGCCTCCGCATGGCTCACCAGTCCGAGGCGGATTTGCTTGCGTATATCCTGGAAACGGGCGGCCTGCATGATGGCTTCGTCCAATTGCGGGGAGTTGTCGAGCAGTTGTTGGAGTTGCCCCAGCGCGGCGTCCATCTCGTCGCCGGCGATGAGGTTGCGAATGTTTGTTATAAATTGGTTAGTCGTCATGTTTCATGGCTGGGTATTTGGGTATAAAGCTGTGGTTTATAAGGGTTTTGTAAAAATAGTTTTTCCTGTTGGAATAGAAGAGAATGGATGGATTTTTTATGCAAATTTGATAAGGACTATGCTTTTGTGCCTTTGTGCGGTTTTTGGGTCTTTGTTAAAAAAAATAGCGTTATGCTGCGATTTTTCACAAAGGCTCAAAGGGCACTAAGTACCACTAAGTCTTTCTTAATTGTATCGTCGCCGTTTCGGCTTCGCTCAACGAACAACTCCGGTCTACTGGGACGGTCAT
>DAINSQ010000092.1:7451-15647 GCA_036741235.1 Saprospiraceae bacterium | reverse complement strand
TGAGCGGAGTCGAAATGACCAACGTGGCTGTTCGTTTCGGCTTCGCTCAACGAACAACTCCGGTCTACTGGGACGGTCATTGAGCGGAGTCGAAATGACCAACGTGGCTGTTCGTTTCGGCTTCGCTCAACGAACGACATAAAATTTGGGAGACAGCGGAGAGCTAGATAACACCTTCGCTCATACTTCGCGTAGATGTCACCTCTTTGCCGCTATAAGTCTAATAGCCCAAAAGTCCCCAAATCTCTCCCTCTCTCCCTCCCACACTCTCCTCAAAACCCTTCCGGCACCACCAGCCCCTGCAAACGCATCTGCGTCACATGTTCGCGCAGCTTGACAGTATCACCTACCTCGCGGTAGAGCAACAGCAGGTTATTGTGGGCGGCTTGTTCCTTGGGTACTTTGGTGAGAAAGGTCTCTAAGCTTTCGATCGCCCCTTTTTTGTTGTGGAGTTGAAAGCGGGCATTGGCCAGGAAATAATGCGTATCGGCGAGGTCGGTGTATTTTAATTCTTTTAAAAAAAACTGCTCGGCGGTGGCGAAATCTTTTTTGTCGAAGGCTTCGAGGCCCATGTAGTGGTTTACGTATTTCTCCTCGGGGTTGAGTCGGTAGGCTTCTTTGACGTGCGGGCCCATTTTGTCGTTCATTTTGGCCTTCTGGTAGCGAATGGCCATCAGGATTTGTGCGTTGGCGGCTGAGGGGGAGTTGGCTACCGCGTTTTCCCAGAAGGCGATGTCGCCGTTGAAGACAGACTGGTGGCGCAGGTTCAACACGACCATTACTAGGACCAACGCGCCCCATAAGGCGTATTTCTGTATGGGTTTTAACGGGTTGTTTACCAACAAGGAATGCCCCATTATTAGCAAAATACCAATAATGGGGAGGTACAACCGGTGCTCGTAAGCTTCGTCGTTGAGGGTTTTGGGCACGGCCAGGGCAGGCAGCAGAAACAACAAAAACCAGGCAAAGCCGGCCGCGGCATACCGCCAATGGGAGCGTCCGGCAAGAAAAACCAAGACAGTTACGACAACCAGCGCCGCCAACCCCCAGTAATGCACGGTATCGTATTGGTTGGGAAACACAGACAGGTTAAACGGAAAAATGGCTTTTCCAAAGTATTGCCATATCAGCGGCAGGCGCTCTCCCACTGCCGAAGCCATGTCGCCGGGGGTGACTTCGCCTTTTGCCAACGTGGCCTGGGCCCTTATGAAGGCCCACAATAAGGTGATCGATACCCAACTGCCGGCCAGCCACGACATTCGTTTTTTTTGCGACCAGCCCTCAAACCACACGAGCAATATTCCAGCAGCGCCAACCGCCGCGATGATACCCGTTTCTTTGGTAAACAAACAAGCCAGGTAGGCCAGTCCCTGCCAGAGCAACCACTTGTTCTGCCCGGTCTGCACATACCTGATCGCACTTAGTACCTGCAGCAATACAAAAACCGCCAGCAGGGAGTCGTTGCGGCCCGGCACCCAGCACACCGCCTGGCTCAGGGCCGGATGTGCGACAAACAATCCCGCCAGGAAAAAGGCGGTTTCCCTGCCGATGCGCAGCGCTAACAACAGGAAAAAGACCAATACGCCGGATAACAGGTGCAAAAAAAGGTTGGTCAAGCGGTAGCCCCGCAACTGCAAGTCCCACAACTGGTTATCAATAATGAAGGATTGCAGCAGCAAAGGCCGGTAGTAGGTGTCGTCTTTTTCGCTAAAAACGCCCCGCTGGAAGGCATGGCCAAGGTTGGTGATATCTTTGTTGAAAAGGTAATTTTCTTCAATAAGAATGCTATCGTCGAGATAGGTAAGCGGGTATTTCAGGGTGTCGGCGTATAAAAATAAACCCACTACGGCTATGATAACGGCCCAAAACCACGGTTTGGCCGTAATAGAAGGGCCGACAGCCGGCTGTTGTTTTTTTTTCTGGTGCTTAGGTGCTGTCATCGTGCTGGTTTAGCTTGTTTCGTTCTTATACGTGTTATTCTGGTTTTGGATTCATCTCACCTTGTCACCATGTCACCATGTCACCATGTCACCTTGTCACCTTGTCACCTTGTCACCTTGTCACCTTGCCACCTTGCCACCACCTGAGGCGTTCCCCCATATCACTTCCAGCCACTCCCCGTGCTCCGGTTTCATTAAGCAGGAACGCAGGCAAGTCAAGTATTCGCTATCGACAGTAACATCAATTCCCATTTGTGCCAGATATTTGGCCGGGTATTTGAATAGCGACAAATACAAATGCCGGTTCTCGGCCTCGTGAAAATAGCGGTTTGCAGCCGCCGACATCTCCGAGGTACACTGCCCCGGCAGCGCCCAAATTACGATATCAAGTTGGGGTTCGAGAAAAACCAGGAAGCGTGGGTCGGCTTTCAGCCTGTCATAGAACTCCAGCGCGGCGGAGCGGCAAGTGCTAATATCGGCGGCAAAAACTCCGCCTTTTACCGGAGGCAGCAATTGGTGGGTAGCCCAAAGGCCTACTGCTGCAGCGCCGGGACGCGAGCATTCCAGGCTTATTTCGCCCAAATGAATATCGCTTGAGCTATAATAAGTATAGGGCGAGTCGTGCAGGTAAAATTTGCTCACCGCCGGATCTTTGAATAACACACAACCGCAACCGTAGGGCTGCAAGCCGTGCTTGTGGGGGTCTATCACGATGCTGTCGGCCTGCGAGACGCTGTCGAAATGCCGGCGAGCTTCGGGCGTGAGGTTGTCGGCCAATCCAAAATATCCTCCATACGCTGCGTCGACGTGGATGCGAAAACCGAAGCGTTTTTGCAGTTGCAGCACGTCGGACAGCGGGTCGATTGCGCCGGTACCCGTCGCGCCAAGGGTAACGACCACTGTGCCGACCTGGCCTTCTTCGAGCAGTAATTCCAGGGCTACCAGGTCCATTTCTCCGCGAGCATTGCCTGTTATTTTCCGGAAAGGCAGTTGCAAAACGCCCGAAATGCGCTGGTGGGTGTAGTGTGCAAATTCGGAGGCGACCACCAATTTACCCGGGTGTAGTTGCCCCGACACCCAGAGCGCTTCCAGGTTGGCCATGGTTCCGCCGCCGGTGAGATGGCCCAGGTGTGTCTCCCAGCCGAACATAGCCGCCAGGTCGCGTACTACTTCTTTTTCCATGGCCGAGCTGGCACGCCCGCCGTCGAGAGCGTGGTTGTTCGGATTGATCCACATGGCCAGCATATAGGCGGCGCGGGCCAGCGGATGCGGCGGCTTGAGCATCTGCCCGGCATACAGGGGATGGAAATAGGGGTAATTGTCGCGCAGGCGTTGTACAACGGAGTGTAATACTCTTTCTATCGCTTCATAAGGGTAATCGTGCGAAAGAGCAGGCAACTCAAAGCCCGCTTCGAGTTCCTGCAGCGCTTTTTCCAGTATAACGAGCGATTGTCGTTCAAATAGCATGCTGGTATGTTAGAGAACAACCTATCCATTCATCGAACTCAGGAACTCCTCATTGCTTGTAGTTGTCGTAAGGTGTTTACGCAGGAACTCCATAGCCTCGTCGGGTTTCATGTCGGCGAGGTGGTTGCGCAGAATAAACATACGCTGGAGGGTATCCTTGTCGAGCAGGAGTTCGTCGCGGCGCGTGCTTGACTTGGTGAGGTCGATAGCGGGGTACATCCGTTTGTTGGCGAGGCTGCGGTCGAGTTGCAGTTCCATGTTGCCGGTGCCCTTGAATTCTTCGAAGATCACCTGGTCCATCTTCGAACCGGTATCGATCAAAGCGGTAGCCAGAATCGTAAGCGAGCCGCCGCCTTCCACATTTCGAGCGGCGCCGAAGAATTTCTTGGGTTTTTGCAGGGCGTTGGCTTCCACGCCGCCGGAGAGCACCTTGCCGCTGGCGGGGGCGACAGTATTATAAGCGCGTGCCAGACGCGTAATCGAATCGAGCAGGATCACCACATCGTGGCCGCATTCTACGAGCCTTTTGGCTTTTTCCAGAACGATGCCAGCCACGCGTACGTGGTTGTCGGCGGGTTCGTCGAAAGTTGAGGCGATCACTTCTGCGTCAACGCTGCGGCGCATATCGGTAACTTCCTCGGGGCGCTCATCGATGAGCAACACGATCATGTAGCACTCGGGGTGGTTTTTGGAGACTGCGTTGGCGATATCCTTGAGCAAAAACGTTTTACCGGTTTTGGGTTGGGCCACTATCAAGCCGCGCTGGCCTTTGCCGATAGGCGTAAACAGATCAATCATCCTGTTGCCGAAATCGCGGCCGGTGGGTGAAGTGATCAATTTAAATTTCTCGGTGGGGAACAGCGGCGTCAGGTAATCAAAGGGCACCCGGTCGCGGATATCCTGTGGGTCGAGGCCGTTGATTTTCGATACGCGGAGCAGGGCAAAATACTTTTCGCCCTCTTTGGGGGGGCGAATAGCGCCGCGTACCGTATCGCCCGTGCGCAAACCGAATAATTTGATCTGGGATGGCGATACGTATATATCGTCGGGAGAAGTCAGGTAGTTATAATCGGCAGAACGAAGAAAGCCATAGCCATCAGGCATCATTTCGAGGATACCTTCGCCTTCAATGATGCCGTCGAGTTCGATATCGAACTTGCTGTCTTCGCCCTGGCCTTGATCGCCTTCAGGGGTATAGGCAGGAGGAGTTGACGGCTGAACTGGCGGCTGTTGTTGGTCCTTGTCTCGGTCCCTGTCCCTGTCCCTGTCTCTGTCGCGACCCACAGGCCGCGGGGGTTCGTTCATATACAATTCTTCTTCCAGGCGGCGGCGGCTGGATCTAATAATGGGCTCTTCGCGTTCGCGGGGCGGCGTAGGGAGATCAATTTCAGAGCGGCTAATGCGTTTGCGGGCGCGTTTACGACGTTCCGTGCCGGATTCGTCATCGTCCTCTTCTTCTTCCTCTTCTCCTTCTTCGGCAGGGGGGGCTACGGGGTCTTCATCAAAGACAGGGGGAATGATATCGTCGTCGTCGTCAGGGTCATAATTATAGGTGGGGTTGATATCGTCGTCGTCGTCAAAATCTATAACCTCTTGTAAGTCTTGTTGGGGGGAAGACTCGAGGGCCTGGCGGTCCAGGATTTGGTGAATGAGCTCTTGTTTGGCCATTTTCTTATAACCTGCTATTCCCATTCGCTCGGCCAAGTCCCTGAGTTCAGGAACGAGCATATCGTTCAATTGCAAAATGTCGTACATGATGTAGTTGGTGTATTACAGAAATGGTGCACGCGTAGTGTGAATAATGATTAGATATATGATCAATCGGGTTGTGTGTAAAATTAACTGTGGAATGTTGTTGTGGAGAACCGCTCGTCCTTCGTATGCTGCAATGATGCCCGCTCCTTCTATTGCCCTCCAACGTTGTCGCTAAATAGTGCTGTAAAGTGGAAATGCTTAGGAAATGGAGTAGACACAAACCATTTGCAGGTGGAAAGGCCAGTTGTAGCGGAGAGCCTCTGTGTCTTGCTGCTGCAAAAATACGTTTAATTTTATTAATTCAAATAGTATCTTTGCAAAAATTATAAACCTACTCCTGTTAAAAAAGTTCAATTGGACGGCGCGTGAAGCGCTTTTAGCTATTACTATCAACATGTTGGAACTAAATTTCATTCGCGAGCAGAAGGCGCGAGTTATAGAAGGGCTGAAACGCCGGAACTATAGCGAGCAGGATTTGGCAATTATTGACGACATCCTGGAGTTGGATAATACCCGCAAATCATCGCAAACGGAACTTGACGCGTCGTTGGCCGAGCGCAATCGCTTGTCGAAGGAGGTGGGTGATCTGATGAAACAGGGCCGCAAAGACGACGCCGAGCAACTCAAAAACCGGGTTGCCGCGCTCAAGGAGCAGGCTGCTGCGCTGGAAGAAAGGATGAACCAGGCAAAAGACGCCCTGGAGCAATTACTGTACAAAGTCCCCAATATACCGCACGAGTCGGTGCCGCCGGGTACTTCTGCCGATGACAATGAGGTGTTTAAGGCTTGGGGCGCCGAATTGCCGGCCCTGCCGGAAGATGCGTTGCCACATTGGGAATTGGCCAGGAAGTACGGATTATTCGACCTCGAATTGGGCGTCAAACTCACGGGTTCCGGCTTTCCGGTGTACCGTGGCAAGGGCGCCCGGTTGGAGCGCGCATTGATCAGTTTTTTCCTTGATGAAGCTACCAAAGCCGGCTATGAGGAAATTATGCCGCCGCTGATGGTGAATGAAGATACCGCCAGGGCTACAGGCCAATTGCCCGACAAGGAGGCGCAGATGTATTTTGTGGAGCGCGATAATTTGTATCTCATCCCTACGGCAGAAGTGCCGCTTACTAATATATACCGCGATACGATTCTGGAGGAAAGCGATTTTCCAATCAAACTCACGGGGTATACGCCCTGTTTCCGTCGCGAAGCCGGCTCTTATGGCGCTCATGTGCGTGGGCTCAACCGCGTGCACCAGTTTGACAAAGTGGAAATCGTACAAATACAACACCCTGATAAGTCGTATGAAACCCTCCACCAGATGCTCGACCATGTTTCCGGTGTGATGGACAAGCTGGAATTGCCTTATCGCATTTTGCGTCTTTGCGGAGGAGATATGGGTTTTACCTCGGCGCTTACCTTCGACTTTGAGGTATATTCCGCCGCGCAACAGCGCTGGCTTGAGGTCAGCTCCGTATCAAATTTTGAAACCTACCAGTCCAATCGCTTGCGTTTGCGTTTTCGCGACGGCAAGGGCACCCGCCTGGCACATACCCTTAACGGCAGCGCCCTGGCGTTGGCGCGTATAGTAGCCGCATTGTTGGAAAACAACCAAACGGCGGATGGAATTGTTATACCCAGTGTATTGCAACCTTATACGGGTTTCAATTTGATTAACTAAAAAATGAATTGATCACGACCATGGGTTATTTGATTGTAACAGTTGTTTTTGCATTGATCGGCGCAGTGGTAAGCGGTCGCTTGAAAAGTAAATTTGCCCACTATAGCCAGTTTGCGCTCCGCAACGGCATGAGCGGTCGCGAGGTGGCGGAAGCCATGTTGCGGCATTACAATATTAGCGATGTAGAAGTAGAAGAACACGCCGGCTTTTTGTCTGACCACTATGATCCGCTCCACAAAAGGGTGCGCCTGAGCCCCGATGTATATCACGGTCGCAGCATCGCCGCTGCCGCTGTTGCCGCCCACGAATGCGGGCATGCCGTGCAGCATGCCAATGCCTATGTGTGGCTCCAGTTTCGCTCGGCAATTGTGCCGGTAGTGAATATCGCCGCCAATTTGCAGCAATTCCTGCTGATGGCCGCATTGGGTATGTTTGGCGTCAATGGCAGCCCTACGTTATTGCTGATTACTATTGCGGCTTTTGCCATTACTACCTTTTTTAGCGTGGTGACCCTCCCCGTAGAATTTGACGCCAGCCGCCGCGCCCTGGCCTGGCTCGACAATACCGGCGTAGCCCGCAATGCAGAATACGACGGCGCGAAAGACGCTTTGTGGTGGGCCGCAATGACGTATGTAGTGGCAGCGCTGGCTTCAATAGCTACTTTGCTCTATCTGATTATGCGCTATATGGGCGCCAGCAGAGACTAAACAAAGACCTACTTTTAAACGCTTGATAAATTATGCTGCAGGAAGAAGTTAATAATATGCTGAAAGGCGCTGAAGACGCCATGAAACACGCCCTGGAACATCTGGAAGGCGAGCTTGCGAAGGTACGTACCGGGAAAGCTTCCCCCGCAATGGTGGGCAGCGTGATGGTCAACTACTACGGTTCGCCAACCCCACTCGGGCAAATTGCCAACGTCAGTATTTCTGACGCCAGAACGCTTGTTATTCAACCCTGGGAAAAAAACATGCTGGCGCCTATCGAAAGGGCTATTATGGAAGCAAACCTCGGGTTTACACCAGGCAATGACGGCGAGATAATACGCATTAATATTCCCCCGCTTACCGAAGAACGCCGCAAGGAAATGGTGAAAAAAGCCAAAGCGCTCGGCGAAGAGGCAAAGGTGAGCATTCGCAGCGCCCGTCACAAAGCGATGGAAGGCTTCAAAAAGGCAGTCAAAGACGGCCTGCCCGAAGATATGGGCAAGAAAAAAGAGATAGAAGTACAGGCCCTCACCGATAAGTATATTAAGGCGGTAGACCACATGCTGGAGGTGAAGGAAAAGGACATAATGACCGTTTAACACCGCTACCGGTCTGACCGCTACCGGTCTGACCGCTTCAAGCGGTCAGACCGGTA
>DAINSQ010000092.1:0-7351 GCA_036741235.1 Saprospiraceae bacterium | reverse complement strand
ACCGCTACCGGTCTGACCGCTACCGGTCTGACCGCTTCAAGCGGTCAGACCGGTAGCGGTAGAAAGCGCGGCACGCGCTTTTGAACCTCCGCGTAATCGGCGCGGCGAGCCAACAAGTGTTTCTCCATCATCGGTATGCTGATAAACTGAAATAGTGCATTAATACATACCGCCCCCGCTATTACCCACCATTTGTCGGGCTGTGCCGCTATCCCTATGGCTGCCAGGCCCCACCAGAAGCAGACCTCGCCCAGGTAGTTGGGATGGCGCGTTTTGCCCCACACGCCTCCTGTAAAGGTTTTTCCGGCAGGTCGATTCGGATCTTTTTTATACCTGTCAAGTTGATTATCGGCAACAGTTTCAAGCAGGATAGCGCTTGCTGCGAGCAAAATACCGGCGATATCCAAAAAATGAACGGGCTTACCGGGCTCCGTCATGATGGTGAATAACGGCAGACACCCCAGGAATACCAGCGCGGTGGGCATCATATGAATGCCCAGAAAGCTGACTATCCAGTAAGCCCTGCCATTTTGTTTTTGAAGATCAATATAGCTCCAGTCTTGGTGCTATAATCAATGCCAGTTGCGCGCCCAGTTCCAGGTGAGCCGGGCGCCCCACCAGGTTACCAACAACAAAGTCGCTACGCTGCGCAACCGGTCTGCCCCGCTATCCCAGCCCCAAACCGCTAAAAAAACGGCTATCAAAATGGGGATAACGCTCCAGTAAGGGTCGTAGAAGCTGCTGTTATCAAAGCGAAGGCTGAAGGCAAATACGATAATGGTGGCCACTACATCAGCTACTGCAACTGCTGTGATCAGATGGCCGTCTGTTTGTCGATAGGCTGCTAAACCAGCCCAGTAGCCTAGCGCACAGGCTAATATGTAGCTGATGCTTAGCCAAAAATAGGCGTTGGAGCGTGAAGTGGGTTGACCGGGTTTCATAATTGGGTGCTGTTCTTTGGGAAGCAAAATAAGTAAATTTGTATAATATCGGTAATACAGAGATTTACAGCGAAAAAAAGAAAACCTGTAATTTGGCAATTGTCAAAATACTTGTACCTTTGCCTGACTTTTTGAAAACGAGAGCTAAAAGCTAGAAAAGGATGAAAAGGACCTACCAACCTTCGAGAAGGAAACGCGCCAACAAACATGGCTTCAGGGCGCGCATGAGCAGCAAGAACGGCCGCAAGGTGTTGGCCCGTCGTCGTGCAAATGGCCGCGCGCGCCTCACGGTTTCTGACGAAAGACGCCTGAAATAATACCAGCGATGGGGTTTGCCCCCCATCGCGACAAGGCGCTCAATACACATCTCCGCAGCAATCCGGCTTCATTAGCGGTTTTTATCTATCTTGCTTCTATTGTATATTATCGCCGCGCAAAGCTCTGTATCTCTTCCTTGCCTCTACGGCAAATGTACTGCCGGAATATTCTATAAACAGTTTTTCATACATTGACTTGGCCTTTTCAATATCGCCTAATTGGCGCTCGTTGAGCTCCGCCAGTTCAAATACGGCATTGTCGGCGCGTATATCGGTGGGATAGTTGTCAATAATGCGTTGGAGCATGACAGCTGCTTGCTGGAAATCGCGACGTTTGACGTATATTTTTGATTTTAGATACAATACGTCGTCTTCAAGGGCGTGTTCTGGAAAAGCGATCAGCAGGCTGTCTAATTGTTTAAAGGCATCGTCAAAGCGGTTTTGGAATACCAACAGGTCGGCCTGCGCATATTTTTCGAGGGCTGTGGCGGTACTGTCCAAACCCAGGTTATCCATAATGAAGATGGATAGGTCGAGAGCGTCATTGGCAATTAACTTGGAAGTTGAGGCCTTGAGCACTTCAAACTGGGCCTGCGCCCACTGAAAGTCGCCTGAGTAATATGATAATTTGGCATTTCGGAAGCGGGCTTCGTGGCCCAGTATGTCTTCCTGAAAGGCCTTGTCTACCTGAGAATACAACAGGGTTGCTTCCCAAGGGTCGTTTTTGATGAGGTGGTAGTCGCCCAGGCTGAGTTTTCCCCTGGCTTGAATGACGCGATCGATACCTGGGTATTCGATCATTTGGGACAGGATTAGTATGGCTTTGTCGATGTCGTTGATATACAGGGCTTCGAGTTCTGCCAATTCCAGGACGATGCCGGCCGTGAGTTTTGATCGTCCAAATTCATTGAGGAACGAGTCGTATTGCATTTCCAGGTGGCGCAGGTCTTGTACGGTATAGCTATAGCCTGCAACCAGTTTGTTGCGCCGGCTGCGGAGGGCGCCTCTTTTGGCGTCAATGTAGAAGGAGGAGTTGAGGCCTTTTTCTTTTACAACATATTCGAAGGCTTCGATGGCTGCATCATAATCTTGTTCGTTATAGGCAATTTCTGCGAGCCGGAAAACGCGGCCTCCGTTTTCGTCGAGCCGCCGGTCGAGCGCGCGCGCCTGGCGAAATGCGTTTTTGTAATCTTTGCGCTGGATGAATACCCAGGTAAGGAGTTCTACGTAGGGCACGGCGTTTTCATTGCTTTGCAGGCGAGTGTAGAGTTGAGCTTGCAATTCTTTAAAGTCTTCAGCCATCAGGTAGCGCTGGAAGATGGTTTTGAGGTTGTTGAGCCGCTCGGGGCTATCGTCAAGGCTGTTGAGGTATTGCTCGATCATACGGGGAATTTCGCCTTTGCGGCGGTAAAGATCGCCCAGGTTATAGGCGAATAGCTGATTGTCTTTGAGCAGTGTTGCGCCTTTTTCATAAGCGGCGATGGCCTGATCGTATTTCATTTGGTTGGCAAACATGTTGGCCAACTTGATAATGGAGTATTGATCGGGGGTAAGCCGGTCGATAGCAAACTGGTATTGCTGGTCGGCTTCCTCCAATTTGTCCTGTCGTTCTAATAATTTACCGTAAGTGACGTATAAACTGCCGTTGGCCGGGTCTTTTTTGATCTGCTTAGTAATTTCCTGCCCTGCTTTGTCATACGACGACAATTCGATCAGGCATTCGATATAGCTGTTAAAAAAATAGTCGTTTTGCTCGTTGGCCCGAAATAATTTTTCGAAGAGCACAGCTGCTTTTTCGTATTCGCCATCCTGATAGTACTGTTGTGCCAAACGCGCATCTTGCCCCATAAGCCCCCCTGACAGTCCTACCCAAAAGGCAATCAATATTAAAAAGCGTTTCATGCAGTTGATGATTTGAAATAATATCAATGTAATAAGGCTGTGTATTAAAAACGCCAACTTTCGGCAAAAGTTGCACCCTGTGCCCCTGTCGCCTTGTTACCTAAAAAAAGAGCCATCCTGGATGATTAGCCGGGATGACTCTTTTTTTGGCAATATATACCAATCAGAATATTACTCGAGTTTGAAGCGCACGGGCAGGTTGAACTGTACGCGTACGGGGCGGCCGCGTTGTTTGCCTGGCAGCCAATTGATGCCATCGGCAATCAACATGTTCACCACGCGCATTGCTTCCTGGCCGCACTGGGCGCCGATATCGCGCACCACTTTGACATCGGTTACGGTGCCGTCTTTTTCAACGACGAAGGTGACTACAGCCGTGCCTTCTACACCGTTTTCACGGGCGATGGCCGGATACTTGATATTTTTATAAATAAATTCAAGCATCTTTTTGTCGGCGCATTTTTTCTTTTCATCCATCGTCGGTTGGTCTTCGCAACCCGGGAATCGCGGCATCTCTTCTACCACGCGGAAGATTTCTTCTTCTTCTTTGGGCGGCGGAGGCGGCGGCGGCGGCGGAGGAGGAGGAGGGTCGTTTTTGGGCGCCGGCGGCGCTACGATCTCAGATTCCTGCGTAATCTCCTGGCTTACGAATTCGGGCTGGTCTTCCACGATGAGTTCATCGGGAACGGCCTGAATAACGGGCGGAGGCGGCGGTGGAGGAGGCGGAGGCGGCTCGGAAGTACGAGGCGGTTCCACCTCGATTTCTTCTTCCAGCGTTTCGAGGTACTGAGAAACGTCAATCGTTTTGTCGTACTTCGTCCACGCGAAAGCCAGCACAGTAATGGCGAGCGCCAGTGTGCGACCCAAATTGAGAAAAGTGCCCCTCCAGCGGAAGATATCTGCTTCGGGATACTTGTTTCTTGAGTCCAACTGGAAGCCGCTGGGCTTATCCGAGTGTAGACCTTCTTCATGTTGTTTGGCGAACTTGTTAAATTGCGATTTCATCAGCAAAATAACTGCTGCGATAATCGCTATTGCAAGTACTACGCCCACCATGAACATGGTCCCGGTAATTTCGAAGCTCAGGCTAGACAGCATATGGGCAGAATTTATGGGTAATAAATTAATATCAATGTATGAGATGCGCCGCTTGCCGTTTTTGGCGTATGAGGCGCAAAATAATTATTTTACCAGGGCTTCATAGGCGTTTGCATCGAGTAATGCCGACAATTCAGCGGGGTCGGTCATTTCGATTTTCACAATCCAGCCATCGCCGTAGGGGTCGCGGTTGACCAGGGTGGGGTCATCGCCGCCCGATTCGGAGAGTTTCTCGTTGAATTCCAGGATTTTTCCGGAAACGGGCATAAACAGGTCGGAAGTTGTTTTTACGGCTTCGACGGCGCCGAAGATCTCGCCGGCGCCGAGGGTTTCACCCACAGTTTCTACTTCGATGTAAACCAGCTCGTCGAGTTCGTGCTGGGCGAAATCGGTAATACCGACATAAGCGATTGCGCTGCCCTCTTCGATACGGATCCACTCGTGATCTTCTGTGTAGCGCAAGTTAGATGGAAATTGCATATCAACTATTTGGATAGTGTCATTGTGAATAAAATAATAGCGGCCCGTGATAGGGCCGCTCAAAAATAAATATTTTTTGTTAAGTGGCGAATGTTCGCACTTTTTTTCGCTGCATCAAATACAAAGCGCGGTTAGGAGACTGCCGCTTGCGCTTGTTTTTTTGCCAAAAATTGCTGCGCCCATTCGGTTGTAATCGATTTGGGGCGTTCGAGGGGCATGCCCATGGCGCGCGCCCAGCAGGTGGCGGCCAATACGCCCATTGCGCGCGAAACGCCGAAGAGCACGGTATAGTAGTCGTACTCTGTGAGGCCGTAGTGTACCAACAGAGCGCCGGAGTGGGCGTCGACGTTGGGCCAGGGGTTTTTCACTTTGCCCAGGCTTTCGAGGATGGGCGGCACCACTTCAAATACCTGCCATACCACCTTCACGATATCGCTATCGGGAATGCGGGCTTCGGCAAATTCTTTTTGCGCCATGAATCGGGGGTCAGGGCGGCGCAATACAGCGTGGCCGTAGCCGGGTATTACCTGTCCGGAAGCCAGCGTATTGCGAACATACTCGGCCAGTTGTTCGTTGGTGGGCCTGCGGGTTCCCAATTCGTCGAGCATATTGAAAATCCAGCGGATAACCTCCTGGTTGGCAAGGCCGTGCAGGGGGCCGGCCAAGGCGCCCATGGCTGCGGCAAACGAGAGGTACGCGTCGCTCAACGTAGAGCCCACCAGATGCATTGTGTGGGCGGAGGCATTGCCGCCTTCGTGGTCGGCATGGATCGTGAGGTAAAGCCGCATAAGCTCTTTGAATTCCTCGCCGGGCACACCCAGCATATGGGCGAAATTGCCGCCCCAGTCGAGCGAGGGATCGGGGGCGATATGCTGCCCGTTGTGGAAAGATCGGCGATAGATATAGGCTGCGATCCGGGGAAGGCCCGCCAGTAAATTCATGGTATCTTCGTAGGTAGGCTCCCAGTAATCTGCTTTGTTGAGCCCTTCATCGTAGCGTTTGGCGAAAATGCTTTCGGTTTGCATGGCTGTGATGGCCGCGATGAATTGCGTCATCGGGTGGGTAGTCAACGGCAGGCTGTCAAGCATGGAAAACACATGGGCTGGCACATGGCTGCGACGACGCCACTCGGCAGAGAGCCATTCCACCTGCTCATCAGTTGGAATTTCACCTACCAGCATCAGCCAGAACAGGCCTTCCGGTTTGGGCTCTGAGCCGCCCGGGTTTTTGGGCAGCAATGCTTTGAGTTGCGTGATGGAGTAACCACGGAAACGAATGCCTTCCATTGGGTCCAGTTCTGAAGTTTCCCACACCATCATGCGGATATTGCGGGCGCCGCCGTAAATCTGTTCCAGCGTAACCGATTCAACTACCGTGTCGCCATGTTCTTTGAGCATGGCCTTTACTTTGCCGCGCAGATCGGCTGCTTTTTCTGCAAATTGTTGCTTTAAGGGATCCATCCGGATGCACTTTATTTGGTTAAAGATAGCTTGTTGCGTAGTTCGTTTAAGCGCGCTAAATTTAGATTTTATTGCGGTGAAATCCACCTTTTTCCAGCGGTATTCTCCAAAAAACAAAAGGGCGCTTCTTTTTATCGAAACGCCCTTTTGCGGAGGGATGTTCAAAAGTGAATTGCTTTAATTTGCATCAACAACGCGGCCCGACCCCGTAATGGTGGTATCGATCGTGGGATCTCCTTTGAAGAAGACATCGCCGCTGCCGCTAATTCTCACAATAAGTAGTTCGTTAACAAACACTTCCGCATCTCCGCTGCCCGTAATATTGATATCGGCCGTGCGCAAAGTGAGGCCGAAAGCCCTGAGATCGCCGGAGCCGGAGATCGTCAGATCGAGTTCGTCGGCCAGCCCTTCAAGGATGAGATCGCCGGAGCCGGAAATACGCGAATCGATGTCATCGGCCTCCAGCGAAAGGTCGATGTCGCCCGAGCCGGAGATCTCCAGGTTAATATCTTGTACTATCAGGGTATTTTCACTGATAATATCGCCTGAGCCCGACATTTTTAGGCTGGTGATATCAGGCATGGTGACAAATACGGTGAGTTCGCCTACGTCGCGTACACAGCGATCGATTTCAATACGCCAGATGCCGTTGTGCACGTCGCGTTCCAGTTCGTCAATAATGTTTTGTTTGCCTTCTACGGTCACTTCAAATTCGTCGCCCTGACGTACAAATACCCTGGCGGACATTCTTACGTCAATGCCCGTAAAATCGGGCAGTGTAATGGTTTCACTGACGATGGGGCCGCTGCCGTTTAAACATCCGAAGATGTTGTCGTCATCATCTATATCGATAAAGCAGCCCGGGCTGAGCGTCAGTGTGAATACGCCGATGAGGCCTAATAAAAGCCATTGAATACGTTTCATGATGGATTGTTTTTTTAATGTGCTAATGTGCTGATGTGCTGATGGGTTAATGTGCTGATGGGTTAATGTGCTGTTGTGCTGATGGGTTAATGTGCTGATGCGAACGAAGTGAGTCCCGTACCGACTGCAAGGAGGTCGGGATGCTGATGGGTTGATCATTATAATTATTTAATTATCAGCAAATCAGCAAATCAGCAAATCAGCAAATCAGCAAATCAGCAAATCAGCA
>DAINSQ010000091.1:0-19535 GCA_036741235.1 Saprospiraceae bacterium | reverse complement strand
AAAATAAAATTTGCTCGCTTTCGCTCAATCACGAAAATCCAAACATGCTCTTAATGCTTGTTTTTGAATGATTAATGTTGAGCGTTTAATGTTGAATCAACTGAAATTCAACATTAAACACTCATCGTTCAATATTAATTCACAACTATCAATTACCTAATCAGCGTAATATTTCCCTTCTTTATAAACTCTTCCCCATCCGGGCATATCACGCGCAGGTAGAAGCCGAACACGTCGGGTGGGAGGCGTTCTCCGCGGTAGGTGCCGTCCCAACCTTCAAACGGATTGGTGGTGCGGAACATTTCCTCGCCCCAGCGGCTGTATATCATCAATTCCATTTCTTCCAACTGATCAAGGAAATTGCTGCGCAGGCGCAGAATGTCGTTGTCGCCGTCGCCGTTGGGGGTGAAGGCGTTGGGCAGGAAGAGGTGGTTGTCGTCGCAAATAGCATTGATCACAAACACCAATACCGAATCCGTAGCGGTGCAAATCGATTCAGTGGCGGTCACAACGTACCAGTTGTCGCCAGGCTCATCAGGCGTCACGGCTACAATAGCCCCGCCGGGAGGGTCAAGCGTACCGGAGGGAACCTCCCATTCCAAATCACAGTTGGGACAACCCGTGACGGTGATGGTCGTTGATGTGCCCAGCAATATGGAGTCTTCGGCAGCTACAGCGTTCAAACTATTGCCAATGTCTATCACAATAACGCTCGTGGACAAGGTATCCGAGCAGCCGTATTGATTGCTTACGACTACGCTGAAGTCGTTGCCGTCATTGGGGTCTACCGTTACCGTGGGGCCGTCGAGCGGCGTAAGGATGGCGGGCGAAGGCGTCCACTCGTAGGTGAGCGTCTGGGCCGTATCCAGATTGGTTACAGTTAGTTCGGTGGCCTCTGTCGGCACGCAAAAGATAATATCAGGCGTGATCGTAGCATTGATCGGGAAGGCCAGCACCTGTACGCTGTCGATATCGGTGCAGCCAAAGGCATCCAAACCTACGGCGTAATACGTGATGGCGCCCTGCGGCGTGACGATCAGTTCATTACCCTGGCCGATGCCAATCGTCAAAGTGGGATCGGCATACCAGGTGATCGAGTTTACCTGTGCTTCGGTGGTTGCCGTGAGGGTTATTGTCGCCGCTTCGCACAAAGTCGTATCTGCTTCCGCATCGATATTGATGGCAGGCGGCACGATAACCTGCACGGTCCTGACCAGCTCGCAACCCGCTATGGGCTCGGTAATCGTCACAGAGTACGTAGCCGAAACATCAAGCGTAGCTATCGGATTCCAGGGGTTAGTGAGGTCGAGGCCGGTCACCGGATCCCAGGTGTAAACGTAATTGGGATTGCCGTTGGGATTCAGCGGCGTGGGTTCGCCATTGCAGGCGGTGACTTCCGGGGCAGGTATGCCGTCAGTCAATACGGTTACGTTCACTACTATCGTATTGGTGTCGGTGCAACCGGTAGCGGCATCCGTCGCCAACACGTAATAGGTGGTGGCGCCTTCCGTCGGAGTGGTGGTGAATATACCGCCTGTAAATACCGGCGGCGGGTTGAGCGCCGCATTGTTAAACCACTGTATGGCGGTAGGTATGGAGGTGGTTGCAGTAAGCGTTACGGGTACTATTTCGCAAAGCGAAGTATCGCCGTCGGTTTGCAGATTGATCAATTCAGGTACCTGAACTTCTACTTGGGTACTCAATGTACAGCCGCTTTCCGGGTCGGTGACCGTGACGTTGTATGTAGTCGATTCCGTCAAAACAGCAACCGGGTTCCAGGGATTGGTCAGGTCGAGGCCTGTTACCGGATTCCAGGTATACACATAATCTGGATTGCCGTTGGGATTAATGGGCGTCGGCGTATTGCCGCAGGCCGTCACCGGCGAATCCAGTCCGGGTTGGAAATCCGTGGCGCTTACGTTGATACTCAGCGTATCGCTGCACCCTACCCCATCAGTGGCAATGACGGTGTAATTGTTATTCCCTTCAACCGGCGTCACTACAATAGATGAGCCGGCGCCAATGCTATTGCCTTGTCCGTCAAACCATTCAAACTCAATATCCTGAACCGTACTACCGGCCGTCAGCGTAATAGGACTTAGCGAACAGACGCTGGTATCCTGTGGCGAGACGGTCAGGTTGATGGGGTCATTGACCAAAACAGTTATCTCGCGTATCGTCTGGCAAAGCGAGCCGCTCACGTCGCCTGTAATTGTAACGCTGTATGTTGTGCTAACATCGCCGATGAAAAACGGATTAACGGCAGTAGCATCGGAAAGACCCGTGCCTGGCGACCACTGGTATTCGTAAAACGGTATACCGTCGGGATTCAAAGGCAGAGGCTCGCCAATACAGGCCTGTAGCGTATCCTGCAAAAGAATGGTAAAAGTTATTACGTCGAGCGTAACGGAGACCGTATCCGCACAGTTGTATTGATTGGTAACAATCGCCGTGAGCGTCACAGGGCCCTGGTCAACTACGACAGTAACGCTGGAGCCTGTTGTGGATCCGACGATGATATCTGCCGGCAACCACTGGTATGCGAGGGTATCCAGGTCGTCGAGATTGTTCACAAAAATCGTCGTCTCTACATTCTGACAAATGGCAATCGTATCTCCCGGAGGCGAGAAAGTAATATCAACGCCCTGGTCGTTGACGTTCACCGTATCCGAATCAGTACAACCGTATTGATCGGTGGCAATGACTATATAGGTTTCATCGCGGAACGGGTTGACTACAATACTGGGGCCGCTGCCCACGACTGCCCCATCGAGCGTTACCCATTGGTACTGTGCAGGCACATCGGCAGCGACGGTAAGCATGGCATCTTCGCCGCAGGTGTTGATATCGTCGCCGGCATTAACATTGATCAAATCGGGTACGAATACCGTTGTCTGGCCCGTTACTGCGCAGGTATCGGCGCCGAAGCCCAGCACAGTCACGCTATATGTCGTGGTTTGGCTCGGCGAAGCAATAGGGTTCGGACTATTGGGATCGCTTAACCCGTCGGCGGGCGACCAGAAATACTGATAGGCAGGGTTGCCGTTGGGGTTCAACGGCGCGCTACTGCCGGCACAGACGACAATCGTATCGGCCAGTGACAACTCCGTCAATTGAATATTGACCGTATCGGTCACTGAGGCCGTACAATCGTTAGCAGAGGTAATCGTAAGCGTAACGATCAGATCGCCGCTTTGCGTCACGGCGATCACCGGGTTTTGCTCGGTTGATGTCTGGCCGTTGCTAAACGTCCACAACCAGCCGATCGTATTGTTAAAGGTATTGGTAGACACGTCAAAGAAAGCGACCAGCGCGCTATCCGGATAACATTCAATAATATCAAAATCAAAAGCGGCTACCAGTTCAGGTTCTTCGATGATAATAGTTTGATACACCGAATCCATATCGGAGCAGTTCACGTCGTAGGCGATGGTTAGCAACACCGTATATGTGCCGGCTGCAGTATAAGTATGCACAGGATTAACATCGGTGCTGGTGGTATTATCGCCGAAGTGCCATACATAGGCGAAAGCGTTGGTGCTGGTATTGGTAAAATTGACCGTAGCGCCGTCGCATTGAATTTCATATGTAAAATTCAACTGCATAGCCGTATCGATTACGGCCACCCTCACCGAGTCGAAATAGACGCAGCCGAACTGGTTGCTTACTTCTACAAAAAGGGTTTGCTCGCCCACCGTTTCGATCACATCGGGCGAGGCCTGGTTGGTCGTACCCGGCACAAAAGCGCCTGCGGGCGTCCAGTTGTATGTAAGTACGTCGTTGGGGTCGTTGTTGACCACTTCCACCACGACTTCTTCGCCGAGGCAAACGGCGACGAGGTCTTCTACTGACACATCAACGGGGCCGCCGCTCACGGTTATTGTCTCTGTATCCGAACAGCCTGAAGCGTCGGTAGCGACGACCGTATAGGTTTGCGCCCCGGAGACTATCGCGACAAAGTTGGCGCCGGTAGCTACTATATCGCCCTGGCTATTCAACCATACGATATCGGCAGTAGCTTCAATGGTTGCGCTTAGGGAGACCTGCGGTTCGCAGGTAGTTATCGCGTTGGTATTAACCTGCAGGTTGATTGCCGGCGGCACGATGACCAGCATCGTCTCCGTAAATTGACAGGTATCGGCGCCGATAGCGCTGATAACAACCGTATATAGCGTAGTCTGCGTGGGGAAGAAAGTCGGGTTGGCCGAGGCAGGGTCGCTGATACCGGTTGCCGGCGACCATTGATAGGTCAGCAGCGGGTCTCCTCCCGCAGGCAATGCCGTAGTGTCGCCGGGGCATGCTATGAGCGTATCCGGGAATTGATTTTCATTATTAATTAATAAAATATCAACCGTACCCGTCATTGAATTGGTGCAATTCAACGCGGTTGTAATAGTCAGCGTTACATCCAGACTGGTATTTTCATAAAAAACGAAAACGGGGTTTTGCTCGGTGGAAGTCTGGCCATTGCTCAACTCCCACAACCAGCCGGTTGTATTATTCAGGTTATTGACCGATTGGTCGGAAAATTGAACGGTCACGGAGTCGGCGCTACAGGCTTCGTAAGTAATTTCAAAATCGGCGTTGAGCAGCGCTTCCAGTATCGTGATGGATTGAGTAATTGTATCGCGGCAGAAATCGGTGGGCGCCGTCATAAGCGTTACCACATAGACGCCGGTGTCGGGATACGTGTAGCTGGGGTTTTCCAGCAGCGAGGTATCGGCGGAGGTATTGGGATCGCCAAAATCCCATACATATGAGCCGTTGTGCTGGCTATTATTGTCAAAATTAGCGGTTAACCCGTCGCATCCCGGTGAAAAATCAAAAGCCAGCAGCGGCATATCAATGGCGATGACCGTCACCGTTTTCACGATTTGGCAAACATTGCCGGGGGCGGTGATCGTCACACTGTATACCCCGCTTTGATTGATCGTAACAAAAGGATTCACCGCACCTGGGTCGCTCAAGCCTGTTGCCGGCGACCACTGGTAATTGAAACCAATATTTGGCGGGGTATTGGGGTTAAGTCCGATGGTTTGCCCAACGCACGCATAAAGCGTATCCTGGATAAGCGCGCCGGGGTTATCCAAGCCGGTTTCAAACGGTTTGGATATTGTACTCACGCATCCGTTCTGGCTGCTTGCAGTAAGCGCAATCGTGCCGGTCACGTTGAGCGGCACGTTAAACAGCGGATTTTGCTGTGAGGAAGTAAGCGTGGTATTGCCGTAAGTCAGCGTCCAGTTCCACGATATTATGGGAGAAACGGGATCAACCGACAAATCGGTGATTTGCACAAGCGAAATATTGTCGCAATCAAATACGCCGACCTGAAAATCGGCGTTGAGCGAGTTATTCTGCAGGAAAATCTGCCGGGTCAAGGTATCGGCGCACTGGCTATTGGGCTCGGCGATCAACGCCACCGTATACAGCCCCGTGTCGGGGTAGGTAAACGTCACGACGGGGTCGGTAGTAGTTGACGCCGGTGAGAGGTTGGGATAATCGAAATACCATTGGAAGCCGGTGGCATTGGTGCTTTGGTTTTCAAAAGTCACCGTCAGGTTATCGCATTGCGCCTCGGGGCTAAAAAACACGGAAGTAATATCGCCGCAAGGGTTCACATTATACTGGAAGTCGCGACGGGTATAACTAAGCAGTACCCCGGTTTCTGCGTCGTATTCTTCGACGCAGACCCCCACCACAAACTGTCCGGTGATGCCAGGTACAGCTGTCATGAGGCCTGTTTGAGCGTTTATCTGGAGTGGAGTACCGAAGCCCATGACGTCTTGCAGTGAATAATTGGGCGCCAGCCAGGTGATGGTGTCATAAGGCGGCGGATTGGCGGGCTGAGGCTGAGCGTTGTTCAATGTACCGCCTTCCAGAGGCGTACAAAGTTTATACACCAGCGAGTCGCCGTCAATATCGACGGCGGAGTGGTCGAATACAAGCGGTCGGTTGGTACATATATATATAGGCGGCCATTGGCTGAATTGAGGGCTGCTGTTGCAATTCAACATAGCCTGCTCCGTCAGGCGAATATCAAAAGTAGCGCCGGTGGCCAGCGGATCCACAATATTATTGATCGTTTGGTTGCGGCAACAACGCTGGTAGCTGAAATGGTAACCGCCGGGGCGAAACGGAAGGTTGACGGTATCCCGGTAAGTGGTAGTGTGTACGCATACTGGAGTCAGAATGACAAGACAGGGGTCGACCAGGTTGGTTGTCACTGTGTCGTCTTCAATAAAAGGGATCGACAGCGATCGAACCAATAATCCAAACTGGTCATATACAGCCACGTAGGCCGGGTCGTCAAAAAACGCCAGCGGATCGCCGTAAAAACAGTCTCGATATACACTGAGCGTTACTTCGTATTGGTTATTCCCCAGGCATCGATATCCAATTTCGCCGCCGATGATGTGCGTGGCGTTAACTGCGGCGGGCATAGCCAGCAGACACAGGATTATGAGTGGTAAAAATTTCTTCATGGCATTATTCCCGTTTGAAGCGGTCATGAGCTTGTTTATTTGTTTCCTGTTTTTACTTCTACAATTTCTACGCGACGTTCCAGTGTTGCCAGGATGCCGTAGATAGAGCCTTTGGGGTCGGTGAGGCGGTCGCTGATGCCTGCCGGGGCTTTCGACTCGCCCAAAGCCTCTTCCATGATTTTGAGACGGCCATTGCGCAAATAGGGCAATAAGGCGCCGTTTTTGTAGCGTTCGAAGTAGTTGCGCACACTGTCGGCGCGGCGCGCACTGAGCAGCTTGTTGTATTGCGCGGGGCCTCTGGGGCTGCAATAACCTCTGATGGTAATGGTAATGGAGTTCTTATTTTGCAAAAAAGAATACAATTTATCCGTAAACGCCTGTAAATCTTCGCGTCCGCCTCTCACCTCCCGGTTGAAGAAGTCGCTAAACCGGCGGTTGGTGCGGAAAAGATCTTCCCCGGTGAGGCCCTCTGTATTCTGTTGAATGAACTCCTCTCTCCTGTCATAATAAGCAATGTTGAGCGGGAGGTAGTCTTTGTCTGTAGTAGGAGCATAAGACTTGGGGTCGGGAATAGCGTTGTCAAAATAGAGAGTAAGCGGCAAAAAGTCTTTAAAATCAATGCGTTCGAGATATAGCTCGATGGTTACTTTGCCTTCCGATTCCGCGAGTTGTTCAGCCGTAAACCGCACGGTGTCTACGATGCCTTTGTATCCTAATTTTTCAGCCGTAATCAGATAGTTTTTTTCCAAATCAATCACAAACAAAAATTGGTTGCCGGAATAATTCGTCAGGCTGTCAATCAAACGGGGTTGACCGCCGCCCAATTCGGAGAGGCTTACGCTTACCCCGCTTAGCCTGGATTTATCGTCAGCATCAAAAGTTAGCGCCTCCAGCAATTGACCCAGATATAGTTTTTTATCGACGCGGGTAGCCTTGGCATATTCGGGCGAGGTGAGATCAATCGTTTCGCTTACAGGCGCAAAACCCGGTCTTTTGGCTTTAATGACGTATTGCTTATTGCGCTCAAGCGTAAATTTGAAATCGTTGCCGGCGGCGTTTGACTGAGTGCCGACCAATTTTTCCCCTTCCGGCGTTATTTCATACAACTCAACCGTGGCGCCGCTGAGGGCAGTGGAGTCGAGCGATCGGAATGTATTGACGTACAGGTCTATACCAGGATTGAGGTAAACGCGTTTGTCGATATTGGTGAGGCCCTGGTATTCAGGCTGGTTCAGATCAATGGTCCCCGCATCGTCGGTAAAACCAGGTTTGGTAGCTTTATATTCATATTTTTTACCTGCCACGAGTGGAAATGAGAAATCGTTTCCGCCGGGGTTGGTAATTTTGGAAACCAGGCGTTTCCCCTCCGGCGTGATTTCCCACAACTCGATCGTTACGCCGTTTAGCTGGGCGGAATCCAACCCGTTAAATGCCGTAATTTTCAGATTGACGACATTGTCAAAGGTAAGCTGGAAGATGTCATTGCAACAGAATTCGCGGGTATCATCCCAGTATACGGAGCTCGTATCAGGGCGGTTTGACGACAGGTAACCTTTGGCGCCGTCGGCGTCGAGCATAAAATAGAGGTCGTTATAGCTGGTATTCACCGGGATGCCCATATTTTCAGGGGTAGCCCAGCCCGCTGCCGTTTGTCGGCTGCGACATACGTCAAAACCTCCGAGGGTATGGTAACCGTCGGAGCTGAAATAGAGGGTCATTGTGGTAGTATGGAAAAACGGCGTCGCCTCATTGCCGGGAGTATTAACGCCTGCCAGGTTTTCAGGCGCGCCCAGGCTGCCGTCGGCGCCGATGGCGCTTCGCCAGATGTCAAGTTGACCCTTGCCCCCGTAGTCGCTGCGGTCGGAAACGAAATAAAGCCACTCCTGGTCTGTCACGGGGTCATAAGCTACGTGCGGCTGGGTATTAGTGGCGCCGCCGTTGGCATTGATAACGAGTTTCTGCGGAGCTCCCCACTTGCCGTCGGAGGATACATCGCTGGAATAAAGATTACAGCGAATATCGCCGCCATTGACATAATCGCAAATGGTGTAGTATACTTTGGTGAAATTGCGGTTGAAGGCGGTATGCGAAGCGTGGCGACGCGGAAGGTTGATCACTTCCGGAAGCGGCGCTGGTTTGGACGCTTCGCCGGGCACTTCCAGAATTTTGGCGTAAGGCCTCGGCGGATTGAGGGTATCTTTGGGGTCGATAAATTGAAGCGAAGAATAATATATGGTATCGCCTTTGGCTGCCAGTCCAAATTCGGAATAACGCGAATTAATGGCGCTACTGTAATGCGATACCTTTACGCGCTCCGATGCCGTGAGCATATTGGCCCATACGCAATCGTCGGCGCCTTTGTTTGCCGCATCGCGATAAAGCGCCTCTGCGTTGGGCTGTTCCTGTAAAAACTTTCGGTATTGATCGGCGGCAGATTGGTAGAGCCCGAGGCGCTGTCGCACTTCAGCCAACCAAAACCCGGCCAAAGGATATTCCTGGCGATTGGGGCTGCCGAGCACGCGATTATAACCGTAGTCGGCTTTCTTCAACTGACCGGCCTGGCGGGCCGACTCGGCGTATTTATACCAAAGGTCGTACCTGGAGCTATCGTATTCAACGGCAATTCCGTAATAAGTAAACGCGGAGTAAAAATCTTTTTGCTCATAGGTTTTATTACCTGCCTTTATCCAAGCGTCGAGTGGTTGGGCCAATACACTGAGGCGCCAACAGGTTAACAGTAAAGCAAGGACAAACAACTTCTTATTCATAGCGTATTAGCCTTAATCAGTTAATCTAAAGGGGGGAATGTAATATCGGGGCTTCCCCGATGTTTCAGCAATTAAATCAGCGGACAGATGTAGCGATATGGCAGGGCTCTCACCTTGCGCAGATACCAGCGCACGGATACCTCGGGGCCGCCGCGTTGACGGGTGGCCACGCTGAAATCCGATACATTGACGTCATAGGTAAAAGCGGCCTCCCAGGCGTTGTACGACAGCTCGATTCCCGGCACAAACGCATCGCCGAAATCGTCGTTAAACCGGTAGGCGCCGCCCAATTGCAGAGACGCCTGGTTGCCCAACTCCCGGCTCAGGTGGTAGCGGAGCCCAAGCATGCCGAGGTATTCGCGGTATGGTTGCTGAAATTGCGCCGTAACATTGGCTACCAGGTCGAAATCGGATTTGCCCAATTGAATAACACCCAGCAAGTAGGGGCTCAGGCGCATGGTGAGCGGGGCTTTGTCCCCTTCCAAAAAACTCTGGTCGGGACGGTTGAGGTGGAAAAAGCCCAGGCCGAAGTCCAATTTCGAACGCTTCTCCAGCCGGTCTACAAGCGCATCGTCGCGAAGGCTTTGCAGGCGAAAGTTGATGCCCGCAGAGAAATCTACATACACATTGCTGGTATTCGAGAAATCTTCGCCGTTAGAGAGATTGGGATCGTAAGTACCGCGGGTATCGTCAAACTGGCGGTCGAATGTCAGATCGCCGGTTTTGAAGGCCCGCTGCCCCAAACCGACCTGCGCGCCTACCGTGCCGAAAAATGTCTGGGTAAACCGCTGGGTGTAAGAACCGCTCAGGCCGAGATTGATCAAATATAGCTTGGAATAGCCCGCGCGGTCGTAATTGAACGCCAGACCGCCGGAGAAAAATCCGGTTTTTGCCGTGCGACGCACAAACTGCTTATCTGCGGTAAGCGAAAACGTCATGTAGTCAACAGGGACTGACGACCACTGACTCCTGTATATGCCGGCCACCCGCACATCGCCCCGGAATATTCCGGTAAGGGCGGGGTTGAGGTTGAGCGGAGCGTTATAAAATTGGGAATAGTGAAAATCCTGGGCTTGTACGGCGAAATGCATACAGCATCCCAGCATACAGAGGTAGAGGGTCCTGATGTTCATTTTTAGTGTTTGTGGTGCGTTCAATATACCATTAGACAGCATTTGAGTCGCTCGTTTGTTCATGGAATTCCAATTCATTTCCCAAAATAGTTAAATTCCGCAATAGGCAAATATAATTATGACTTTTAACCGCGCAAAAGGTACTTATTTGTACGCAGCGCAGTGTTGAAAGTTACGTATCGGAGGCACTATTTGCTGTAAAATACCGGGGTTTTATTACTATGGCTTTCAAGCCCGGTTTCTACAGAATAAGGGTCGCCAAAATCAAATTATGCGATTATGATATGGGCCGCCCGGATAAGGGCATGATAGGTGCTATTTTTTTTCATGTCAATACCCCTCAAAAATATACCGTTTTCTTATAAAATCATACCTTTCCATAAATTTATATCAAAAACAGCCAAAAAAGCCCCCCGTTTAACTGAAAAACATTTGGTCTTGCGAATTAAGTTGCTTAAACTTGCATTCGAAAGTGAGTTGTTTATCCCAACTAATTCACTTTGTTTTATCCCGTATCCCAATCCCCAATGCGCTAAACGAAAACAATTAGGTATCCGCAACGCTATGCGTTGTTGACCCTGCAATCCCGTTTTTTATCCTCATTTTTATCCTTTCGTTTGACACCCGGTCTGGGTGTCGAAGCACTTTTTTGTTGCTCTTCACTTACCGATCGAAGAAATCCAACAGCTTTAGTCCAACTTCAAAACTACGGTAACGTGAAAAGAATTCTACTACTTACAGCATGCGTGACGATGTTCTTTCAGCTTTCGGCGAGAGTAATCTATGTTAAAGCCGGCGCTGAAGGTGCAGGCGCTTCGTGGGACAACGCATACGGCGACCTTCAGCAGGCGCTGCGTGCAGCAAAAAGCGGCGATCAGATTTGGGTAGCTGCCGGCAAATACACGCCGACCAAGCAAAACGATCGCAACGCTTCGTTCCTGATCATCGACGGTGTAGAATTGTACGGCGGTTTTGCCGGTTTTGAAACTTCACTGGCTCAGCGCGACTGGTTCAATAACCGTACGATCCTTTCGGGTGAAATCGGTTCTCCCAATTCAAAAGACGACAATTCTTACACCGTAGTATATACGCAAAATGTAAGCGCTCGCACGATCGTTGACGGCTTTGTTATCAGCGACGGCATGGCAAATGGTTATGGCGACAACGGCGACATCAAGTCTTGCGGCGCAGGCTGGTACAATAACGGCGAAGGCGCTGTGTCTTCCCCTTCTATCAAGAATTGCATTTTTATCAATAATACGGCTCGCGAAGGCGCAGGCCTCTATAACTTCGCCGGAAACGGCCAGTGCAGCCCGAAAATAATGAACTGCCGCTTCGTTTCCAACTCGGCTGACTTCGACGGCGGCGCTATCTACAACAACGGCAGCTACGGCATTTGCAGCCCCGAAATTACGAAGTGCCACTTCGAAGCCAACGCAGCTACCTACGGCGCCAGCATCCTTAACAAAGGCGTTAATGGCGAGGCCAAGCCGGTGATCAGCGAATCTGTGTTTTTTGAAAATGCTTCTATTATCCGCGGCAGCGCTATTTATAACTACCGCGAAGGCAACGGTATCTGCGAGGCTATCATCATGGCTTGCCGCTTCGAACAAAATAACTCGACGATCGACGACGAGATCAGCAATACCACCAACGGTTCACAGAAAAACGAAAAATCCGGTATCGTTTACCGTCCTGCCGGTCACTAATTCCGGCAAAACACCTAAGACACACCCAAGCCGGCCGCGCTCTGCGCGAGCCGGCTTTTTTATCGGTCGGACCGCTTCCAGCGGTCCGACCGATACCGCTGGAAGCGGTCCAACCGTTACCGCTCGAAGCGGTCCGACCGGTTGAAGCGGTCCAACCGATTGATCAGCGAGCGCCGCTCGCCGATCAATCGCGCGCTGCCGCGCATGCCGTATTTAAATGGCGCCTGAAAATTGGTAGAGGCCGTTAATCCTTCCTGTAAATCAAGCGTAAAGTAGTATCGGCCGTCTTCGCTGCTTACAGGCGATATGCTATGAAGCCGGGCAGTAATTTCGCCGTAAGCGCCATAGGGGTAATCGAATAACCTGATTTTGGCGGCAGCGCCGGGTTTTAGCGCCCCGCTACCCGTGGCGGGCAGCCATCCGTGGGCGGTAAGGGCATACCCCCGGCCTGTTGACGATGGGATGATGGCGAACAACTCCTGCCCCTGTTCTATAGCCTGCCCGTCGTGACGCACTCCGGCGTATATAATCCGGCCGCCTGCCGGGGCAACATAACACCAGGTATCTTTCCATGTGGCGACGGCGCCGCGAAGTTGGCCCATGGCGGCCTGCCAGGCGGCGTAATCGTCGGCAAAGCGCAATTCAAAATCGCGTTGAGCGCCGGCCATTGCCAACTGCAATTTTTCTTTTTCCTGCCGGTAGTTCAGACTCAACGCCCGTTGTTGCTCGCGTTCTTTTTTGTGCTGAAGCAATATAAACAGGGCCTGCTCAGCCTCCAGCTTGCTGGCAGCGCCGGATTGCGCCAGGGCGCTGTATTCCCGGAAATTGCGGTCAGCCAGCGCAATCGTCGTATCGAGCAATGCCATCTGACGCGATGTAACGGCATCTAGTTCCTCGGCGCTTTGCAGTTGCCGCCGGAGCGATTGCAGGCGCAGTGCCGTATCGTCCAAGCGTTGCAGACGCTGCCATCGCTCCAGTTGGTATACCGTTTCTGAATATATGGACTGTAAGCTTCCCAAAGACAACAACACCGGCGGAGCTGGAATCTCCTTTGTATGGTTGTCTGCTACCGACTGAAGCCATACTTCCAGCAATTGGACTTCTTCAAAATCGGTTGACTGGCGAGTCACGGCCAACATCTGGCCGGCTTTTACCAATGCGCTGTCTTTCACCAACAGCCGATCGATAACGCCACTCGATTTGGCGATTATCCTCACCGGAGGCATTCCCTGCACGATTTCTACTTCGGCGGCAACTACGACGGGATAGCGGATCAACGCTGCAAGCGTTAGCAATAAGGCTGCAAAAGCGGCAATCAGCCACATTCCCCAACGCAAAAAACCGCCGGGAGGACGGCTCATGGCAGCCCGCGCGTCGTCATTGCTTTCGCCTCGATGCGATGTGTTGTTTGGCATAACTCAAAAATAGGGTATTGAGGGTATAAAAGCAATGGCAACTGCGAAACATCAAGGCACCAGAAAGGAGAGACCGTCATAACCCATCCCGACACGAGGGGGCAATTGCTCGTTTACTACGGCATGGCGCCCCATGTGGTGGCTCATATGGGTGAGATAGGCGCGTTGCGGGCCGATTATCTCAATGAGTTCCAGGGCTTGTTCCAGGTTGAGATGCGAATAATGCGGGGCATGGTGCAGGGCGTTGAGGATCAGCGTGTGGCAACCCCTGATTTTGTCGATTTCCTCATCGGCCATTGTGCGCACATCGGTGAGGTACACAAAATTGCCGATGCGAAAACCCAGCACCGGCAGTGGTCCGTGTTGGGCCTCCACCGGAATAACCGGCACGCCCGCCGCCAGAAATGGCTCATTATTGGCTATATACTCCAGCTTGATCATGGGCGCGCCGGGATAGGGCTGGTGCGAAAAGGCATAGGCAAAGCGCTGCCGCAATTCGTGGGCGACCCGGGGCACGGCATACACAGGCATATCGCGCCGTTGCAAAAAATTAAAAGGGCGCACATCGTCGAGGCCGATAACATGGTCGTTGTGCTCGTGGGTGATTAAAATGCCGTCGATGGAGTTGATATTCTCCCGGAGCATCTGCTGGCGGAAATCGGGACCGCAGTCGATGACCAGCGTAACGGGGCCCACCCGCACCATGGCCGAGGTGCGCAAACGGTTGTCGCGGGGGTCGGCAGAGGTACACACCTCGCAGCGACAACCGATGACAGGAACGCCCTGCGAAGTCCCTGTACCCAGTAATGTGACCTGTACTTCGATGGCCGTAATATTTTTATGACGGGTTTACTGTTGTTGATTCTACTTCTTCTTCATCGGGTGCTGCGGGGTTGTCTATTTGCTTGTACAACTTGAGCGAAGGCTCGCTCAGCTTGCCGGAATCAAATTCAATAGTGCCGAGTATTTCAAGAAGACAATTAATCCGGCCTTCTGTTTCATAAAATTTATTGATCACTACAACTTTTTTGTTTTCCAGGATACAATAGCCCGACTGGAAATTGCCTTTTTCATAACGAACGGTATATTGCAGTTCTTCAAAAAGCGATTCCAGTTTTTTCAAATTGTGTTTCGTGTATTTAAACATCGAAAATTAATTTTGTGAAACAAAAATACAAGGACATGGGTAAATGGCTATTGTTTGGGCTGCTATTTTTAGCAAGTGTTTTGCCGCAGGATGTTTTGGCACAGCGATTCAAGGCGAGCCTGGTCGGCGGCTTCAATATGTCGCAGATCGACGGCGACAAACTGGGGGGCTTTCACCAGGTTGGCATTAACGCCGGCGGGCGGGTGGCCGCACTGATGGGCAAGCGCTGGCAGTTGGGCGTGGAGATGCTGTACTCGCAGCAGGGCAGTCATCGCACGCGCACCGACGACCCCCTTTCCAATTACGAGAGCATCCGGCTTAATTTCGTGGAAGCGCCGGTATTGATTCATTTCAGCGACTGGAAGTTCAGGGTTGGCGCGGGTTTTTCCTATGCCCGACTTATCAATTACAAGGTCATCGATTTCAGCGGCGCCGATATTACCGATTTTGAGACCCTGAATCCGGATATCTTTTCGCTGATTTTGGGCGTAACTTTTAACTTTACTGAAAAATGGGGCCTCGACGTGCGTTGGAGCCGCTATTTGAATAATTTGCAGGCCGACAAAGAAGCATCCCCTTTCTTTGGCCGATCAATAGGCATCAGGGGTATTTATTCTTTTTAATTTCAACCAGCTATGACGCGATATTTTTACCTGGCGGCTTTGCTGCTGTTGTTGGCAGGCGCCTGCCAACAGTCATCCGATAAAACGCAGGATTCGACTGCCGCTCCGGCGGCCCCCGCAGCCCCCGCAGCCCCGGCTACGCCTACCGAGCAATACCCAAGTATTCCGCTGAAAGAACTTGAACAACTTTGGAATACCTGCGATTATATCGACTTCATCTTTTATGATTTCAATTTCTCGATGAACCAAAGCGAGAAGCTGGCTATCCAATCCACGATCGGTCATATCGCCGAGGAAACGCCGCTACTCACTACCGCCTGCAAACCCATCGGTCACGTGTTTTTCCAGGTGGAAGGCAAAAACGTGCTCGACGCCGATTTGTACCTCGACGAGCAGTGCGTGTGTTATGTTTTTTATAAAAATGGCAAAAAGGTGTATGCCAATAAATTGACGCAACAAGGCGTTGATTTTTACAGGAATATTTTCAGTCAAGTGCTGAAGGGAGGGCAGTAGCGACTGTGCGACTCTTTGTGACTGTGCGATCTTTACCGGTCGTTGAGCGGAGTCGAAACGGCGACTTTGCGTAAACCCATAAACGAACCTACAACATAGAACCTACAACCTGGAACTGACAACCGACAAAAATTCCACCTACTCATGACAAATACAAACAGAGCAATACCACTAGTAGACTTATCAACCTTTGTGAAGGGCGACCAGGCGCAGCGGCAGGCTTTTGTAGCTAATCTGGGCAAAGCCTTTCACGAAATCGGGTTTGTGGGGGTAGTCAACCACGGCATACCCAAGCATTTGGTCGACGACTTTTACGCGGCCTCCAAGGCATTTTTCGCACTGCCCGTCGAAGTCAAACGCCGGTATGAGATTCCGGAGTTGGCGGGGCAGCGGGGGTATACCTCCTTTGGCAAAGAACACGCCAAGCAATCAAAAGTGGCCGACCTGAAGGAGTTTTTTCAGATCGGACAGGAAGTCAGCGACGGCTCGGTCAGCAAAGCCGATTACCCCGACAACGTACAGGTGGCCGAATTGCCCGAATTTCCAAAACTGGGCATGCAACTCTACAAGGCCTTTGAACAAGCCGGCGGCCATTTGCTTCGGGCCATAGCTTTGCACCTGGAGTTGGAAGAAGATTTTTTCGACAAGCAAATACACAACGGCAACAGCATTCTGCGGGCTATCCACTATCCGCCGATTACGCAGGAGCCGGCATCGGCCATACGCGCCGAGCAACACGAGGATATCAACCTCATTACCCTGCTCGTGGGCGCTTCGGCAGGAGGTTTGCAATTGCTCAACAAAGAAAACCAATGGCTCGACATTGTACCCGAAGAAGACGAAATCGTGATTAATGTAGGCGACATGTTGCAACGGCTGACCAACAATTACCTGAAGTCGACTACCCACCGCGTTGTGAACCCGCCGCGTGAAGAATGGCATCTGCCGCGCCTGTCGATACCGTTTTTCCTGCACCCGCGCAGCGAAATGGACCTGAGTTGCCTGCCCGGTTGCATCGATGAGAAGCACCCATTGGCTTACGAGCCCATCACCGCCGGCGAATACCTCAACGAGCGACTTCGCGAAATCGGCCTAAAAAAATAATTACATGAGATACGCATTTCTCTTTTTGTTATTGGCGATCTGGCAATGCCAACCCTCGGGATCTTCGAACCAGGAGGCAGAGGGGCAACAGGATGTCAATCAGGATATAACTTCCCGGAGTACAGATACCGCGCCGACTGTGTCGGTAGTTACGTTCATCTGCCACACACTGATGGATGAATACGAAAACCCCAACAGCCAGGTATTTATCCAAATCAACGATAGCCGCATCAAGATTGCCGATATTCAGGCCTGCGACGTAATCGGGCCCGACAGCTATGCCCAATACGATATCCCCGCCGATGCCATCGCAGCCTGCGGCGGCTGGTGGGCCGGCGCCGGCGATTATTTCTATGCCGTCCGCGATGGCGATATCATCCGGGTGATGAAGGGCTGGCAGGATGAAGGTCAGGAAGATCAGGGTTTTCACTACGAAACCAACCGGGAAATTGACCTGAAAACGTTGAAATAGCGGGGAGGCGTTGTAGGTTCTATGTTGTAGGTTGTAGGTTGTAGGTTGTAGGTAGGTTCGTTTATAAGTTTAAGCGTTTATTGGTTTATGATTAAGAATGTCCAATAAACCAATAAACCAATAAACCTATAAACCAACAGAGAACAGAGAAGCGGCCTTTAACAGCATTCTTACCATTTTGTTTGCAAAAAAGGCAAGAGAACGCGGTTTGTGACAATTACTGTCAATACAATCGGATTGCCGGAACAAGGGCATGACGAGTCTGTTGTAGTTGATAAATTCAATCACTACCAAAAACTGACAGAATCATGTCGAAAACAAAATGGTTTATCAACGCACTCTTTCTGGCTGTAGCCGTATTAGCTTTCTCTGCTTGTGACGACGAAGACGAACCTTCGATTGCCATCCAAACGATCACTGAAATTGCCGCTGACGATCCGCAGTTCAGCACCCTGGTGGGCGCTCTGCAGCGCGTCAACCTCGACGACGTACTCAACGGCGACGGTCCGTTTACGGTTTTTGCCCCCACGAATGCCGCTTTCCAGGCCTTGGGCGTCAACCTGAACACCCTCACCGACGACCAGTTGGAAGAAATTCTTCTTTACCACGTATTGGGCGGCGCCCAGATTGAATCCGGCGAGATTGCCGCAGGTCAGACGTATGCTACTACGGCGGCACAGACCGGTCCGGGCAACTCGCAACTGGCCATCCTGATCGAAAAGACGGGCAACCAGGTAAAAATCAACGGTAATGCCACAGTAACCACTGCCGACATCGTAGGCAAAAACGGCGTTATCCACGTCATCGATAAAGTGCTCCTGCCGCTTGACGTAGTAGGCCACGCCGCCGCCAATTCCAACTTCACGCAGTTGGTAGGCGCCCTGGGCGCCGCTTCGGGCAATTTGACGACAGTGCTTTCCGGTACTGGTCCGTTTACGGTATTTGCTCCGCTCAACAGTGCATTCGAGGCTATCGCAGGCGTAACTGCCGGTCTCACGCCCGAGCAACTGTCGAAAGTGCTGACTTATCACGTAGCTGCCGGCAACGTGCGCTCATCAGCGCTGACCAACGGCCAAACGGTAACGACGGTTAACGGCGAAACCTTTACCGTCAATATCAGCGGCAACAACGTAACCATCACCGACGCCAAAGGCGAAATTGCCACGGTTGTACTCACCGACGTACAAGCCACCAACGGCGTGATCCACGTGATCAACAAGGTGATTTTACCCGAGAATTTGTAAGAGTAGAAAAAATAGTCGATAGTACTGTTGAGGAGCCGGGCGTCGTTGCTTGGCTCCTTTTTTTTTACCTTTAGGGGCGAAAAACAAGGATCTTTATCATGTCACAACGCCTCGACACCTACCTGGTTGCCAACGGGATGGTCGCATCGCGCGAAAAAGCGCGGCTGGCCATCGACAAGGGTTTGGTGGCCGTCAACGGCAAACCGGCGCTGAAGGCATCGCAGCAGGTGGGCGAGGCCGACACGGTAACGATGCAAGCGCCGCCGCTGCGCTATGTAGGCCGCGGCGGACTCAAGCTGGAAAAGGCCATTCACAGCTTTCAACTCGACTTCCAGGACAAAACCGTGCTCGACATCGGCGCTTCAACCGGGGGCTTCACCGATTGCGCCCTGCAACACGGCGCCAGACACGTGACAGCCGTAGACGTCGGCGCCGGCCAACTCGATCCTTCCCTGCTCGCTGACTCTCGCGTATTGTCGCTGGAGAAAACCGACATCCGGGAACTGCCCCCCACTACCCTACCCTATGGCCCTGTAGACTGGGTTGTTATCGATGTGTCATTTATCAGTTTGTGCCACATTTTCCCTTGTCTGCCCCCCCTGATGGCCCCCGACGGCCAGGTGATCGCCCTGATCAAACCGCAGTTTGAACTGGATGAACGAATCAAACTAAAAAAGGGCATTGTTAAGGACGAGGCCATCCGCCTGCAAGTGCTGGAGAAAATAAAATTATGCGCTAAAAAACAAGGCTTTATACTCAAAACCCATATCCCCACCGATGCGGATGGGCAGCTGAAGAATGTGGAGTATTTGGGGTGGTTTGTCGGTTCCGGGTTGTAGGTTGTTCTCTGTTGTCGGTTCGTTTATAAGTTTATAGGTTTATGAGTTTATGCGTACAGGAATAAATGTCCCTGCTCGCAGAGTCG
>DAINSQ010000090.1:17402-19943 GCA_036741235.1 Saprospiraceae bacterium | reverse complement strand
TGTCACCCTGTCACCCTGTCACCTTGTCACCCTGTCACCTTGTCACCTTGTCACCTTGTCACCTTGTCACCTCAAGAACAATCGCCGAAGCGCCGCCGCCGCCGTTGCAAATAGCGGCCATACCGATACTGCCTTTGCGATGGTGCAGCACATTATTCAGCGTAGTGACAATGCGCGCGCCGGAGGCGCCGAGGGGGTGCCCCAGCGATACAGCGCCGCCGAAGGCGTTCACCTTTTCGGGGTCGATATCGAGCAACTTATTAAAAGCCAGAGTGACTACGGCGAAAGCCTCGTTAACCTCAAAGAAATCTACATCCTGGAGGGACAGGCCTGCGGCTTTGGCGGCCAGGGGAGCAGCCAGGGCCGGCGTAGTAGTGAACCACTCCGGTTCCTGCTCGGCATCGGCAAAACCCAGAATGCGGGCTACCGGCGTGAGGCCGAGTTCTTTCATTTTATCTTCGCTTACCAGCACCAGCGCGGCAGCGCCGTCGTTAATGGTCGAAGCGTTGGCGGCAGTGACGGTGCCGTTGGGCGTAAATACGGGGCGCAACTGCGGTATCTTGTCAAAGTTGACGCGTTTGTATTCTTCGTCTTCCGTGACCAGCAGTGGGTCGCCCTTTTTCTGCGGAATTTCCACCGGAGTAATTTCTTCTTTGAAATAACCGTTGTCGGTGGCGGCGGCGGCGCGTTTGTACGATTGTATGGCGAAGGCGTCCTGTTCTTCGCGTGAAATGGTATATTTTTCGGCGGTGCGGTCGGCGCAAACGCCCATCGCCAATTGGTTGTATACGTCGGTGAGGCCGTCTTTGACGAGGCCGTCAATGATTTCTCCGTGGCCGTATTTGTAGCCGTAGCGCGCTTTGGGCAGGTAATACGGGATTTGGCTCATATTCTCCATGCCGCCGGCCACTATCACATCGCGGAAGCCGAGCATAATGCTTTGCGCTGCCAGCATAATGGCTTTGGCGCCAGAAGCGCATACCTTATTGATAGTCGTACAGGGCGTATCGTAGCCCAGTCCGGCATATATAGCCGCTTGTCGCGCCGGCGCTTGACCGAGGTTGGCGGAGCAAACATTGCCCATGTAAACTTCTTCGACCTGGGCGGCGGTGATACCTGCCTTTTGCAAGGCGCCTTTGATGGCAGCTGCACCCAACTGGGTAGCGGATACGTCGGCCAATACGCCGCCGAAGCTGCCGATAGGCGTGCGCACAGCCGATGCGATATATACTTTTTTCATGTAAATGCGTTTTGCGCGCAAAGATGCGAAATTGACGCGCAAATGAATAGCTTTTGCGCAGGGAGCTTACCGCAATTTTCTAATCGCGGTTGCTCAGCGAATTTTCGTAGCGCTTGATCAGCAGTACTTGCTGTTCGGCCAGTTTGTTTAATACCTTCAACTCTTCTTGCAATGCCAGGCCTTTCTCCTGTGTATCGGGAAAAAACGGCAGTATTTTTCTTTTTTTATTGACCTCCAGGATTTTTGACATGGTCATGCTGAGCGTTGCTTTTGCTTTCATCAACTTGCGCTTGATGGTTCGTGTCATCATCGTTAAACCCGATTTGGTTAGGAACATTTTGCGACTCATTGTCAATGCGTTAGTATGTCTGGGTGTTTTCTTTTTTTACACTCACAAAAAGAATAAAAAAGCAAAAAAACTCACATTCCTAAAAACATTATTTCCCGTAAATTTAGTGGATAGTTATAATATTTTAACATTTCGATGTGAGATTTTTTTTATTTCTCTGCCGTTTGGGTATGAATAATAACAACAAGTAGCAGAGTTGGGTTTGCAATACGCGGGTAATATTCGTTGTTTACTGTAATCGACTACGCACAAATACCGACCCAAGATCGCCGGCAACGCTTACTGCTGAAAAATCTTCGTTTTCGTCGAAGAATCTTTGGTCGAAAAAGTGTTGCGCCTACTTTCGCTTTCACAAAAAACGAAAACACCCAATGCAACTAGTCATTCAACACCTGTCGAAAACTTATGCCAACGGCGTGCGCGCCCTTGACGACGTATCGCTGGAAATCCCCACGGGGATGTTCGGTTTGTTGGGGCCCAACGGCGCCGGCAAATCTACCCTGATGCGCACCTTGGCCACCCTTCAGGATGCCGATAGCGGCAGTGCTACCCTCGGGGAAATCGACGTACTGAAAGATAAGGCAGCGGTGCGCAAAGTACTGGGCTACCTGCCGCAGGAATTCGGCGTTTACCCAAAAATTTCAGCTTATGCCATGCTCGACCACCTGGCCGTTTTGAAGGGCATTTCCCACAGCGGTGAGCGCAAAGAACTGGTAGAGGCTCTTCTGCAGCGAGTAAACCTGTGGGATCACCGCAAAAAGGCCGTCTCCGGTTATTCCGGAGGCATGCGGCAGCGATTTGGTATTGCCCAGGCGCTGATAGGAACCCCAAGGCTTATCATCGTAGACGAGCCCACCGCAGGCCTCGACCCAGGAGAGCGCAACCGCTTTTATAACCTGCTCTCCGAAATCGGCGAAATCGTTATCGTCTTTTTGTCGACGCATATCGTGGT
>DAINSQ010000090.1:0-17392 GCA_036741235.1 Saprospiraceae bacterium | reverse complement strand
GATGTCATGGAGTTGTGTACCAATATGGCCATCATCGATAAAGGCAGGCTGCTGTATGCCGGCGCTCCCGGCGCCGCCGTGGATGCCCTGTCCGGAAAAATATGGGCCAAGTCTATCGCCAAAATAGAAATGGAAGCATACAGCAGCCGCTACTCCGTTATCTCCGGCAAGCTGATGGCAGGCAAACCTTATATCCATATCTATAGCGAATCTGACCCGGGAGACGGCTTTGTAGCCGAACAACCCGATCTGGAAGACGTATTTTTCAGCAAAATATTACTGACGAAATGAGTTGGAACATCTTCAAATTCGAACTCCGCTACTGGCTTCGCCAGCCGATGGTTTATGTGTTTTTCCTGCTCGTTGCCGTCATGTTGTTTTTTGCCGTTTCGAGCGAAAATGTAACCATTGGCGGGCCTATCGGCAATGTGCGCCGCAATGCGCCTTATGTGGTGCAGAATTTCTACGCCGTTATGTCGTTGCTCATGATGCTGATGGTTGCGGCTTTTGTGCAAGGCGCGGCTTTGCGCGATTTTGCCTACAATACCCACCAGATCGTATTTTCTACCCCACTGAAAAAAGCCGCCTACCTCATGGGCCGCTTTTGGGGGGCGGTGGCGGTGGCCATATTGCCGGCGCTCGGCATTTCTTTCGGCATCCTCCTGGGGGCCATGATGCCCTGGCTCGACCCCGCGCGCGTGGGCGAAACCTACTGGAGCGCGCATCTCAACGGACTGCTGGTTTTTGCGATTCCTAATACCATCTTTACGGCAGCGGTAATTTTTGCCATTGCGGCCATCAGCCGTAGCGCTATTGCCTCTTTTATGGGCGCCATTGTGTTGCTGGTAGGCTATCTCATCGCCGGCAATATGACTTCAGACCTTGACAACGAGTGGCTGGTGGTTTTTACCGATCCTTTCGGCATCAGCCCTTTTGAATTGGCTACCAAATACTGGACCGTTGACGACCGCAACACGCAGTCGGTGGGCTTCTCCGGCCTGATGGCCCTTAATCGACTGGTGTGGCTGGGCGCAGGTTTTCTTATTCTTTTTTTTGCCGGCTGGCGGTTTTCATTTTCTGAAAAACAACGCACCGGAAAAAAATCCAATCAGCAGGAGGATGCAGGACTACAACCGGTTTTCGGCGTCGCCACGCCCCTGCCGCAAATCAGCGTCGAAACTCAGCGGCAACGCCCCTTGCTTCAGCTTTGGAGCAAATTCAAAACCGATTTTTTGGGTATTATCAAAAGCGCGCCCTTTATTGTCATCCTGGTGGCGGGTATCGCCAATATGAGCGGAAGCCTGTCTTACGCCACAGAAAGCTATGGCGGCCACGAGTTGCCGGTTACCTACAATATCATCGATCTCATCAGAGGTACGATGTATATGTTTACTATTGCAATTATTACTATTTACTCGGGGCAACTGGTATGGAAGGAACGAGAAGCCAATCTCGACCAGATATACAATGCCCTGCCGTATCCGCAGTGGACGCCTTTGGTAGCCAAAATACTGGCGGTGTTGGGCGTGTTGCTGGCCGTACAATTGACCTGTATCGGTGTGGGCGCTATGGCTCAAACCCTGCATGGCTACACCAATTACGAATGGAAGGTATACGCAGTAGAAATGCTGGGGCTCGATTTTATCGGCATGGCCTGTCTGGTGGTACTGTCAATGTTTGTCCACGTCCTGGTCAATAATAAGTATATCGGATTTTTTGTGTTTATCGTTGTGTTGGTGATCAATGCGTTTGCCTTGCGGGCCCTCGGCATTAGTTCCAATATGCTGCAATTCAATGGCACACCCGATTATACTTATTCTGATATGAACGGCTGGGGCCCCTATATCAGCGGACTAGCCTGGTTTAATGCGTATTGGGTGCTGTTTTGTCTGTTGCTGGTTATCGTCGCAGTCGTATGGTGGGTTCGCGGACAGGATACCGCATGGCGTTTTCGCCTGCAAAATGCGGTGTTGGTCTGGCGACGCCAATACCGCTTGTTTAGTTTCGCAGCGCTGGGTTTGTGGCTGGGCGTAGCTGTTTTTGTTTTTTATAATACTAAAATTCTCAATACCTACCTCGGCGAAAAGGAAACGGAAAAACTTCAAGTCGATTATGAAAAAAAATATCGCAAATACAGGGATGTTCCTCAGCCGAGGATTGTGGATCTAAAATACCACATCGACTTGTATCCCGAACAACGGGACCTCTTTGTAAAGGGAGATATGCTGTTGGTAAATCGCCACAACCGGCCCATTGACAGCCTGCATATTGTGGGGGTAGGCCGGGAGATGACCCTCGATATGGAAATAGATAGGGCCAGATTGTTGCACGGCGACAAAAAGCTCGACTATTTTATTTATCAATTGTCGCCTGCCCTCGCGCCAGGCGATACTATGCGCCTTCGCTTTAAAGCGACCTACGAAAGCAAAGGTTTTGAAAATGAAGTTTCGTTTACGCAAATTGTTCCCAACGGTTCGTTTTTCAACAACAGGGAAATATCTCCACAAATCGGCTACCAACCGGACCGCGAGATCGGCGATCGCAACGACCGGCGCAAATACAAGCTGCCGGAAAAACAGGGTGTTTTGCCCGAGCGCAGCCGTGAAACAGGCCCCCACCGCATGAACAGCTACCTGTCAAATCATTCTGACTGGGTCAACGTCGAAACCGTTTTCAGTACTTCACCCGACCAGATAGCCGTAGCGCCGGGGTCGCTGCTCAAGGAGTGGACCAAAGCAGGCCGGCGTTACTTCCATTACCGGCTCGACCATCCTTCGGCGAATTTTTATTCGTTTATTTCCGCCCGCTATGAGGTGGCCCGCGAAAAGTGGACCGATCCCGTTTCTTTTCAGATCGTCGATGTAGAAGTCTATTATCACAAGCCGCATCGCCACAATGTCGACAAAATGCTGGCCTCTGTCAAAAACACGTTGTCATACGCCTCGCAGCATTTCGGTCCCTACACACACCGCCAGGCGCGTATCATCGAATTTCCCCGTTACGGCAGTTTCGCGCAGGCATATCCCGGCACTATGCCTTATTCGGAGAGCATAGGTTTTATTGCCAACCTGGAAAACGAAGAAGACATCGATATGGTGACTTATGTGGTCGCACACGAAATGGGACACCAATGGTGGGCGCATCAGGTGATAGGCGCTAATATGACCGGGGCTACGTTGCTATCCGAAACCATGGCGCAATACACGGCGCTGATGGTCATGGAAAAAACCTACGGCAAAGACCAGATCTACAAATTTCTGAAATACGAATCCGACCGCTACCTGAGGGGGCGCGGGCAAGAAACTCAAAAGGAAAGGCCGCTTGCCGAAGTGGATGCCTCGCAGGGCTATGCTCACTATCGAAAGGGCAGCGCGGTGATGTATTATTTGAAAGAAATGATCGGCGAAGAACAGGTCAATGCCGCTTTGCGGGCGATGGTCGACAGCTTTGCCTACCGGCTTCCGCCGTATCCGACTTCGTACGAACTAGTCGAACAATTCCGCGCGCAAACACCTGATAGTCTGCAATATCTGATTACCGATCTGTTTGAGACCATTACTCTTTTTGGCAATCGCACTACCGATGCAACAGCCCGAAAGCGCGCAGATGGGTTTTACGAAGTGACCATCAAGGTGAGCGCCGAAAAATTCCGCTCCGATTCACTAGGCCGCGAGCTTCCTGCGCCCATTAACGACTGGATTGAAGTAGGCGTTATGGGCAAACCCGCAGCCGGCAAAAATAAGGGCAAATTGCTGGCCTTGCGCCGCGAATTGATCAGCAAAAAGGAGAATACGTTCACATTTGTAGTGGAAGAAGAACCCTACGAAGCCGGTATCGATCCCAATTTTTATTTGATCGACCGGATTATTGACGACAATTTGAAAAAAATATCCCTGTAACGCGTCATTGCCTGGCCGGCAGCCTGCGTAGCGTTTCTACCGTAGCGGCCACTGTGCCCAGCGGCAGGGCAAAGAAAAAACCGACCCCGGTAAGCAGCAACAACAAAAATACCGCGCCGTTGCCTATGGCAAGGGCGCGGTAGCTGCGCACAAAGCGCACGCTTTGACGTACGTTGCAATAGCGTTCGAGGGTGAAATCCATGTTGCCGAATCCGGCGTAATAGGCCTGTACAATGAAGATGGCCACCGGCGCAAAAGGACTGAACAGCGGGAATAAACCGATCAGGAACAAGGCAAAGGTGAACAGCAATTCCCTGATGATATTGCGCAGCGATATGCGTATCCCCCTGATCAAATCGTTGATCATGTTTTTTATGGAAAAAGGCACATCGCGTTTGCCGGCAAGTTTGCGCTCAACAGTCTCCGATAAAAAACTCATAAACGGAGAAGCCAGGGCCATTACTGCCTGCTTGAAGATCACCAGTCCCAACGCTGCAATTAATAATCCGCCAAAAACATTGGCTATTCGCTGCAACAGGTCTTCCCCCCAATCAAATGGGTAAATGGATACCAGCCAACCGCCTACGTCATCCGACCAGCCCCAGGCCGCCCGGAATACGCCGAATCCCAGCGCCAGGCTGATCAATCCGGGGATGAGCACGTATCCCCATAAGCCGTATTTAGATACTATACGTACGGCCTCCGTGTAGGAACTCAAACCGTCTGTGAAGTCTTTTATCATGTTTTTTGTTAATGAGTTTATGAGCTTATTCCAGTTTTGCATAAACCTGTAAACCTGCTAAACCATCATTCCAAGGGCCTCGTCCCGTACATCTTGCCCTGGGCCGTCATCCTGATCAGATAATTCAACCGTTTTTCCATTTCTTCCGCGCGCAATTGGCCGGATTCGGTGATCCAGCCTACTTTTAAACGTTTGTAAAAATGGGGAAAAGATTGGAAATTTTCCCAAACCACGGGATCTGTTTGCAAGCGGGCGGCGATCCAGTCGGGAATTTCCCAGGGGTCGTCAGGGGAGCCGATCTGGTCGGCAAGGGGTTCGATACCTGCCGCTGTCATGAGTCCGTTTTGCTGGAGTTTCCAGATACGCTGCCGGTTGAGTTCCGAAAGAAAAGATTTTTTGCGCCTGGGGGTAGTGCGTTGTACTCTACTGTGTTCATCGTATTTTTTTACTGCACCGTCAATCCAGCCAAAACAAAGGCATTCTTCTACCAACTCATCATAGGATATGGTAGCGATACCTGAGGCTTTGTTGTAGGTTTGTACCCAAACCACTGTCTTGTGGCGATGATGGGTTTGCAACCAATCCCGCCAGGCTGCGCGGGTTGTTGGGTAAAATATTTCGGTGATTAGCATATTTTGAGTTGACAAAGTGGCAGGATGATTGGGGATTTTTCTACCGCACACCGTCAAGTTATAGTCATAACTTTTCCGGCTTTGCGGTATTATAGCTCGCCCCCGAGCTTAGGTCATGCCCAAAACCTGGCGGTGCGAGCTCAAGTTACATAGTTTCAGCGCTTAATGTTCAACTGTTATTTCGTCTCCAATTCTTAATACAGCATTGGGGGCGGCGTTGCGAAGCAGCGCATTGAGGCCGAAAAATACGTCGTTGCTGCGGCGGCGGTACATTGACAGCGTAGCGAGCGGTTCTTTGCCTTGTTCGGCAGTTTGCTGGTCAATGGTAGTCATCACACAGCGGGCGCAGGGTTTGGCGCCGCTAAAGACAGTATCGCCGATGCGAAAGCGCTTCCAGTGGTCTTCTTCAAAAGGCGCCCCTCCTGAAAAGACAATATTGGGCCGAAAGCGGTTCATGGGTACCGGTTCAGCAAGCCGGGCATTGAGGTCGTCGAACGAAGCCTGGCCAATGACCAGATAGGGGTAGCCGTCGGCAAAGCTGACCATATCGCCGGGATCAGAGTATTTGGGGTTGGTGGGCCGCATCGTCGTATCGGGCATATATACTAAGTGGCAGGACAAGTCCAGCATGTCGGAAAACCACTCGTCAACCTCGTCGCTCACCCTGGCGGCCAAACAGCGGTCGTCCCACACTTGTACTTGCAGATAACCAGGAAAAGCCGCTTGTCGCAGGGGGATTTCAATACTCGCATCTTTTTGTTCCGTGCTGGTCACCAATAACCTGTCTTCCGTCAGCGCTGTTTTTAGCAAGGCCATTTTCGGGTATTTACGCTGAGTGAAAAAGTGCCCGTCCCGGTCTACCAGCATCCAACGGCGGTCGAAAGCCATACCCCGGGGCGTCAGCCCGGCCTCCTGAAGCGGTATGCCGCCCAGCGATTTGATGGGGTATATGTATAGGTGCGTCAATTGCATGTGTTGCGTTTTGCGCAAATTTACATAAAAAAGCGCCTCAAAAGTTTCCTTTCGAGGCGCATTCACAGCGGTCTACATGGGAATTGAATGTTCATGGGACAACCCGCCGCAGCGGGCCGCAAACGAAAGAAATGGGATACAATAAGGGATCGCGCGTTTGTTGGCGATAAGTAGAAGTGCTATTATCCGGAGAGAAAAAACGCTCAAGGGATTATTGTCCGTTTTTTTTCCGCCGGCGCCTTATCGTGTACAAGGTTTTCGGGGCGGCGCCTGCGGTTTTGAAGCCGGACTTTTTGTTTTGGTTTGTATCGGGGCCCAAGGGGCAAATATCACAGTCAATTTTCAGCGTCTGTTTCGCTTGTTTGTCTATTAATACCAGCATGAGGAAATAATTACAAGCCTATTGAAAAAAAATTTCACCCCTTAGTTAAAAAGGCCCGCCGCAGTATCGCTAAATTTTCCGAGGGCGCCCTGCGGTAAATGACAAACATCACATACGACCTCATCAACAGGTCGTATTTTTGCAAAAAACACGAGACATGAAAAAATTAAATGCCATTGGTTTGGATACCAAAAAATCGAAAGCACTGGCAGAAAAGCTGGGCGTGCTATTGGCCAACTATTCCATTTTTTATCAGAATACCCGGGGGTATCACTGGAATATCAAAGGCGAGAAATTTTTTGAGTTGCACCTCAAATTCGAAGAATTGTACAACGACTTGCTGCTGAAAATCGACGAGGTAGCCGAGCGGATATTGACCTTGGGTTACGCCCCCAACCACAAGTATTCGGAGTATAAAAAGGCGGCCAAAATTGCCGAGAGCAATGAAGTGGAAAACGGCATGAAGGCCGTGGAGGATATCCTGGCTTCTTTTAAAACCATTATCACCCTCCAGCGTGAAATATTGGACCTCGCCGCCGAAGCCGGCGACGAAGGCACAAATGCCCTGATGAGCGATTACATCCGCGCCCAGGAAAAACTGGTATGGATGTATTCGGCGTTTTTAAACAAGTAAAAAACAGTGATCGCTATCAATCCTCGCTGTCCATGGCGCGTTTCAGCCTATAAAGGGCTGCCTGGAGGTGACGGCGCGAAACCTCGTCCTTTTGCTTGCCCGTACCCTGACGCAATTCCTTTTCCAGCAATTTCAGGGCGCCATAGGCTGCCGCCGCAATATCCGCATGGGCTGTGCCTGTTTTTGGAAATGCCATCTCCATCAGCTCATCCAGGTGGGCGCTTTGCAGGTTACGGCGGTAGGGGTCGATAGTTTTGCCGGTCGACAATTCTTTCCAGATACCCCGGCGGGTTTCCTCCAGCAGAGTCGACATGGAATACGCTTGTACGCCAAGTGCAGCCTGAGCTTCGATCATGCGCTGCAAACGCTGCGAATCATATAATTGGTTGAGGGTTTGCGTTTGAAGGTTTTTGATGCGATCGGCAATGCCGCTTTCCTGTATGCGTGAGAGAATGTTTTGGTCGAGCAGCCAGGTGGGCGTTTCGAACAGATTTTCATTTAAAAAAGCAACGGCCTCCGACTGTCGCTCGCGCGGCGTAGGTAAATACACAGCGCCAGCCTCGTCGGCGGTTTTGCGGAACTCGTATACGCCGCCTACGTTGCCGGTCACGTGGCCGAGGTAGCGGTTGAACTGCCCAATTACCTGCCCGTAGAGCTCGCGCAGTTGTTCGTAATCCTTGCCCTCTTCCGATGTCCACGTAATCAGGTTGGGAACGATGCGTTTGAGGTTGGCGAGGCCGTAGCGGCTGGCCAGCACCGAGTTGTCGCCCAGGTCTTCGGTCTGGGCGCTTGGGTCTACCACCGGAAAATGTTGTCGACCGTATCGATACAGCGGGTTGCCGGTTTTTTCCTTCACCATCTGGTGTAGCAAAGGGCGCTCTGCGTCGCTAGAGTTAATACCGGGGAAATACTTGTAGCCGTAAGTAATCGACCAGATGTCGTAGGGGCCGATTTGGGGCATCAGAGCCACATCGCCGTCGCCGGGCTGTGCAATATAGTTAAAGCGGGCGTAGTCCATAATAGATGGCGCCGTGCCCATGCGGGCGGTAAACGACGGCGAGCGCAGCGAATCTACCGGATAGGCCGAACTGGCGCCCATATTGTGCGGCAGGCCCAGGGTATGCCCCACTTCGTGGGCCGCCACAAAGCGAATCAACTCGCCCATCACCGCGTCGTCGAATTTGACGCGCTGCGCTTTGGGGTTAATAGCGGCGGTTTGCACAAAATACCAGTTGCGCAGCAGGTTCATCACGTTGTGATACCATAGGATATCGCTTTCCAGGATTTCACCGGTGCGGGGGTCGTGTACATGGGGGCCCACTGCATTTTGAATATCCGTAGAGATATAGCGGATCACCGAATAGCGCACATCCTCAGGGCTCCAGTCGGGGTCTTCGGTTTTACTGGGCGGATCTTTGGCAATAATTGCATCTTTAAAACCCACCGCTTCAAACGCCTTTTGCCAGTCTTCTACTCCTTGTTTGAGGTAAGGGCGCCATTTTTCAGGCGTAGCCGGATCGATATAATAAACGATCTGCTTTTTGGGCGTCACCAGTTCGCCGCGGCGATAGGCGGCTTCATCGGAGGGTTCGAGACGCCAACGGGTAATAAAACGGCGGCTGGCGGCGCGTTGCTCGTCAAGGCCGTAGTCGGTTTGTTGAACCGAAAAATAACCCACCCGGGCGTCGTAATAACGGGGTTGCATGGGCTGAGCCGGCAACAGGATAAACGATTGATTCATCTCAACCGATAGCGCGCCGGTGAGCTGGTTGTCGGGCAACTTGGAGCCGTTAAACGTCAATACGTGGCGGACTTCTACGTTTTCTGGAAAACTTCTGATCGACGAAACCAGGCAACGTTTGCTGTCGAGGCCTTTGATCTCGTAGTCCTTGCGTTCTTGTTGCGAAAGCGGGCCTATCATCTCTACGTCACTGGTAAACAGCGAGGTAACCTCAAATACCACCCCCGTGCTATCGGCGTTGTGGCAGGCCATATCAAAAGCCATGATAATCGGCTCGAAGTTGTTGTTGCGCACCGACTCGTATATGGGCAGGTTTTCACTCGCCACGCTGTTGTACGATACTGAGCGGAGCAGGACCGTCTCGTCGTGGAGCTGCCAACGGATCACTTGCTGGGGGCGGGAATTCATGCCCGCTCCGCCGAAGTTGAGATTGCGCACATACCCCGAAATGCGGCTCACTACCAGTATTTCGCGCTCGAGCAGGGCATTCGGTATTTCGAAGTAGTATTTGGCGCCTACTTTGTGCACGGTAAACAGCCCTGGGTCGCTCACCGCTTCGGCTGTTATGATCTCGCGATAGGGCTTGAGCTTGGAAGCCGTGGCCGGCTTTTTTTCGTCGGTTTTGGCGTCTTTTTTAGCCTCGCCTTCCTGGGCCTGAAGCGGCAAAGCGGAAAGGCTGAAAATTATCAGTGCAGCAAGTAGTAGTAGCCGGTTAAACATGACGTTTTTTTGATGGTTTTATAGTCAGGATAGAATAACTATATCACGTGGCAAGATAGGAATTTGTTGGGGGTATGCAAAAAAATGCACTTCGGGGTACTGCTTGCAGCCAAATCGAAGATTCGACGAAGTCAATTGACAAATGTCCAAATACAGGCTTGACACTGCTCAATCACCCGCTTGAAGGTCCAAGCCCCGACTAACCGTTAGTACAGCAAAAATTAATCCGTTCCAAAGCGACAAGCGCCCGGGACGACCTGATTCATTACTGCCGCTCGTACTTGCAACACCCGTGCAAGTTGTTGTACACTTCGTCTTTTGCGCGGCGTTGATCTGTATCGTGCCCCACTGCCGCGATAGCTTCGTGGATGGCTATCAATGAGGTTTTCTTCGTATTATAGACTACCTCAATTTGCTGCTTATCAGCATCCCATGTAGCCTTTTTTACCCCTTTGACGCCCGTGGCTGCCTTTTCGATGCGCGTTTTGCACATGCCGCAATTGCCGTATACCGTGAAAGTAGCCGTTTCTTCTCCGTTGGGCCCCTTATAGCTGATCGCCACCGAATGGTTCACAGGTGCTACTTGCCCCGATGCAAAAAAGGGAAGTGCCAATGCCATTAATAAAAAGAACTTCTTCATATAAAATGTACGCTAAATGATTTTGAATAATGTCTGTTCATTTAGTCGAGTTTCGATTCTTCAGCGCTCAAGAGCAAGGCGCGCAAAGCCTGCATAAGCGGGGGTATACTCGCATAAATAACCGGCTCAAGGGCTATTGTAACACAGCTATTGGACTCCAAAGCCGGACACTAGATAGATATCCGCCACACTTCAAATGCCTCTTTCTCCAACCGCTCACGGTGGTCGGGATGCGCGATAGATATAAGTTGTTTGGCGCGCTGACGCAGGTTTTTGCCGTGCAGGTGCGCAATGCCGTATTCCGTAACGATGTAGTGTACGTGCGCGCGGGTGGTGACCACGCCCGCGCCTGCGTTGAGCAGTGTGGTGATGCGGCTTACGCCCGAATTGGTAGAAGAGGGTAGGGCAATGATCGGCTTGCCGCGGTCGGACAACGAAGCGCCCCTGATGAAGTCCATCTGGCCGCCTACGCCCGAGTATATTCGCGTACCGATAGAATCGGCGCATACCTGCCCCGTGATGTCAATTTCGATGGCGCTGTTGATGGCCGTCACTTTGGGGTTTTGGCGAATAACAGCCGTATCATTGACGTAGGCGATGTCGAGCACGCGCACCAGCGGATTGTCATGTACGAAGTCGTACAGCTTTTTGGTGCCCAGCATAAAACCCGTGACGATATGATGGCGGTGCTTTTCCTTGTGCTCATTGGTGATCACGCCGCGTTCTACCAGGTCGAGAATGCCGTCGGAGAACATTTCGGTGTGAATGCCCAGTCCTTTGTGGTTGGTCATGGCCAACAACGCCGCATTGGGTATCGAGCCGATGCCCATTTGCAAGGTGGCGCCGTCGTCAACCAGTTCGGCCACAAATCGCCCAATACGCATCTCAATATCGGTAGGCGCTACTTCGGGAATCGTAGGCAGTGGATAATCTACTTCCACCACCTTGTGGAATTTGCTGATATGAATGACGCCGTCGCCGTGCGTACGGGGCATATTTGGGTTGAGCTCTGCAATCAACTTGCGGGCCGTTTGCGCCGCTGCCAGCGAAGCGTCAACCGATATGCCCAGCGTGCAATAACCGTTTTTGTCGGGCGGAGATACCTGCAGCATGGCGGCATCAAGCGGCAAAGTGCGCCTCCTGAACAAGTTGGGCACCTCGCTCAGGAATACAGGAATGTAATCGGCAATGCCCTCTTGTACCGCCTTGCGGAGATTACCGCCCACAAACAAATTGTTGACGCGAAAACTCTTTCTGTTTTCAGGCAATATAAAAGGCGCCTCGGCTTCCGTATGCAAATGCACCAATTCTACATCGCGCAACTCGCTAGCCCTGTTGGCCAATGCATTGATCAATACGCGAGGCGAGGCGCCGGCAGTATGAATGAAAACCCGCTCGCCGGAGGCGATAATCGATACGGCTTCTTCGGGGGTTACAGCCTGATAAGTGTTATTCATGAGCGTCGTTTTTTAGTAAAAAAAAATCCCTTGTACGTACTTTGACTTACAAAGGATCGAACTTGCGGAGATGGAGGGATTCGAACCCCCGGTACCCTTGCGAGTACACTTGATTTCGAGTCAAGCCCGATCAACCGCTCCGGCACATCTCCAGTCAAATGCTATCTGGCATAATAGCTTGAAAAGCGTCGCAAAGATAGCTATTGAACACCGGAAACGCAATAATAATAAGGATATAAAAACCGGTTTTTATTTTTTTAACATGATTTTAAAATAAATAGGTTACATTTTTTGCTTGAAAATATAAAAAAAAGCGGTACATTTGGGCACCAACTATGAACGACACCATCACGAAAGCCTGGCAATCTACCTTCCAACACGACAAACATCCACTCCTTCAGCCAGGCTTTCTTTTTTATTTTCCTGTTCATGAATCATTATAAATCAAAGGTTTGTATCGTCGGCGCAGGCCCTGGCGGCGTGGCTACAGCCCTGAAACTCAGCTACGAAGGCATCCCCTGTATCGTGCTCGATAAGTCTGTTTTCCCCCGCGATAAGGTTTGCGGCGACGCCATCAGCGGAAAAGTAACTACCCTGCTCAACCGGCTCGACCCCGCAATCCTGCAACGCTTTCAAGCTACCGGCGCCCAGGTGGATGTGTGGGGCATCCGCTTTGTTGCGCCCAACGGCAAATTGCTCGATATCCCCTTTCACCCCAATTACGTGCGCAACGAAAAACTCGCCCCCGGTTATGTTGCCCGACGCTGGGATTTCGACCAGTTCCTTATTAATGAATTGAAAACTCGCGCCAATGTTCAGTTCCTGGAAGGCGTCGCCGCCGCCCACTACGAACAATTACCTCACGGGTGGCGCATCGCCGATGAGTTACGCCATAATATAATAGAAGCGGATCTACTCATCGCAGCCGACGGCGCCCATTCAACGTTTAGCCGCCGCCACGCCGGTATCGAAAAAGACGACCGGCACTACGCTGCCGCTATAAGGGCATACTATAGCAATGTATCCGGCTTTTCCGAAGATAATTTCATCGAACTGCATTTCCTGAAACCCCTGCTGCCCGGCTACTTCTGGGTGTTCCCGCTGCCCGGCGGTCACGCCAATGTGGGCCTGGGTATTCGCAGCGACGTGGTCAAGCGCCGGCGTATCAACCTGTCGAAAACACTCGATGAACTGCTGGCCGAGTATCCTACACTGCGCGATCGCTTCAAAGATGCCAGGCGAGTGGGCGAGATGAAGGGCTATGGACTGCCGCTGGGCTCCAAACCCCGCAATATCTCCGGCGATCGCTATATGCTGGTGGGCGACGCCGCTTCGCTGGTCGACCCCCTTACCGGCGAGGGCATCGGCAATGCTTTTTATAGCGGTTTTATAGCGGCTGATCAAGCCAAAGCCTGCCTGGAAACCGGCAATTTTAACGCCGCATTTATGAAAGCCTACGACCAACGCGTGGCCCGCGTACTCGGCTCGGAAATGATACTGAGCTACCGCCTCCAGCGAATCATGACCAACGCTCCGCTGGTCAATATTGTGGCTAATATCATCTCCGGCAATCCCGCCATCCGATACGTCCTCTCCGCAATGTACAACGATTTTAACCTGCGCGAACAACTCGCCAAACCGCTGTTTTGGTGGAAAATGTGGTTAGGGAAAAAAATTCAGACAGAACATCCGGATTCTGAATAATTTATTACCTTTGCAGCCGTTTTGTTCATTTTTTAAAAATATGTCTGATAAATGAAACAACTAGAAGTAACGTTCATCGTCGATCCCGTGCTGTCTGGCGATGAAATCCAAGCGACAGCTCAGACATATGTCGATATGCTTAAGAACAACGGCTGCACCATTGTGCATATTGATGAAATGGGCCTGCGTACGCTGGCTTTCCCCATCAGCAAGCGCAATTCGGGCGTCTATTTTTGCATTGAATTCCAGACGCCGACAGGCAGCATTATCGACAACATGGAGCTGGCGCTGCGCCGCGATGAGCGCATTATGAGATTCCTTACAGTGAAACTCGACAAGTACGGTATCAAGTACAACGAGGACAAACGCAACGGTCTTATCGGCAAGAAAAGCAGAAGACAGGACAAAAAAGAAGCTGCTCCCGTAGCCGCGGCTCCTGCAGCTGCCGCCCCCGCCGAAACCCCGGTTGCAAAAGCGCCTTTGGCCGAGGAAGAAGAATAACCTTCCCGCCTTTCCATTGTTCACTCTTAAAGTAGATCGTTATGGCTACGTCTAAAGACGATATCAAGTTCCTAAGTAATCCTAAAATCGGCCAAAAGCGCAAGAAATACTGCCGCTTCCGCCGCTTCGGTATCAAATATATCGACTACAAGGATCCCAGCTTTTTGATCCAGTTTGTCAACGAACAAGGCAAAATCCTGCCGCGCCGTATCACAGGCAACTCGCTCAAATACCAGCGCAAAGTGACTGTCGCTATCAAACGCGCGCGCCACCTGGCATTGATGCCCTATGTAACCGACTTGTTGAAGTAATTGGCTGCTCAAGCTTTCTTTTTGACAACATCAAACGCAGACCATCATGGAAATTATTCTCTTGCAAGATATCGATAAGGTAGGCGATAAGCACACGATCGTGACCGTGCGCAACGGCTATGGCCGCAACTACCTCATCCCCCAAGGCCTGGCTATCGTGGCCAACGCCGCTAACCGCAATATTCTGGAAGACCTCAAGCGCCGCGAAGCGGCCGTCGAATCCAAACGCCTGTCAGAATACCAGGCTATCGCCGATAAATTGAAGGATCAAAAGCTCACGATCGGCGCTAAAGTAGGCACGAGCGGCAAAATCTTCGGCAGCGTTACCAACGTCCAATTGGCCAACGCACTGAAAGAACAATTCGACGTGGAAATCGAAAGAAGAAAGATTTCTATCCCCGAGGAGGTCAAAGTCCTCGGCACCTATAAGGCTATGCTGGCCCTCCACAAAGAGGTGCACGCCGAAATAGAATTCGAGGTTGTAGCTGAATAATTTTAGAGACTATCAGACTTTCAGCGCATACCGCTGATAGTCTGATAGTCCCAAAGTCAAATATCTGCTCCCTAAAACCTGCACAAATGCCCGTTCTCATTTAACCACCGCTCTCGCAACTTATAATCGGGCATAGCCGCTTCCACTAACTTCCAGAAACGCGGCGAATGATTCATCTCAAGGCGGTGCGCCAATTCGTGAATAATTACATAATCAATTACCTCGTCGGGGGCGAATAACAGCCGCGTAGACAGGTTGATATTGCCTTTGGCGGAACAACTGCCCCAGTTGGAGTGGTTGTACTTCAGCCGAACACCTTGCAGGTTTGTTTTGAAGTGCAGTGCATTGAGTTCCAATACCCGTTGCGTGACAGCCTGTTGGAAATCGCCCGCAACCACCCGGCTCAGCAAATGTTCGGTAGCTTTTTGCCGGTCTGCCTGCGAAACCGATGTATTCAGGCGCAGATAAATGATGCCGTTTTTTAGACGTCCGCTGTGCGTAGCACCGTCGGTTTCAACAATGCGTAACTCATACATGCGTTTACCCACCCAGAAAATATCGCCGTCCCGGTAGGTTTTAACGGCAAACTGTTCGAGCAAACCCGGCTTTCGATGCAATTGCTGCGCAATCCAACCTTTGAATCGTTCCCATTGGGCAGCCTGTTCTTCTTCTGTTAAAATTGCCGGCAAGCGAAGTGTAACAGCTCTTTTCCCAACGGCAAAACGAATACTGTGCCGGCGCTCCCTGAAAATGGTCACAGGAATGCGTTGTCCCTCAATTTCAAGCTCGCGTTGTGAAATCTGGGTTTTCATTGCTGTACGGATATACGATCAAGTCGTTGGGTTAGCCGGCAACTTTATTGGCAAACTCCCGCATCACACCCACCAATGCCTGTACGCCTTCGAGCGGCATAGCATTATAAATTGAAGCGCGGAAGCCGCCTACAGAGCGGTGTCCTTTCAGGTCGACGCAGCCTGCGGCTTTACAGGCATCGAGGAAGGGTTGTTCCCATTCGGGTTTTGCCGCGAGGAAAGTTGCGTTCATCAAAGAGCGGTCTTCTTTGCGCGTTGTGCCCACAAAACAGGGGTTGGCGTCAATTTCATCGTACAACAACTTCGCTTTTTCCTGGTTGAGCTTCTCCATATGGCGCAGCCCGCCGTTGGCCTTGATCCAGCGCATGGTAAGCATCGCTATATATACGGCGTAGACGGGCGGGGTGTTGTACATCGAACCGTTTTCAATATGCAACCGGTAGTCGAGCATGGCGGGCAGGTGGCGGTGTACGGTCCCCAACATGTCTTTTTTTACCACTACCAGCGTCACGCCGGCAGCCCCCATGTTTTTCTGCGCCCCGGCGTAGATCAGTCCGAAGCGACTGATATCGATGGGGCGACTGAAAATATCGGAAGACATATCGCACACAATCGGCACGGTCGTATCGGGCCACCAATGGTATTGCGTGCCGTATATCGTATTATTGCTGGTGAGGTGCAGGTATTTGGCGTGGTGGGGCACTTCGAATTCGCGGGGTATGTGCGTATAGTTGTCAGCTTTGGAAGATGCCAATACCTCGATTTTGCCAAAAGCTTTGGCCTCTTTAATGGCTTTGGAAGCCCAGGTGCCGGTATCTACATAACATGCCGTGTCGGATTCGTCGATCAGGTTCATCGGCGCCATAAAAAACTGGGTGCTGGCCCCGCCCGATAGAAACATCACGGCGTAGTCGTCGGGTAGATCCAGTAATTCCCTGACCAGTTCCATCGCTTCATCCATTACCGCCATAAAAGGGGCGCTGCGGTGGGAGATTTCGAGAATGGACAACCCCGAACCGTTAAAATCGAGGATGCCCTGTGCGGCTTCCTGTATTACGCCGGCAGGCAGAATAGCCGGGCCGGCGCTGAAATTGTACTTCTTCATAATGATCAGATTGCTTGGTACGTAAAGCGATTGCAGATCTGCTCCGCAAACCGGCGCAAAAATACGGCATTTTCAGGTTGTATGGTTGGTTGGGGTGTTAATGCGCAATGAATTCATGTTTTGAAGGTGCGGGTGTTTTTTTTTATTGGAATAAATACTCTGATTATTAAAGCTTTAGAATGACATCTAAAAAATAATGGAGTTTTTTATTAAAAAATGCTTGCACGGTTAGAAAAGACGCTCTACATTTGCATCCGCTTTTGCAAAGAGCGCCGGCCACAAGCGGCTGGAAAAAGAAAAAAGAGGGTAAAAAAGTTGAAAAAACAACGCTAAAAATTTTGCCCTCAAATTGATTCGACGTATCTTTGCAGTCCCACTTCGAAAAAGCATCGAAGCGGTCAAATTTGAAGAGATATCCACATAGATATCGCACCGTCAGGGTCGGGCGCAAATGCGCGTCCAATAAGGCTTTGAAGGTGGCAAAAAGTTCATTGACACTGGAAGAAGAGGTAAGGAAAAGAAAAAAGCGAGACCCTTTTGTTAAGTCAAAGGATCATATGTCGCATAGTAAAGACAACTAGTCCTTCGGGACACAAGAACTTGACTATGGAGAGTTTGATCCTGGCTCAGGATGAACGCTAGCGGGA
>DAINSQ010000089.1:0-20046 GCA_036741235.1 Saprospiraceae bacterium | reverse complement strand
GCCAACTCATCAGAAGGCCCGGTCCCTAAAGGATTGGGCCTTCGCCGTTTTTCAAAGGTTCCAGGTTGTAGGTTGTAGGTTTAAACATAGAACCTACAACCTAGAACATACAACCCACAACCCACAACCTACAACCTACAACCTACAACCTACATGAATACGCAACATCTATACTGGCGATTTGAGCTGCTCTGGTGGATAATCACCGTATTGGTGGCAGGCGTTGTATTGGCTCCTATGATCATTGAAGTCAAGGATTACCCGTTTATATTCATTAATGCGTTGTATATCATTACTTTTATCACAGTTACGCGTTATATTTTTTTATTACATCTTACATTTTTGGCACACCGGCAGCGGATAAAAGTTGCCTTCGTTTTTCTGTTTCTGCCTTTTATTTTCTTTCAGGTAGAGCAATTGAGCCTATTTCAGGAGTTTCTCGACAATGAAGGCGCGATAGCGCTGGTGGCATCATTGCCCACAACGTCTCAGGTGGGGATGGCTAGCTACATACAGAGCCAGATGCTGTTATTCGCGGTGGGCAGCATTATCAGCTCGGTGTTATTCCCGATCAGGCTGTTGGTGTCGGTGTGGCGCAATTACAATAAGGGAACTGTTTGATAAAGAAGGGCTTACCTTCTGGGTGGCTCGCTTGTGCTGTCTTCTTCAATATCATAAACCTGGTCGGATTCTTTTTGTTCCAGCTCAACCTTTTCCATGCGGTCCATGAAATCAACGGAGTGGTCCCAGAGGTCTTCAAAAATGGGCCAAACCTTTTTGGCGCCTTTCACAAATTGACCGGGAAAGTCGATGAGGTACTCATAGGTTACGGATTCAACTTTGGTATCTTCGTCAATAATGTGCGAGCGATCTGAAAAAAGTAGCAAGGCGCTGTAAAGCAGCGTTATAATGCTGCCCATTACAAGCCCGCCGATAACCTGGTTAATGATATTGATATTAGCGCTTTCAAGCGCTCCTTCCGCAAAATTAGCGGCGATACGGATCACGAGCATAACGCTGACGAATGTCAGAAGCAAGCCTGCAAGAAACATCAGCGGGCTCCGGCTATTGGCGACGGACTCCAGGAAATCGGTCATCACCGGTCCGAACTTGGCAGCTGCTACTACTCCGATCATGACGGACAGTACCGTGAAGACTGTTTTGATGATACCCCGGGAGAAACCGAGGTAAAATCCATAACCTGCTGCAATTAGAAATAAGATATCTACGATCATAGTGTTATCAAATATATCCCATTAGACGCAAAGCTGCTATAAAAAGAAACAAATTATCCACAATTTTCGATGAACGGAAGCTGAAAAAAGAAATAAAGCGGCGCACGCAAGTTTATATGTGTTTTTTGCGTTAAAGCCCCATAAGCGCTAAGGCGTTTTTTTTGTATTTTTGTAAAAAAAAGACATACCTATGAAGCTAGTTTTAACTTTTCTGATGACGGCATTAACAACCCTGAACATGTTATCTGCACAAACTACCGAGATGCCCAAAGTGTTTGTGATGGGAGAAAACGAGAAGGGCTATGAACAATTGACGCAAACCTACGGGCAGTCGCTATTGGAAGCTGCCGGCAATGATTTTGAAAAGGCATTCGGCACCTGGTTGGAAATGATGATTGAGATGGATAATTATTCCAAAAAGATCAATTTTGACATAAAAGGTGTGAAAATCTGGATGCACGTATTTTGGGGCGAGGATGGCAAGATAAACCATATTGGTTATCTACTGCGGCCAGATTCCAGAAACATCAATACGACCGAGTTAAACGCCTTTTTTTCCAGTTTTATCGGAAGATACAAGTTTCCGATTACCAGCCAGAAGAAATTCAGCCACTACACGGCTGCCAATTTCCCCACATTGGGAGAGAGAGCCGGTCAGTAAGCCGATATACGAATCCCGGATGAATTATTCCGCATCCGGGATTCGATATGCAACAGCATCTTTACCAACTACTTCCCCCGCCGCCGCCAAATCCGCCTCCGGAGAAACCGCCGCCGCCAAAGCTACTACCTCCACTACTTTTAGGAGCGGGCATACTAACAAATGTACTGCCTGCTGATTGCATGGCGTTGCTGAGCTGGTTTGTAAAATAGATGGTGGAAAACGGCCGAGAGCTATCGCTGTGGTACCATTGGGGCGGCGGAACAGCGAGGTCTTTAAATTTGTCGGCCCAGGCTTCAACCCGGTCAAAGACGATGGCGTAAGGCAGTGTTTTATCAAAGTAGTGGGGATCCTCTTTCAGAAAAGTTTCCAGTCTTGGCAATTCTGCATCTTCAACAAACATCCTGAAACCTGCGGCCTGTTTGAAAGCTTCAAGCCCCATCGGCGCTTTTTTGGGCATTTTAACGCCGAAAATAATAGCCGTAATACCGCTTATCAAAAGGCCTATGCCCAACTCCCGGGACACAAAATCCTCGCCCGCCAGTAAAGCAATTAGCATCACAACAATACCAAAACCGCAAGCAATGCCGCCCATAATAGACAGCGCAATGCCTGCGCCTCTGGTGCGAGGCACGTAAAAAGAGCGTTCCTGTATCCGCTGTTCAAGTTGTTTTTTTGCTTTATTGAAATGAACATAAAACTTATCGCGCAGTTGGGTGAGCGTCACCCTGTCGCCAATATCGGGATTGGCGCCGAAAAGCCCGGTCCACATGGTTCTTTCATAACGGGGGCTATCTTCAGGCAGCTGGGCTATTAATTTGAATTCATAATTTCTGCTTTGTAGGAATTTCTTTTCCAGCTCTGTAATTTCGAGCAGACCTTTTGAGCCCCGATAAGGTATCAAGGCCAGGAGATCGCGGTCATGCAGTTTGTCGTCAATGATAATGCCGGCTTCGGAGGGGGGCAGATCGGCAGGGGGATAATAATGCACCATGTGGGTGATATGCTCGTCACGCCCCCAGCGATCCCAAATTGCATACAGTAATCCAATGATCAGAAACGGGAGGAAAAGGAATTTATTATTGACCCACCAAAGCGCCCAGGTATAAGCAAAAGGTGGGGTATCGACAATGGCGGCGGCGGGCAGCGATAAATTGAACGTCAGTTGATGGCCGGGGTTTAAAAACGGATGGGCATTGATGATGGCTTCGGCGGCATGGGAGCCCACTTTTTTTACATCGATTTGATCGTGTTGCATCGGATCATGATCGGCATAGGCGTTGAAATCGACATCGGTGCCCCCGACGGGCCAGGAAATGTGGAGGCTTTTGCGCAGTACGGGTTCGTCAAAGGTAATCGGGGCGGGGTGTTGGTATTGCAATTTGTCACCTTCGACCAATAAATTGCCGAAGAGTTCGTAAGTAATAATCAGCGTAGCCACGCCCTCGTCGTCGAGTTGATCGAATTGAATACAGGCGCCGTGGCCGGAGCGGCAGCGTTTGCCGCCGGTTACTTCGAGGTTGCGGATGGCATACCGGTATCTACCGCCGGCCAGGTTGTAAAATCCGGAGGGCAGGTCGTCAACATAGGTATTGAAGTGGCGGTTCCAGCGTTTGGCGTCGCGGAGGACTTTGATTTGAAAGACCTCTCTGACTTTTGACACGCCGTTTTTCTGGATATCGATTTCAGTATCATGGCGACGGATGACAACCCTTTGGGCGACGGCCTCGGGCGGCAGGGGGACCAGTTGGAGGAAATCTTTGGGAAATGAAACGCCCACAGTCAATCCCTCATGGGCGCCGAGCATACTCGTTGTTTTTCCTTCGAGGAAACGGCGACCGGGGTCGAGGCGGTATTCCACATTGCCGCCGGTGCGGCCGTAGTAGCCGCTGGATACAAAGTGTCGGACTTCGTAATTGGCGGGGATGGGCTTGTCCCAGTCTACGCGGAAAGTGGCATTATTGATTTGGGCATCCCAGTCGTTGCCGATCAGGTTCCAGTACAGTTCGCTAAAGTCGTTAAAAAAGCTGAGGACGTTATACACCTTGTAGCGAATGACATAGCGTTGGGCGCCGTTCACATATTCATCGGGATCGCCGATTCGCAGCACTTCATAATCGCCCTCCTGATAATGTTCAAACTGTCGGTCGTCGACTTGAACGTCTTTGAAAAACAGCGTAATAACATCGGTTTCCTGATAAGAGCGCCGAGCTTGATCGCCGTTGGGGATATTTTCGTTGTAATATCGAAACGGCATATTGCGCAGGATGCCGTGGCGTTCTTCTGTAAAAACCACATCGATTGTCTCAACGACGTCGAGCGTACCGTCATTGGCGATATGGACGCGGATATCGTATTGATCGATATAAAAAGCTTCAGCCGAAAGACGCTGGCTCAGCAGTGCCAGTACCAGCAACGTGAAAATCTTGCGCATAGCTCAGAATTTCACTTTAACATTTTCGGCTTCTTCCGGATTTTCCAATTCGAAGAAGGGGCGCCGCTGGAAGTTGAAAAGACCAGCGATAATCATAGAGGGAAAAGACTCGCATTTATTGTTAAAATCGCGCACGGTGGCCTGGTAATAGCGGCGCGACATTTGCAGGTTGTCTTCCACTTCCGATAGTGAGCTCATCAGTTGTTGGAAATTGGCATTGGCTTTCAGTTCGGGATAGTTTTCTACCACTGCCAATACGGAGCGCAATGCGCTGGACACTGCCGACTGGGCCTGGCCCTGAGCGGCAACGTCGTCGGCAGGCGCCTGGATAGCTGAATTGCGAGCTTGTACCAGCCGTTCAAAGGTTTCTTTTTCGTGGGTCGCGTAGCCTTTAACGGTTTCTACCAGGTTGGGAATGAGGTCGAAGCGGCGTTTGAGTTGCACCTGAATATTACCCCAGGCTTCGTCTACTTTGTTGCGCTGGCGCACCAGGCCGTTGTACATACCGATGATGGCCACTGCCAGCAGTACGACGAACGCGATAGTGAGGATGAGCATAGGAATGGCGTTTTTTGTTGAAGAATAATAGACAAATATAGTATAAATGTAGTCAGTTATCGGTTGCCGGTTACCAGTTCTCGACTACTATCAACAAAGAACCGATAACAGGCACTCCATAACCGACAACTTTTCCCACATCTCTTTGTACTTTCACTATCGTTCCCCATTTTTGCACTTGCGCCTATACCGGCCTTACCCATAATCGAAATACCATGGCAAACGTAATCAACCACAGTCTTTTTACAGAATTCGACATCAACCTGTTCAAGGCCGGCAAACATTTTCGGATCTACCAGAAGTTGGGCAGTCATTTGCTGGAAGTAGAGGGGCAAAATGGCGTATATTTTGCCGTTTGGGCGCCCAATGCCGAGGCAGTGTCGGTGATTGGCAATTTCAACGGTTGGAACCGCAATGCGCATCCGCTTAACGCTCGTTGGGACGGCTCGGGTATTTGGGAAGGGTTTGTGCCAGGCGTTGAGAAAGGAGCGTTATACAAATACCATATTTGGTCGCGCGACGGGCGACGTTTGCAAAAAGGCGATCCGTATGCGTTGTTTTGGGAGATACCGCCCAATACGGCGTCGATTGTATGGGATTTGGACTACAAGTGGAATGACGGCGAGTGGATGAAGAACCGCCATGCGCATAATGGTTTGGACAAGCCATTTTCGGTTTATGAAGTGCACATAGGCTCGTGGCGCAAGCGCGCGGGCGGCGCCGAGTCGCTGAGTTACCGTGAATTGGCCGATGAACTGGTGACATACGTCAAGGATATGGGCTTCACCCATGTTGAATTTATGCCGGTGATGGAGCACCCCTATTTCCCTTCGTGGGGGTACCAGACCACCGGTTATTTTGCGCCCACCAGTCGCTTTGGCACACCGCAAGATTTCATGTACCTCATGGATGCCTTTCACCAGGCGGGCATTGGGGTATTGCTCGACTGGGTGCCCTCGCATTTTCCGAGCGACGCCCATGGGCTTGCCGATTTTGACGGCACGCATCTTTACGACCATGCCGATCCGCGATTGGGTTTTCACCCCGACTGGAAAAGCTGCATATACAACTACGGCCGCAACGAAGTTCGCAGCTTCTTGATTTCCAATGCGTTATTTTGGCTTGATATATATCACGCCGATGGTTTGCGGGTAGATGCCGTGGCCTCGATGTTGTACCTCGATTATTCGCGCAAGCAAGGCGAATGGATTCCCAACCGCTATGGCGGCAATGAAAACCTGGAGGCTATTGCTTTCCTGAAAGAATTCAACGAAACAGTCTACACAGAATATCCCGACGCCATCACGATTGCGGAGGAATCAACGGCCTGGAGCGGCGTTTCCCGGCCGGTATACACGGGCGGTTTGGGCTTCGGCCAGAAATGGATGATGGGCTGGATGCACGACACGCTTAATTATTTCAAAAACGATCCCATACACCGGCGTTTTCACCACAACATGATCACTTTTAGTATTGTATATGCTTTCAGTGAAAATTTCATGTTGCCATTGTCGCACGATGAAGTAGTACACGGCAAGGGCTCGTTGATACGCCGCATGCCGGGCGATGAGTGGCAGCGTTTTGCCAACCTGCGCACATTGTTTGGCTACATGTATACCCATCCCGGCACACGGTTGTTATTTATGGGGGGCGAATTCGGCCAGACGAGCGAATGGAGCCTTGAGCGGGGATTGGAATGGTGGCTCTTGCAATACGATTTCCACAAGGGTATGAAAGAATGGGTGAAAAAGCTCAATCATTACTATACGCACCAGCCTTCGCTTTACGAAAAACAGTTTGCACCGGAGGGCTTTGAATGGGTGGAGCACAACGATCACAGCAACAGCGTTTTGTCGTATTTGCGCAAGGGCGTTGATGCCAAAAAGCCGGTGTTGGTAGTATGCAACTTCACGCCGGTAGTACGCGAGAATTATGAACTGGGCGTACCGGAAAGCGGTAACTGGAAAGTTGCGCTCAACAGCGACGACAAGGCATACGGCGGCAGCGGATATGCGATAGTTGATTCGGTTAAAGCCAAAAAAGAGTCCAAACACGGGCGCCCGTATTTGATTTCCGTAAATTTACCGCCGTTAGCTGTATTGGTATTAGAGCACAGCGCTGCAAAAAAGGCGGCTGAGCCTAAAAAAGCGCCGGCAGCCAAAGCGGTCAAAAAGGGGAAGTAGCGCCGACCGTTATTGTTCAAACCGGGCCACCTTGTATTTTTTCCTGATTTTCTCTAATGACGCTGTCAATGAGGATGCGTCATCGCGCATAGTTTTGTACACTTCGACGGGAGTTGGGGTGGCGAGTAGTTTTGTGCCGGTATTATCTGTATAAAAAATCAAATGATCAGGGGTAGACAAGTGCGGGGGAGTTGGCGAGTTCCAATCCAGGAGAAGTGTGCCGTCGGATGTCCAGAGCTTGGCATTGCCGTCTTCGCAGGCGCCGAGGATCAAGTTTAGGCCGGATTCGGCCTTTACAATTCGAGCAGTATGGCCCGAATACGTTTGCAGCAATTTTCCATTGTGGCTCCATTGTTTGACTTGGCGGTCTTCCGACCAGGTAATTAAGCTGCCCTGACCGTTGGTGGCATCCCATCCGTCTACTCGTCCGTTGTGTGAAAAAGACGCCATTTTTTTACCATCCAAATCCCATTGCGAAATCAGGTTGGACAAAGACCGGGATCGTAAACGCTGTTCATTATTTTCAAAAGAAAAATAGCAATCGACGACGGGGGTATCGTCTTGTCCAAAAGCGGCGATTTGCCTGCCGTTTTTATCCCAGATCATCAGCCCCATAGCGGAAGCGCCCGCGATGCGATTGCCGGAAGGCGAGAAAGCGCAATGGTAGAAATAGGCTGCATTATCGCCCAGCATGGCGATGAGTTGGCCGTTGGTATGCCAGAGTCCGATGTTGCCGTCGGAGCTGCGGGTGAGGATTTGTTGTTTGTCCGGCGAAAATTGGGCGGCGTACACATTGCCTTTGTGGCCGGACAGGGTCGCTTGTAGACGACCTGTTGCATCCCAGATTTTGGCGGTATTATCTCTTGAAGTTGTGATAAAAAGTTGTCCGTCGGGGGAAGCTGTTGCATAGGTGACGGGTTCGGCGTGGCCGCGCAACGGGGTAGGGATACCGTCGCGCCAGATGGAGGCTTCATTGCCTTGGGAAGACCGGGTAACCGTCAGTTGTTGGCCATCAGGGCCTGCAAAGCAAAGCCATTGTTGGCCGGGCAGGTGGGTAACGGCGATTTTACCGGCTGATAATTGGCACAAAAAAACGTCATTAGCTGTTTGGGCGGCAATCCATTGGCCGTCGGTGGATGGGTACAGATCGCTGACGGATTGGGGCAGGGTAGCTATTGTTCGGGTGAGTGAATCTTTGACTGCTTTGGCAAAACTTGGCAATACGGCATTTTGCATATCGGGGTTGGCGGCCAGTTCGAGCGAGAAAAAGGCCAGGAGCAGTGCGTCGGAGTATTGGTTGTTTTGCCGGGCTATATCAGACAGCAGGCTGAGTCGCAGCGACTCGGCGCGTTGGCCTTCTTCGCGGGCCAGTCGGGCGTTGTCTTCGGCTTTTTTGCGGGCTTCTGCTTCGGCTTCGCGGGCGTTTACGGCGGTTTGCTGGGCTTTTCGGGCATCCTGTTCGGCCTGACGGGCTTTTTCCACGGCCGTATTCAGGTTGGCCACTTGTTCTTTAGTGGCCTGTTGGATCAATTTATCGATATCATTATTAGCGGGCAAATCATCGCAGGTGCGGGCGGCCCAAAATTGGTTAATGGCTTCGCTGTATTGACCGTTGCGCAACAGGCGCAGGCCTTCGGCTCGTACATTTGGGTAACATTGGGCATGCAATGGCGCAGCGGCAGCCATTGCGAAAGCAAAAATTATGGGGAGGTATACGTACTTCATGCCTGTTGGTTTAGAAAGTAAAACGGACAATTGCGCCTATAGCTGATCCCGGGGTGGCAGGATCCCAATAGGGCTGCCATTGCAGGCTTGTTTTTTGCGGGGTACAGTGTTTATCATAAATGCGCTGCTTTTTTTTGATTTGGATATGCCGGTAGGCGTAAGTCAGCGCATCGATCCCCAGAATAGCTACTCCTATATAAGTGGCTGTTTTGGCGGCTTTTTCCTTGTTGGTGGCGCGGTTCAAAAACACATCGGCCTCTTCTTTGGTGTTTTCATTGCTCCAATAGTCGTTGTAGGTATCGTAGGCATCTTCTTTTTGCGCGCGGTACACCTGTCCCAGTCCGATGGCTGCCAATCCGACCACGGCGCCGGCGTAATGAGGTAGTTGCTGTTGGAGTGTAAAATCGGGGCGTGGGGCGTCGCAGTCAAACGGACCCATAATAGTTTTTTGAATAACCAACTCATAAGACAAGCCGGGTTTCAACACCTCTTCGAGCATATCCTGCCAAATGACGGGTGCGAGGCCTGCGCCGGAAGGCGGGGTAGCGTTTTTGAGCTGGCGGGGTTTGGGGTAAAATATGCGGCCGGTAGCATCAATGACGTGCAGCGCAAATTGCGGATAAAACCCTTTTTCCAGTCCTCTAGGCTCGTAGGTTATAGACAGGTCGGCATCGTCAATGCTAATGCTCGTGATGGGTAAAAATCCGGCATTGTCGTTTATTGCCAGTGAAAATTCCAGTCGCCCGTCAACTGCCGCCAGGTTGAGTGTAACCTTTGAAGTATCGGTGCGAAGGGGGTATGTCCGCTGGGCGGAGAGGGGCGCCAGGAACACGGCAAATATGATAATGATGAATGTGATTTTATACATGGTTGTGATTTTGGGTTTATGGGTTTATGGGTTTATAGGTTTATTTTATGTGTAAACTTATAAACCTATAAACTAATCATTGTGATTGGTCGGGGAAAAATAGCCAGCAATCAGAGTATGTTTCGTTATTGTTATTCATATTTCTGCCATCACCGCCGACGATGAGGCCGATGGGGCCTATTCCCAGGCCAAGTGCCCGCGCTCTTTTGTTCGCTGGTAAATCAGGCTGGCGATTCCAGGTTAGAGTTGATGAGTCGTATTCCCAGAAATCAGCTAATTCGAAATTATTATTAGAAAAAGAAACCCCGAGGCCGTAATAGGCTTTGTCATTGATTACAAAAGCGGAGGCATAACGACGGGAGACACCTGTAAAGCCAGTCATAGGCATTGGCTCCCAACTGCCCATTTCAGAATCAGAAGCGGGAGGTGTAAACACCCAGTTGTCTAATAAATCAACAACGCCGCTGATTCCTCCCAGAATGTACCCTTTGCCATCAATAGCAAAGCCGGACGCGGCGGAGCGTTCAACGGCTTCGTCGGGTAGAGAGGCGACCTGACGCCAGCGCATGCCGTCAGGGCGCAGGGGGTCAAACTCGTAAAAGTCTTTATATCTGTCGCCATTGGAGTCTCTAGTACCCGTGCCGACATATGCCTTGTTATTTAATGTAAAAGCGACAGCCTCTGACCGGCCAAGGGAAATAAATGTGTTATTTACATCATCATCCCAGGAGTTCGTGGCTGGGTCGTAAACAAAAAAGCTAACCGGGTTTGAAGGATTTCCGGATTCCCTGATAATTTTTCCAAGCCCTACGTACAATTTACCATAAAGCCAAAAATGGACGGCTCCGGTTCTTATAGTTAGAGCATTTGGAAACGTAGTAATGGGCGTCCATTCCCCGTTACCGCCAATTTCCGGAGGTTGAAACGACCAAAAGGTGGGATCATAATCTGGTTGAAAACCGCCAAGTCCTTGCGAGCTGGTAGTCCCAGTGCCGATGAATGCTTGTTGGCCGGTATAAACGCCGCTTAGCCAACTTAGCGGGTAAGGCATTGAAGTTGTCTGTTTCCAGCCGCCCCGTATTGAAAAACTGGCGATCGGACCGGTGTACGCAGCGTTTTGAATTTTAAGATAAGGTTGAAGATAATAAGTGGTATTTAAATCCAGATTGGCAAGTGTGCAGGTATAAGGGCCGTCGGAACTGCGCTGTTCCGAAATTTCACAAGACGATGCTTGTGAAAGGTTCGGTAATTTGGAATACACAATACCGAATGCTTCGATAGAAGTTTGGCGCGCTTGTAAACCCTGGATATTGCACGTAACCACTACGCTATCGTTAAAGATTTTTGCTTCCACGAAGTTTACTGTAACGCCCCAGAAAAACGCTTGAGACGTACCGTACACAGCCCTATCGCCGGCGATGGCGTAGGCTTTAAAATAATAAACGCTGTCAATAGAAAGCGGGGGGGTAGTCCATTCAAAGAGGCCGTCTTGCGAGGCGCTGCCTAAAGCGTGACGACTTGCGTTTTCCGGGGCGTTTTCCAGCGCTTCCAGAGAGGTAGACCAAACGAAGCCGTGATCGCTCACCTGTTCATTATCCAACCGCGTTAGAACGCCGGAGAGGCGGATGCGGCCTAACTCAGCGCTTGCCTCAGGAGCAGCGGTGGTCACTTCAAAAAATGATAGCTCTTCGAGTTCAGGACCAAAGCAGCCGGCAAAACCGAGAACAATTATGGCGAAAAAGAGGTGTTTTTTCATATCATCGCTATTGTTTGGTCACCTTTTGGGTAAAAATACTATTACCGATTGCAATTTTTACGAAATACATACCTGTTGGTAGCGATTCCAAGTCCAATTGCAATAAGGCCTGAGATCCAATAACTTCATTTCGATACAGCAGGGTGTGTCCCAGCATATCCAATAATTCGGTACGCGTTTCGGCTGTTGCGTTTTGCCGTATGGCAATATACAACTTATCGCGGGTTGGATTGGGGAAAACCTGTACCTCAGCGGCATTACCGGGTGAGGCTGTGCTGACCACTATGCTCACTTCGAAGGTGTCTGACAATATGCATTGGTTGGCGTCGGTTACTTCCAGCGCATATAAACCTGGTTCGAGATTACCCAGGTCCTCGGTATCAAAGGTCAAACCATCTGACAACCTTGTCCATTGGAAGTCCAGCGGGGGCGTACCACCCTCGATATTCACGTCAATAGCGCCGTTGGCCACATTGATATCGGCATCGGTGATGGTCGTATCATTGAGGACGAGCGGGGGCGGGTTGTCGAGTGTTTCGGAGAGCGTTATCGAACAGCCGTTGCCATCGGTAATAGAGACCGAGTAATCGCCGGCGGGCAGGTTGGAGAGCGTTGTCGTCGTATCGCCTGTATTCCAAACTACCACAAAATCGGGGTCGCCGCCGCCGGTGATATTGATATTAAGTGCGCCGTTGTCGTCGTTGTGGCACAATACGGGGCTGTTCACTTCGACAACAGCTACGATCGGCGAATAGACGTCGACCAGCACGGAGTCTACAGCTGTACACCCATCGAGGGTAACGGTGAGGAAATATAGTCCGGGCGGTACATTAATTTGAGCCTCGGTAGCACCTGTGCTCCAGGAATAGGTATAAAAATCGCCGGTTAGCGCCTCCAGGTTAGCTGTGCTGTCGGAGCAGATGGTTTGATTTTCGCCGGCTTCAGCGACGGGTGTTGCTTTGAAAGTCAGCGAAACGGCGGTGCGTACTGCGGACACGCAGCCGCTGACGGGATCGACGGTTTCGGCGTAATACGTGCCGGATTCAGATGCGATATAGTTGGTTGTGTTAACGGCTATTGTATCGGTTCCGGTTGGCGAGGCGAACCAGGTAACCTGAAATTCCTGCGGCACTTCTACGGTTAAGGGCGGTATGACCTGACCTTCGCAAATAACAATATCTTCGCCGCTTTCGGGAGCAGGAATCTGGATTCCCTGTTGAAGACAACTGCAATCGGGGGAGTTGACGGGGTATTCCGCCGTGCAGTTGGCGCCTTCTGTGATGATAACCAAATCCGTTCCAGCAGCTATACCTTCCAACCGGTATAATTGCCCGCCCAGCGAAATAACAGGGCCTTGCGGCGAGCTCACTTCCAGGGCGTCACTTTGGAACTGGATACTGTAAGTTTCCAATGAAGGCGAGCAGTCGATAGTTTGCACAACAAAAGACGGCGCCGGGAATACATTAATCGTTGCAAAACCGACGGAGGCGGGGCATGGGCCCAGGGTGTTGGTACGCAGTTCCATTGTGATTTGCCCTACATACCCTGCCGGTGGGAAATATTCGGTATTGGAACTGTTGCTGCCCGGGTTGAAAGTGCCGCCGGAAACAGAGGGCGTCCAGAAGACGGAGGTTACAAATGCGTTATTATTGCTGATCAGATTGACACTTTGGCCGGAACAAATAGTAGCCTGATTGGGGCTGGCTGCTGCTACGGGCGGTTGGGTAATAATTACCGTTGTACTATTCGTAGCGCTGCAATTATTCGTGTCGGTAGCGGTGACATTAAAGATGGTGGTATTAAATAAAGTCACGACATGCGACTGGCCGGCGCCCAGTCCGTTGTCCCAATTGTAATTAATCGCTCCGCTGCCGCCGCCGGCAATAGCCAGGAGGGGTACCTGTTGTCCTGCGCAGGCTTGCTGCGTTTGCTGGGTGACTACGCTGACGGCGGGAAATACCGTGATGGGCACGGTGTCGCGGGCCTCGCAGTTATTTGCATCAGTAGCCGTAACAATCAGGCTGGTAGAAGAGGTTGGCGATACGCTGATATTGGTCCCGCTTTGGCCGTCATTCCAGTTCAGGTTGATCGTTCCACTGCCACCTACGGCGGTGGCTAGCAGGTTCAGGCTGGTTCCCGAACAAATGGCGGCGGACTGCGGCACGACGGCTACAAAAACCGGGAAGTGCACATTCACATTTGCTACGTCGACAGCCGAGCATCCGTTGGCGTCGGTGAGCGTTACGGAGTAAGTTGTTGAGAAGTTAGCCACGACATCGACTGTGGCTGAATTACCCAGGTTATTACTCCATTGGTACTGGTATGTTCCGCTGCCGCCTGAAGGGCTGGCGGTCAGCGTAACGGCGGTACCGGGGCAAACAGTAGCGTAGTTACCTGCATCGACCGAGATAGCGGGGTTCACCGTAATAATGACCGTATCTCTTGTTTCTGTGCATATCCCGGGTGGATTATTTGTAGTGAGAATCAGTGGTATTGGACCGCTAACGCCTGGCGGCGGGGTATAAGTGGTGGTCAGGCTGTTGGGGTTGGCAAAGCTGCCTATAGCGGCGCTCCAGGTAGCGCTGTCAGCCGATCCGCCTATAGCGCCGGTGAGGTTCACCACGGCGCCGGCGCATACGGTGTTGTCATCGCCGGCCAGTGCGGTAGCGGGTTGGCTTACCGTTACCACTACAAAATCGCTGATTTGCGGGCAGTTGCTATAGGCGCTTTCAGCGGTAATTGTAAAAATGATATTTCCGCTATATCCGCCTGGTGGAATATAGGTAACCGTTTCGCCGCTGCCGTCGGGCGGTATAAACTGGCCGTCGGGTACATTGGCGCTCCAGTTGACCAGGGAAACCGGGCCTCCGCCGACGACACCGTTGAGTGCAATGGGGCCGCCGCCACACACTGATTGACTTGAACCGGCGTCAACGGTAGGCAGTTCGCCAAAAAACAGGTTGACGGCATCGGTAACATTAGTGCAGGGGCCTCCGGCAGGCGAGGCCGTCCAGATAAGTTGAATACCGCCGCTATAGCCGGGCGGCGGGGTATAAACGGCATTGGGGGCAGTATTATTTGGAGAAAAGGCGCCGCCGGCGGTGGTACTCCACATACCGGAAACAGCCGAGCCGCCGAATTGTGCATTCAGTACTACCTCGCTGTCGGTGCAAGTGGTCACATCCTGTCCGGCGTCGGCGGTGGCGCGGGGTTGTACAATCAGGATGACTTCACTGGTAGCCGGTTCGCAAAAGCCGGGCGGCTGGATGCTCGTAAGTGTCAATACAATTTCACCTGAAAAATTGGCGGGTGGGGTAAATGTCGTATTGAGTTGATTGGGATTGGCAAAAGCGCCTATTGGCGCGCTCCAGACGGCGCCGGTGGCCGTGCCGCCGAAGCTGCCGTTGAGGGCAGCCGTGCCGCCCTGGCAGATGGTATCAACCGCGCCGGCACTGACGCTGGGGCCGTTGATGACCGTGAGGATCAGCGTATCGGTATCCAATGGGCAGGGGCCTGCGGGGTCGTTGGTAGTCAAAACCAGTTGGATCGGACTATCGCCTGGCGGCGGGGTATACACGGCATTGAGTGTTTGCGGGTTGGGGTTGAATTGACCGCCGGGGACGGAGGCCGACCAGGTAGCGCTGGAAGCGGCGCCGCTGATTTCGCCGTCAAGCGACAGGGTAGCGCCTGAACAAATGGTAGCGTCGTCGCCGGCATTGGCGAGCGTAGTGGCGTCAACATGCAGTACCACCGTATCTCTTGCCGCGGGGCAAATGCCGTCGGGGTCGTTGGTCGTCAGGAATAATTCAATATCGCCTGAAAAACCCGGCGGCGGGTTATAAATGGTATTCAGGCTATTAATATTCAAAAAATTGCCTCCTGGTTCACTAGCCGACCAGGTTGCCGTGGCAGCCGTACCGCCAATTGTGGCGCTGAGGTTGACGGGGTTATTGACGCAAACGCCGGTGACAGGGTCGATATGGACCGTCGCCGGTTGATCGGCGACGAGTTCAATCGGCGTTCTAAGCGGGTTAATACAGCCCTGGGTATTGAGGCTGCGCGACTGGGCGTAATAAACGCCTGCCGAGTCGGGCGTAAAGGCAAGCGTATCGGCAGCCAATAACGTACCATCAACGGGCGCGTCATACCAATCGACTGTGGTATTGAGTTCTACTATTACGGATAGCGTTGGCGGGGCATCATTGCTACAGTAAGTCATCTGGCCATCATAAATCGGAGGGGCCGGCGCCGGCAGTAAATCGATTTCGGCGTAAAAAGTGTCTTGTGCCGTGCAACTATTGCGATAGGAAACAATGGCATAAAAGGTATCTACAGGAGTAGGTGCAACAGTAATGGATGAGGTTGTATCGCCGGTATTCCATTTGAAAAGGTATAAATTCTGGTAGGCTGAATCTACAGCTGCTGTAATTTGAACAGAATCGCCAGGGCAGAAGGGGCCGGTACTGGTTTCTATAGTTGCTTCGGGTAGGAGGCATAACCCGGCCTGTTCGATACGTATGAAGCCAACGGAAGGAAACTGCGTGTTGGTCCTCACTTGAATAATTGCTGTTCTAGGCGTTCGATCGGGATTGGGCTCTACCTTAAATCTTATGGTTGCATCATCGCTTGATGCGGCAAGCGTGTTGTAGAGGCTCACCCAGTCGACATCTGGCGGAATGATTATTTGCCAGGGGTTGTTAGTAATCAGGTCTGCTTGTAAAATTGCCCCTGAAGCGGGTGGTGAAAACTGGCTGGGCGTTACCTGAAAGCTCACTGAAAATCCGCTTTCTACGAGGCCCTGGATAACGCTTGCTCCTCCTGGAGTGTATAAGCCGGCAGCCGTAATACTCGGGGGGTTAATCGGGGCATAATAAGGTATTAATGGCCGGTAAAAGGATTCGCCAGCCCTGGCCATATACAAGACGAGGGTATCACTGGGTTGATAATTGCACTTTTCCAGGTCGTCATCCCGGTCTCTCAATAATTGAAAATTTTGTTGATCAGAAGCATTTGCCCAATAGTTTGATGTAGATAGTTTGAGATTATTAGCTTGATCTTTATAGCGGAATAATATCAGGTCGGTGCTCGCAAAATTAAAGGCGGAACTTCTAATGCCTACCGTATGAATGGAATCGCTGGCAGAGGGGCAAACGGGGGCGGAAGTTAGCGTATTCCCCCCTACCGGAATATCGAACTCTTCTAAACCGCAAGATTCGGTATACGAAAACCCAAAAGGTATATCAGGGGGTAGCAGATCGCTGCGGTTTTGTGGAGATAGATCAGTGTCGGTATCCAATACGATATAATATTGCCCAAATGGGAGTGATAAATTCAGCAAAGAAGCAGTATCGCTAAACGGCGGGTTATTTTCGGCATAGGCTATACAGGTTTGCCCGCATAGATAGCTAAACAGAAAGATGCCGATGCGTTCGGTAGAATTCACCTCAATATCAAGCGTTGTGGGATAATCCAGATTGAAATTAAGAAAGACTTCGCTTCCTTCGTAAGCTCTCACACCGTTATAGCACATATCATAGTTGCCGTTGGCCACGCTCATAGTACTGGCGCTTCCTGTTATAGTGCCCAGTATTGTTGTGCCGCAACTCAATTCGAGCGGATCTGAAGCGCACTCGCCGGGAGGGAAAACGGCTATGCCGAAATTACCGGAATTACCGCCCAGTATAGCGATATAATAAAATCCGGAAGGCATATTCACATAGACGCTATCGGCAGGACCAATATATATTTGGTCGCAGCCCAAGGGGTTATTGGGGTTGCTACAATCGCACCGGAATACGAATCCTTGCGCGCCGGCAGGTAAAATGGGCAGATCAATTTCAATGGTTCCCTGGGGTTCATTATTAAAAATATAAATTTTTCCAAGCAGGGGGTCCGGTAAAGCGCCGCCAAAAGCGGCGATCACTTCGGGTACCAATTTCAGTCGCGAAGGAGCTTCGTCAAAGAGTTCAATTGTACCCATAAACGTATCTCCCCTGTGGATCAACGTACCGCCCACGTCGCACACCGAGTTACAGAATTCCCATTCCCGCGGCGTATAGCCGAGGCAGAGGGCTTCATCCGCGCAATTGATTTGATCAAAAAGGCCGTTTTTCATACAGATAGGCGGCTCGCCCTGGCAGATGAAGCTGCCGCAGCTGATTTTCCAAAGGCAGATATTGTCGACGTAAAACAGGTGGTTGGTAGGGGCATAAAAATTGATCGAAGCCAATTGCTCAGACATGATGACAGAGCCTTCGTCAAATTTCCACGACGAAATAAATTCGCCGTTTATCCACAATTCAACTCTGTTTGGGCCAATATCGATGATCTGCATGACCTCGTTCCAGGTATTAAAAGCAAAGAAAAAGCTATCGCGGTCGAAGGCCTGGGCGCCGATTCGCAGGTAGCCTTTGCCGTTGGCATCGAATCGCACCTGGTAGGCCCGGTTGGTCGGCGTGATGTTGTGTTGGCTGTGGTTAATGCTGTAGTAGGCTTGTTTGCCTGCGGGAATGTACATATTCCACGACAGGCGGTATCGGCCCTGGGATTGGTTGCCGAGTTGGAACAGTACGTCTGGGTCGATAGCGCCGCTGTTTTCCAGTTTGAGGATATTGCCACCCAGGGAAGGAACGTTAACCACAGTAGCGTCATCAGATGTGGGTGTTCGTTTGCGCCAGCGGGCGGTTTGGGCGGCCACGCCGATGCCGGCGGTATAGTTGTTGAGGTTGTCGCATTTGACCAGGTCCGCATTGGGAAATACCGTACCGGATTCGGTACACGAAGCGGTAGTACAAGTGGTGCAGATCTCCCACTCGTCCATGGTATAGCCGGCGCAGCGGGCGGCGCATTCATTGGGGTAGATATCGCCGTTTTTGATGCACCTGGGGTTGGGGTTGAGGTTACATGGGATGCCCGTGCAATCGGCTTTTCGCAAGCACATTTTATCGATATAAAAAAGCGTATTGGCATCACTATCGCGGAAATGCACAGCGCCGAGTTGCAGGAGGTTGCCATTACTGCCTCTGTTAAACGTCCAGGAATAAATAAACTCGCTGTTAATCCATAGTTCGGCTTTGTTGGCCTCCATATCAATAATACTCATAACCTCTATCCAGGTATTGTGCTGGAAGAAAAACTGAGCGACAGGTTGATCTATATTCTCATAACCTACGTTCATCCTGCCTACGCCATTTTCAAATTTGACATGGTAGGCATGGTTGCCCAAAAAACCCTGATGCTGGGTATGTTGTACAGCGAAATATCCTAATTTATTGGTTGGCACGTACATAAGCCATGATAGTCTATAGCGCCCTTCGTATCGATTTTTCAATAAATACATAGCGCTTACCTTGTCTGCCGAGTTGTTTTGGGGGTTGGGTTTTTCGAATTTCAGCACTTTACCGGCGCCCGAAGGATTGTTTACCACTGCCGGGTAGATACCGTCCGGGAAATAATTTCGCCAAAGAGAAGATAATTCGGTGATACTGCCATCTTCAAAATCATCGCACTGCGGTACAGGGCCCAAGGGAGGATCATTGGTACTTTCATAGCAGGAAGAATTGGCCGACCCACAGGAATAACAGTTGTTTTGAGTAGTTACAGACAGTGAAAACGCACCTGCTACGCCTTCTGATTTACCGTCTATTACGATGCGATAATTGCCGGCACTGAATACACGACTAATCTCTTCGCTGTTAACTCCATCGTTGCGGGAGAAGCATAAATCGGAGTATGTATTACAGCTATTTTGCTTAAAAATAAATAAGTCAAGGTCGGCGCCCAGGTTATAGAGGTTGATCGTCAAAATCTGAGAACCGGATACCTGAAGGTTAAACCACACGTCGTCGCCATTGTAGTTGTCGCTATTGGGGATAATCGATGGGCAATCAATAGGAATGGCCGAATAAGTATTGTAGTTGGCATGATTGCCTGCCCCCCCGGTGTTCCAACTCAATTGATAATTGCAATCATTTACAATATGGTGTAAGTTGCACGACGATACCGGCCCGAAGCTAATACTCCAGCCCAGCAATGTGCCGTCAAAACCTTGGGCGTCGTCGCATATTTCCAGTTTCCAGGTTCCATTGAGGGCTGAGAAGGCTGTATTGGGGTTACCTTCGGGTAAATAAGTACCGGTGAACGGCGCAAAACCGGTATTTATATTCCCGCCTGCGGCCAGGATGTTATTGAAAACAAAAGTAGTACCCGTATAATCGGAGCCGCCGCCGCCGTTGTCGGTTGACAGTTCTACAACCTCGTTCCCGGGCCCACGCAGGTATATATCCAGATCCGAAGTGCGGCCATGACTGATATTGACTGTAACCTCTGTCAGGCGGTAAGCTAATATCCCTCCTGCTGAAGTCGGCACACCGCTTACACTGATTCCGGCAGTGGTAATTGATGGACAATTAGGTATGGCGACGGGCCCGCCAAGATAAGGACGTGTATATGCCTGTTGGGCGGTTAATGTACTTGAATACAAGAAAAGCAGGCAAATAATTACAATTGGTGTAGATAGTTTTTTCATATTAATTCAGGGTATTAGTTGAATTTAAAGCCATGTACAGTTTAAAAAACTGCAACTTTGAACGGACATACTTATTGCATCAGCAAAAACTGGTTGAAA
>DAINSQ010000088.1:0-20213 GCA_036741235.1 Saprospiraceae bacterium | reverse complement strand
TATGTTGGGAAGGGCTTTTGCGTTGATATGGGTGAATTAATTTAGTATTTTCGTGCCATGGCAGATATACTCGGCTTCATTGGCGTATTCCTGATTTTACTTGCGTATTTTCTGAGTTTATACGGCAAACTGGAACAATCCGGCAGACCCTATCTATTGCTCAACCTGGCAGGAGCCGGATTGGCGTGTATTTCTTCTATCATAATAAAATCCTTACCTTTTATCATATTGGAGGGTACCTGGGCCATCGTTTCATTAATAGCATTGTGGAAAAAGCGATAAACAGCGTATTTCGCTCGCGCACTGTATTTGTAATAGCCAGCCTAAATCTTTATTTATGAAAGATAAATTGATCAAAACATACTACACCGCCGAAAGCAAACAAATCGAAAAGCTCCATCAAATTGTTGATCAGACAATTAAAGAGGAAGACCTCATTCTGAATAACCTGCTGCACCCCCCACAGGAGATAATCACAAAAGGGCAGCAGATATCTGACAAGGTGGCCCGTTTTGGTGGCAGTTGGACTTTTATTATTGTTTTCGTAGTTGTATTGATAGTATGGATAGTGTTTAATACGCTGGCCGCTATTGGTCTTAAGTTTGACCCCTATCCTTTTATTCTGATGAATTTGATATTGTCTTGTATTGCAGCCTTGCAGGCGCCCATTATCATGATGAGCCAGAACAGGCAAGAAGAAAAAGACCGAAAAAGGGCAGAAAACGATTATCTGGTCAACCTGAAAGCTGAGGTTGAAATCAGAAGCCTCAACCAGAAAATTGACCTCTTGCTGGAGGAGCAGATTCAAACGCTCAACGATATGCAGGAAAAGCAACTCATGATGCTCAATGAGATTCTATCTCACATGAAAAAAGAAAAATAACACTGCCATGACTTACAATAATAAATCGCCTCATATTCTGAACACTTCTTCCAACTTGTTGGGTATTTGCTTTATAGTGTTGACGGCATTGCGGGTACAAAACCTGAGGCAGGCCTCTATTATTGATGAAATCACCATCTTTTCCACCATTTTATTTTATGCTATCTGTATTTTTTCTTTCTTGTCAATTAGCTGGAGTTCTACGTTTAGTGATTATTACGAACGGGTGGCTGATTTGTTTTTTTTGTTAGGCCTGATCAGCATGTTTTTGCTCATAATGATCATTTCGTTTAATGTGATATGACAATTTACAAAACGATAATAATTAACTATCTCAGCAAGGTCACCTCTCCTTTTTCCTGTCCGCTTTTTCCATCGATAAGCTCATATCGGAGCATATAGACGTATACGTCGGAGGGGGCATCGCCGCCATCCCAGCCTTGCGTGGGTTGGGTAGAGCGGAATACCTCGTTGCCCCAGCGGTTGTATACGACCAGGGAATAGTTGGTAAAAATATCGCCTTTAAAAACGGGTTTAAATACGTCGTTACGGTCGTCGTTGTTGGGAGTGAATATGTTGGGTACCTGAAAGCGGGGTTCGGGCAAAACGGTAACAGTGACGGTATCAGTGGCGCTACAGCCGGCGTCGTTGCTGCCTGTAAGGATAAACGTGGTAGTGCTGTCGGCTGTGAATACAGGGTCGGCGCAGCCGGTGCAACTCAGGCTGCCGCCGGGCTGCCATACGTAGTTGTCGGCGCCGGTAGCGTTAAGTTGCACCGTTTCGCCGGCGATGACTTCTGCTGTTCCGCCTGCATCTACCTGGGGCGTGGGGGCGAGCGTGATGCGAATGGTGTCTACCGAACCGCAGATGCCGCCGTTGTTGTAGAGCAGCGTATATTGGCCTGGCGCCAGTCCCTCAGGTTGGAATAAACCTGTATCGTTCAGACAATCGCCGCAGTCGGCGCTCCAACTGCCGCCGGGGCCGGAAGGCGGGGTCAGCAGGGTATCGCTTGCCGGAAGGCAGAGGGTAAATACCTGCGAGCTGCCGGTTATGGAGGGGCCGGCTTTGATGACTTCCACATTGCAGCCCTCGGTAATTTCCACAAAGCGGTTGAGCGGAAAATTGACAAATACGCAGGTGGCGCCGGAGGGCCATTCAACAATTAGAGAATCTGCCACGGCAGCCTCGTCGAAGCCCAAGTGGAGCCACAGGGGGTTGACGCCCGTTGCTGCGCTTTGCGCGGAGACCTGCCGCATCTGCCATACGGGGTTGCCGTTGATCGTGGCTTTGGCCCGCGCGGTAGCGCCTATGGCGGCTTTGTTAGAGGTAGTACCGGTCAGTTTTATTTCCAGCCATGATTTGCAAGCTTCGCCCAGGTTGCGGAAGAAGAAGTCGGGCGAATTGGGGCCTGGCTGGGTGATGTGCAGGTCGAGCCAGCCGTCAATGTCGGCATCGGCAAAAATGATGCCGTTGCTGTTGGAGCCGTTGGTGGCCAGGGGGAACACGTTGGTGAAATTGGCAGTGATGTCAGTCAGGTTGCCCTGTCCATCGTTTTGGTAAAACCGGCTTTCATAACCCCAAAAGCCGACGGTGACCAGGTCCTGATCGCCGTCGTTGTCGTAGTCGCCCCAGTTGGACGACCAGGAGGTGTAATCGGGAGGCCCCACCGGCTGCGCGTCAAAGTTGTCATTGCCGAGGTTGAGGTACAGGTAGTCTTGACCAAATTGATTACACACAAAAATATCGAGCAGGCCGTCGTTATTGGCATCTACCCAGTTGGCCGAGCGGCTGTTTTGGGCGTCGGTCACGGGTGGTCCGGCAGTGGTGATTTTTGTAAAAGTGCCGTCGCCGTTGTTGCGAAACAGGTCATTGACGCCGGGCGCCGAGTTGCCGGTCTGGTAGTTGACCACGTAGATATCCTGGTCGCGGTCGTTGTCGTAGTCGCCCCAGAATGCCCCGGAGCTCCAGTCGAGGTCGTTGACCAGGGCGCCGGCGGTGATCTCTGAAAAGGCGCCGTTGCCGTTATTGCGGAACAGTCGGTTTTTTAGGTTATTCCAGCGCACGATAAAAAGGTCGGTCCAGCCGTCGTTGTTGTAATCGGCCCAACTCACTGTGCCTTCGTAGGGCTGTGGCACGTTGGGGGTGGCGCCGGTAGTGGTATTGAGCGTAAAAGAAGCGCCGTTATTGTTGATCCACAATTCGTTGAGGCCATTGCTGTTCCATGTGGCGCCGAAATATACGTCAAGGTCGCCGTCGTTGTCGATGTCGGCCCAGCCGTGGCGCATGGGGTTTTGCTGGGCACTGTTGATGAGGCCGGTATTGGCGAATACGCCGTTGCCCTGGTTGACAAATACCGCGCTGGCGTTGATAAAATTGGGGAAATCGCCTTTGGTCCCCGTGACGCATACATCGAGGTCGTTGTCGTTGTCAACGTCAATCCAGCTTACGCCGTTGAGGTAGGCGTCGCTGTCGAGGAAGGCGGGGTTTTGCGCTTCAAAACTAATTTGGGCGGAAAGGATATTGCACGACAGCAGTATAGAGAGTGTGTGAATAGTGTATTTCATAGCGTTGCTATTTTTTATTAAACAAATATACAATGGGTTGTTGTATTTAGAGTTGTCAAACGAGTAGTATATCTCCGACAATATCAAGTGAAAGTCTTTTTGAATTTTATTAAATTTTAAAAAATAACATCCAATATGCCACAACCCATTACGCCGGAAGCCTGGGTATCGATCCGCCGGCACTTTCGACGGAGTTTTTTGAGCAACCTGCACGTGGCGGTGGCCACCGCCGGCTCCGACGGTCGTCCCGATGTAACGCCCATAGGCTCTTTAATGCTCAACGCCGACGGCACAGGCGTCTTTTTTGAATTGTTTACCGGTAGCATTGGCAGAAATGCAGCAATCAACCCACAGGTTTGCGTGATGGCGGTAAACAGCGGCAAGTGGTTTTGGTTGGGCAGCCTGCTGCGCGGTGTTTTTACAACGCCACCCATGGTTAAACTTTACGGAACGCTGGGCGTACGTCGCCCTGCTACGCCGCAAGAATTAGCACGCTTCCGCAAAAGGACGTCTTTTATAAAGTACACCCCCGGCGGTAAACGTCTGTGGGGCAATTTGCATTTTGTGAGGGAAATACACTTCCATGACTACGAGCCGGCCAAAGTTGGCGCTATGACCTCCACGTCGCGATTTTAACCCCCACACTACCCACTATTAGGACAAAAAACACGGCTATAATGCCGATGATATAGGCTGTGCCCGTGCCCGGGTTTTGGTCTTTTAGCGCGCCCAGGCCCTTTTCAAGGATAAAATGGGACATCACCAGTCCGGCAATCCAGACGCGCAGCAGCAGCCAATTTTTTTCTAAACCAGGGATAAACCACAATACAAAAACAGATATGGCCGCCAGGATGACCAGCCACCACAACATATCGAGTATTTTATTGACAGGGTAGGAGGGGGCTGTGTTGGCTTTGGCTAGCAGCGCGACGATGCCGTACAGGGCGAGCCAGTATAATTCAGGGCCGATCAGCAGTTGCAGGTATCTGGGCATAGGCGCTTTTTTGTAACTGTTATCCTTCCTTTCTAAGTACCTCCAACGGCGGATAATTCACAGCTGAGCGGCTGTTGAACCAGCCAACGATCAGCGTCACGCCCACTACCGACAGGAACAACAACACGGGCGGCTGCCAGCGCATCGTAAACGGGATATCGAACTGGAAGACCGACAGCGCCCAGGCGCCTGCTATAGCTAGCAGCAGGCCCGTGAAGGCCGCCAGGCTGCCCAATACCAGGTATTCCACACTGTTGATCAGCAGAATCTGCCGGCGGTGGGCGCCCAGGGTGCGCAGCAATACACTTTCGCGTATACGCTGGTAGCGGCTCATCACCAGGGCGCTCACCAGTACCATTAAGCCGGTAAGAATACTAAACAGCGCCATAAAACGAATTACAAACGACAGTTTGCCGAGCACGTCGTCAACGGTGCGCAGAATTTGCGTGAGGTCTACAACAGATACGTTGGGGAATTCGCCTACCAGCCGTTGCTGGAATTGAGCTGATTGTTCCGCATTGCCCGTTTTGGTGATTACCACATGAAATTGCGGAGCTTTTTCGAGTACGCTAGAGGGGAACACCACCAGAAAGTTGGTTTGAATCCTGCCGAAATCGACTTCGCGGATACTGGATACCTCGGTTTCCATCGGCAGCCCCTGAACGATAAACGTCATTTTGCTACCCACCTTTACCTTCATATCCTCGGCTACATTGCTCGCTACCGAGATATAAATCTTTCCATCATCGGGTTTATCGCCGTGCCAGGTTCCCTCGGTGATCGTCTCCGAGTCGATGAGCGTATCGCGGTAGGTGACCCGGTATTCGCGGTCGAACACCCAGCGTCTGATGCCGCTGGTGCTGTCGGCCAGGGCTTTGGCCTTTGTAATGCCATCGATCGATTCCAGGCGCATGGTCACGATAGGTACCTGCTGAATGAGCGGCATTTTATAGTCGGAAACGAGTTTTGCGACGCCGTCTTTTTGGGGTGTTTGTATGTCAAATAACACCATGTTGGGGCGGTCGCCGCCGCCGGCGAGGCTCACCTGTTGCAGCAACACATCGCGGGTGAGGAACAGCGTAGCCAGCAGGTTGGTGCCCAGGCCGATAGTAATCAGCAGTGTAAGCGTTTGATTATTAGGGCGATAAAGGTTTGCTAGTCCCTGCCGGAAAGGATAGGACCAGTTGTGAGGGAAAAACCGCCGCAGCGCCCACATGAGTCCTTCGGCTACGCCGGCCAGCAGGGCCAGTCCCAGAGCGCTGCCTACTGTGAAAAACAGCGCCGCCATAGCGCCGGCCTGCCACCAGGCCACGCCGGCCACAAAAGCAAAAATCGCGATATACAAAATCCAGCGTTCCAGCCTGCCGGTTTGGGCATCGTCTTCTACGTTGATACGAAGTATGCGAAGCGGGGCAATATGTCGCACGGCCAGCAGGGGCAGGGTAGCGAACAGCAGCGCCATGCCTGTGCCGGTGAGCCAGCCTTGCAGCGCCGCCCGCCAGGAGAGGGCAATTTCGACGTCTTGCAGGGGCAAAAAATCGGCGAATACGAGCGGCAGCACCCATTGCAGTGCGCTACCCAGCGCCACGCCGATAGCCGCGCTGGCGGCGCTCACGGCCAGCACCTGGAATACATACAACTGGAAGGTTTGCCTCCCCGCGGCGCCCAGGCAGCGGAGGATGGCCACCGTGCTTTGTTTTTCCTTGATATACACCTTCACCGCACTGGCCACGCCGATACAGCCCAGCAGCAGCGCTACAAAGCCCACCAGTTGCAGGAATGAGCCCAGGCTGCGGAAGCCCTGGCTGATACCTTCCTGGCGTTCCTGGGCGGTTTCGATATCGATAGCCGCCTGCTTCCAATTTTCGCGAAAACCTTCGGCCAGCGCGCCCACGTCGGTATTGTCGTTCCAGCGCAGGAGCCAGGTATAGGTGACCCGGCTGCCGCGTTGCAGCAGGTCGGTAGCTTGCAGGTATTCAGTGGGTATGAGTACCACGGGGGCCACGGCGGCGGCGAAGCCGGGTCGGCCGGGCAATGCCGTGATCTCTCCGGCGATGCGGAACATCACGTTGCCCACCTTCACCGAATCGCCGGGTTCCAGGGCAAATTGCAGCAGCACGGTTTTATCCACCAGTATTTGCGGTGAGCCGCCCTGCCGGAATTGATCCAGGGCATTGGCGGGTTTAGTGGTCAGTTTGCCGTATAGCGGGTATTGGTCGTCAATAGCTTGTACAAATACCAGTCGCGTAGCCTGTTTTTTGGGAAACAGCGCCATCGACACAAAGCTCACCGTCTTCGTGCGGGCGTCGCCCAGCGCATCCACCTGCCGGGCTACCGTATCGGGCAGGGGCATCGCGCTTTCGAGGCGCATATCGGCGCCCAGCAGCGTGCGCGACTGCCGGCGAATATCGCGTTGCAGGTTTTCGCTAAACGACTGGATAGCCACCATGGCCGCCACGCCAATGATGATAGAGGAGGCAAAAAGCAGCAGTCTGCCCCAGCTCCGGCGGCTGTCGCGCCAGGCCATGAGCATTAACCAACGGGTAGAGGATAGTTTCTTTTTCAAAGTGGGTGTGTGGAATTTTTTATATAACGGATTTGGGGGGGAATGGTTGAGTTGAATAACGATGGTTTCGGAATCGCTTTTACGCAAAGACAAAAATCCGAACAGCGCATAATAGGACTTTAGCAATCTTTGTTATCTTTATTGGAAGATAAAGACAAAATAATACAGTTGGAAAAAACAAGTAAAATCGAAGATCAATTAATTTGATAATTAATTAATATTAATATATAAAATATTTATCATGAATAACTTAATTCGATTACTTGGAATAATAACAGCCATAGCGCTCTTATCCTTTTCTCACCACCGCAATTCAGAGGCTCATGCATTCAGTCACCGCGAAGCCATCAACAACGCAATCCATGGAGAAGTCATCCTATGCAGCGGCGAAGTAATTGAACTTGGCAAGTGCCTGGGCAAAGCCAATTGTACCGCTTGCACAACTTGCGAGTATTGTAAGCATTGCAATAGCGGCGGGTCATGCGGCGTATGTGCCGGAGGGAGCCGGTATGAACCGGTGCCGCCCAAATACAGGAGCAGTCCAAGTCCGACGCCCCTGCCGAAAACGACTTACCCCAAACAGGAATCCAAAATTTATATCTATGAAGAAACCGATAAGGATGAAAAATTTATCCCTGAATCAACGCTGGATGTAGAGGAAGATATCTTTATGGTTAGCGCAGCTACCAGCCTTAGAAAGCTGCCAAATTCTGACTCGCAGGTATTAAAAAGACTGGCTGCCGGCGATGAGGTTAGCGTGATTGATTGTAGCAATAAGTATTGGTGCAAGGTGATTTACGACAATAAGGTAGGGTGGGTGAAAAAGCATTTATTGCAGGAGAAATAAATCGATATGAGCATAAATTTCTACTTAGACTTACTCTCAATTGAGTAATGTGATCTGTGTGTTATAGAACGCTACTCCCTTTTTAAATACGCTTGTGTTTTCTGAGTAATAGTTTTTTTTACCATATTCCAACTCACTTTTTGCAACATTTTTGGATCGCCTTCAGGGTCGGCGTCTCCGAAATAAGTCAAGCTTTTTAAAATGTGAAATAAGTCTACATGGGGGAATTTTTCTTCAAACAGAGTTACGACTTCTGTCATTGTATAACGTTCGAGTATGAAATACAGGTCAAAAAAATCTTTCTTCACACCTCTTCTGGCAATAGCCAAAAGTTTCATCACTGCAATATTTTCGATGGGAGCCAAACGAACACCCTCTATTTCAGTAAATTCCTGAACAAAATCGTAGGGATATTTCAGGAAATCTACTTTTACATCGTCAATACGCACTTGAAGAAAAGGCGGTTTATCTACCAAAGTCTCTAATCTGCCCAAATTATCTAAAGCCTTCAGCATTAGCGCACTATCGTATTCTATATGTGTTAAAAGGTCCAGGTCAATGGAGATGCGGTGGCCAATTTGAAGCGCGAGTGCCGTACCGCCTACCAAGTTAAACTGGCGGAATTCAGGCATTTGCATCATCTTTTTCAGTATGGCCAGAGTTGCTGGATGGACTGCGGCTGTCTGTAGCATCTAAATTTAGATTTGGGCACATTAAACATGGCACTGCAAAAACTCAAGGTCACCTCATCCAGGTAACGGATCTTCATAGCCTCTTTCTTAATACGCTCTAACCCATATAAGTCTATCAATGCAAACCAATCGCGTAACCGCCCACGCGACAGTACTCGTTCCACAATGAAACGAGCGTTTTTATCCGCATCGAGTGTGGTCTCGTCGGTGTCCCAAAATAGATTATTTGAAAAAGCTGTACCCATATAGGTTCGTTGATTGAAACAATTTGATGCCAATATAAGGTTTTTTGGGGAGTGATTTACCCTCCTTACTTCAAAATCCTAATCAAATCCAGCTCCTCCAGATCAGTAAGTAATTGAATTGACTATTCAAATTACGAGACGACTTCTCGTATACCGCACGCCGTCAAGTTATAGGCATAACTTTTCCAGCTTAGCGGTATTATCCTTCGCGCCCGAGCCTGGGTCATGCCCAAAACTTAGCGGCGCGAAGGATAAATTCACGTTGAGTTGGTCGAAATGCCATAATCTTATACGTATTAAAGCGTGCATGATAAGAACGGCCGGTGCTTAGCCTCATTTCAATGGCCTTATCTTTATAAATACTACCGCTATTTCCCCCATTCTCCCTAATTTAGCAGACAGCATCTGCTGAATTAGTAACGCTCATCATATGATACGCACCGCCATTTTTTTTCTCGTCTGGATTGCCTTATACCCGGCTCAGGCCCAATCTACGTGGAACCCCACCCCCAGCACCTACTGCAACCCCATGAACCTCGATTACGCCTTCATCCCTTCGCGCCATACGTACTATGGACGCGAGGAGTCGCACCGCTCTACCGCCGACCCGGTGATCGTGAATTACAAAAACGACTTGTACCTTTTTTCAACGAACCAAAACGGCTATTGGTGGAGCGCGGACATGGCGAAGTGGCATTTTGTAAAAAAAGATTTTCGCATCAACCGCAGCAACGACAACGTGTGCGCGCCCGGCGCCTGGGCCTGGGGCGATACGCTGCTGTTTATGCCTTCGCATATGGATGCCGACCGCATGCCGCTATATGTGAGCACCGACCCCAAAAACGGGCGCTGGGAGGAACTGGTGGATTCTTTCCCCCAAAAACACGCCTGGGACCCTTCGTTTTTTAAGGACGACGACGGCAAGGCTTATCTGTATTGGGGATCGAGCAATTTGTACCCGCTTTACGGCGTGGAACTCGACCCGGCCAAGCGCTATACGCCTACGGGTCCGGTGGCCGAACTGATGCTGCTGCACCCCGATCGCCACGGCTGGGAGCGCTTCGGCGAAAATAACTCCGATACGACGATCGCGCCGTATATGGAGGGCGCCTGGATGACCAAACACAATGGCAAATATTATTTCCAATACGCCGCCCCGGGCACCGAATGGAATGTGTACGCCGACGGGGTGTACGTGGGCGATCACCCGCTGGGGCCGTTTACTTATGCGCCGTATAACCCGTTTTCCCTCAAACCCGGCGGCTTTATTACGGGGGCGGGACACGGCAGCACTTTTCAGGACAAGCACGGCAATTACTGGCATGTGGCCACCGGACTCAACTGGATTAAATACAAGTTTGAGCGGCGCCTCAACCTGTTTCCCGCCGGCTTCGACCCTGAGGGGCAGCTGTATTGCAATACCGCCTTCGGCGATTACCCGCAGTATTTGTCGAAAGGCGCGCGCGACCACCGGGAGAGCGCCTTTACAGGCTGGATGATGCTGTCGTACCGCAAAAAAACCTGGACGTCATCGAGTCTGCCCGGTAAAGACCCCGCCCTGGCTACCGACGAAAATATCCGCACCTACTGGAGCGCAGCTACGGCCAACGAAGGCGAATACCTCGCTATGGATTTAGGTTATCGATGTAAGGTATACGCACTGCAGATCAACTACGCCGATGAGGACGCTCACCTTTACGACAAGCAAAGCGGCATTTACCACCAATACCAAATCCTGCATAGCCTCGACGGCCAAAACTGGCATATGCTGGTGGATAAAAGCAAAAACGACGCCGATGTGCCGCATGACTACATTGAGTTGACGAAGCCTGTAAAAACCCGCTATCTCAAGATCGTAAATATCCACATGGCGGCCGGCAAATTTGCTTTGGCAGGCTTCCGGGTATTTGGCAAAGGCCCGGGCAAGAAACCCCGCCCCGTGCAAGGCTTTCGTGCCGAACGACAGCCCGATACCCGCGAGGTGGCGTTTTCCTGGCAACCCAGCGCCGGCGCCTACGCTTACCAGATTTACTACGGCATTCAACCCGATAAGCTCTACAACTGTATCCTGGTGCACGACGCCGATTCGTATTTGTTCAAGGGCTTAGACCGGGATACGCCCTATTATTTCGCTATCGAAGCCCTGGGTGAAGGCGGCGTATCCGGGAGGAGGGTGGGAAAATGAGAGGGAGGGAGTGTGAGAATCTCACCCTCTCACCCTCTAACTCTCCCTCCCTCTCAAAGGTACTTCTCCAGCCACTCGAAAAACACCCTTTGCCAGAGCAGGCTCGTTTGGGGCGTGAGCACCCAGTGGCCTTCATCGGGCAGATAGAGGAACTTACTGGGGATACCCCGCAGTTGGGCGGCCTGGAAGGCTTGCATGCCCTCCGTAACCGGCACACGGTAGTCGCGCTCGCCGTGGATGATAAGGATAGGCGTATCCCAGTTGTCTACGTAGAGGTGCGGTGAGTGTTTGCTGTACGATTCGGGTATTCGCTCTGACCAATAGGGGCCGCCGAGGTCGTGATTGGCAAAAAAGAGCTCTTCAGTAGTGCCGTACCAGCTTTCCATATGAAACATACCGCTGTGGGCGATAAAGGTTTTGAAGCGTTTCTGGTGGTTGCCGGCCAGCCAGAACACGGAATAGCCGCCGAAGCTGGCGCCCACGGCGCCGAGGCGCTCGCTATCTACATAAGGCTCGCGTTTGGCGTCGTCGATGGCGCTGAGCAGGTCTTTCATGGCCTGTCCGCCCCAGTCGGTGCTGATCTGGTTGTTCCACTCCTGGCCGAAGGAGGGCAAGCCCCGGCGGTTTGGAGCTACCACGATATAGCCGTTGGCGGCCATGAGTTGTAAATTCCAGCGGTAGGAGAAAAACTGACTCACTGCCGATTGGGGGCCGCCCTGGCAGTAGAGCAGGGTAGGGTATTTTTTTGTGGGATCGAAGTTGGGCGGATACACCATCCACACCAGCATATTTTTGCCATCGGTGGTTTTTACCTGTCGTTCATCGACTTTGCCCAATTTCAGGCTGTTGAGCATGGCCTGGTTGGTGGTGGTGACGGCCGTCATGGCGCCCGATTTGATATCAACGGCATATAACTCAGCCGGCGTCGACATAGATACGCGTTGACCTACCAGGGTGGCCGGGCCGGCAACTTTGAAGGCGTTGAAATCGTGGCGGCCCTGGGTGATTGCTTTTGCTTTTTTTGAGGCTACATCCAGCGCAAACAATTGGTAAGTGGCCTTTACCCCGCTGATGAAGTAAATGGTCTTGCCGTCGGGCGACCACTGTGGATGATTGGCTTCCTGGTCGAGGCCGGCAGTAAGGTCTTCTTTCTTTTTGGTTTGAAAATCATACACATAAATGTGCGTACGGTCGGCCTCAAAACCCGGAGTCGGCATGCTGTTCCAGGCCAGATACCTGCCGTCGGGGCTGAAAGCGGGTTCCATATCGTAGCCATTCAAACCTTCGCTGAGGTTGGCGGTTTGGCCGGTACTGAGATCGTAGAGATAGATGTCGGAGTTGGTGCTCACGGCGTAGGCTGTACCCGACAGTTTTTTGCAGGTATAGGCAATAAAGCGGCCATCGGGGCTCCAGGCGATTTGTTCCATACCGCCGAAGGGTTGCAGGGGAGCGTCGTAGGGCTGGTTGATGATATTGACAGGTTGCCCTTTGAGTTGGCCATTTTCATAATCAGCAATAAAAATCTGGCTATAGGCAAAATCGTGCCAGCTATCCCAATGGCGGTACATCAGGTTATCGATGATGCGGCCGTTGGCTTTGGGCAGGTCGGGGTAGCGGTCTTGCACCGTTTGGTCCATCTTGACATCGCGGATAAACAGGAAGCGTTTGCCGTCGGGGGCATACAAAAACCCGTTCATCGATTCTTCGGAAACGCGGCGTTGGTCGCTGCCGTCGGGGTTCATTTCCCAGAGTTGGCCGCTGCGCAGGAAGCCGATGCGATTGCCGTCGGGGGTGTATTGGCCGTTGATTTCGCCGCCGTCGAAAGCGGTGATCTTTTTGGCGGTTCCGCCGGCGACGGGGGCGATATACAGGTCGCGGTTGCCTTTATTGGCGGCCATATCGTAATAAGTGACGCCGTACAGCGCCGTTTTGCCGTCGGGCGATACATCATCGAGCGAAACGCGGCCGAATTGCCACAATTTCTCGGGCGTAAGCAGGTCGTTTTGCGCCGACAGGCCGGCTGATATAGTCAGGGCGATGAATAAAGAGAGGTATTTCATATAAAGTGGTTGATTTGATTAATCCTGCACTACTTATGTATGTAACGAATCCGGAGCGCCCGGGGCGGGTGACGCGTCACCTGTCACCTGTCACCTCCGAAGGTGTTCCCAGGCAGTTACATTAATTCAATTACCAAAGCCGAGCCCATGCCGTTGGCGGCGTTGAGTGCAACCAGGCCGGTGGCGGCGTTGCGGCGCTCCATTTCGTGGAGCAAGGCACAAAGCGTAGTAGCGCCTGCGGCGCCGGGAGGATCGCCCAGCGTCAGGGCTCCGCCGTTGACGTTGAAGCGTTTTTCGTCAATATTAAAAAAACGCTGGAAGTAAATTGCCAGCGCGGCAAAGCGTTCCTGGCATTCCCAAAGGTCTATGCCGGCGGCTGTTTTGCCGGCGCGTTGCAGGGCCAATTGAGCAGCCTGTATAGCGTTGTCGGGCATCATGGCCGGCGTAGTGCCCACGGTTGCTGCCGCCAGAATACGGGCGCGGGGACGAAGCCCGGCATCGGCTCCGGTTTTTGGGTTACCCAACACGATAAAGGCGGCGCCGTCGGCTTGCGGCGCTATGTGGGCGGCCGTATGCACGTGGTTTATTCGTTCGATATGCGGGAAATGCCGAAGGGCTATATCGTCGTAGCCCAGGCCGCCCAACTGCGCAAAAACGGGCGTTTCAGCGGGCAGTTGTTCATCTGTGCGCGTAGTATTCCTGTTTTCGTCTTCAGCCAGGATGACCATGCCGTTGCGGTCAAAAATAGGCGCGAGGTAAGCGCTCACCCCGGTGTTTGCCGTCCGCTGTGCGGAAAGCAGGGCATAAACGTCGAGTTGTTCGCGGGAAATGCCTTGTATCGTTGCCAGCAGATCGACAGCGATACCGGCGGGAATAAAAGGGGGCCCGGCCACCAGGTGGGGGTCTGACCAAATCGCCAGGCCGTCGGCGCCCAGCCTGGCCCTGCTTGCGCTGTCCACGCCGCCGGCTACTGCCAGGTCCGCCCAGCCTGCCCTGATTTGGGCGGCGGCCTGCACAACGGCCTCCAGTCCGGGGGCGAGGAGTTGCGCGGCGGCGGTTTGCGCCTGCCATCCGGCGAGCAATAAACCCAGGCGCGCCTGCTGGCCGCCGTTATCGTCAACGGGCGCCATACAGCCCAGCCACAACTGGTCAACCAGCGCCGTATCGAGCGACAGCCGCTGTTGCAGCGCCTTGAGACCGGACACGATCAGGTCGATGGATTTGACCTCGTAGAGCGCTCCACCCTGCCGGCCGTTGCCCAACGGCGTTCGCAACGCTTCATAAATAATTACTTCGGACATGGGGCGAAGATAGGGAATTTGGGGTAGTTATCGGTTGTGGGTTATTTTAAAATAGCTTGAGGTAAGTGAGTATATTAACGAACAACCAGCATTTCAATATCCTGACTTTTACTGTAAACAGGTGGCCCTTGCATCTTGCGAATTGATACTATTCTATGTATATTTGCCTACGGTGACATAGTTGAAATCAGTATAAGCAGATTCACTTCCCGAACAAACACTCCTCTTTGACTGGATACATGTAGAAATAGTTTGGTTTATTCATAACTTTATAAATCCTTATCCTATGATGTACTCACTATTCTATTCTATTCTATTCTATTCTATTCTATTCTATTAGGCTCCCACGAGGACTACATGGTGAAAGCAATAGCACCAACGAACAGTTGCGCCGAATGGCTCGAAGCGCCGACTAACGGAGCAAGCGGTAGCGCAAGTTTTGAAGCATGCCTTACCGATACCATTGCGTTGTCAACCTCGGCATTCACGACTTCCACCACTGCCGATAAGCAGTATGCCTTGTATCGGGAAGTATGCGGCGAGGGGGAAATATTGATTCATGTTAACGACATTTCGCCTTCAGGAGGTTTTGCCGGTCTGGAATTGCGGGAGGATACGACCGCGGGCGCAAAGAAATTTGGGCTCAAAACCCAATTGAGCAGTCAAATAGGGCGTTTTTACCGCAGTACGGCGAATGGTTCCGTTACCCATCAAAATCAGACGATTCAAAACATCCGATGGCTGAAATTGACGCGAAGCGGAAATTCCCTGACGGCTCACGTATCTACTACCGGCCAAAGCTGGACACAAGTAATGAGCCAGACCATCAGCATGGACACCTGCATCCTGGCAGGCATTTTTGCGCATAGTTACAACACGACGACTACCATTACCTCCACCTTTGACTGCCCTGCATTGAGCGGGTTTACTGCTCCTTCCGGGCCGTCAACAACTGTATTTTTTATGCAAGACACCCTAATTGCCCATGCCGGCGACACGATTCAGATATGCGTGGGAATTGCCAATCCGTGCGTATGCTCGCCTACGAGTGTGGATGTTGTACTGCAAGGCAGTGATGCTCCGCATTTGACGGGGTATGAAACGCAGACCATTACTTTTGAAGACGGAGATACTGTGCTGTGTTTTACTCAGGTGATCAATGCGGTGGAAGAATTTCGCAGTTATGCGTTCTCACTAAGCGATGTCGATGGCGGAAATGGGACGCAAATTGCTGAGCCGCAAGGTTTAATACTCCAGGTAGAACCTGTAGTGCCTGGCGTTTATTGCGGAGAAGCGCCGGCTCCGGTCAATCAGCCGGAAACGCCTGATGTAATGGACAGATTCGGTTATGGATACGGCCTTGACCAATTAAAAATAGACACCACAAATGGGGGCGGAAGCCAGCCCAGAGGTTTTACCGGTTGCGATTGTTTAGAGGAATTTAATATTGAGTTGCTTTTATTCGATTTGTGGTTTGAAGATTGCAGATTGAACACCGGCACAGGCTTTGGAGCGCCGGGAACGCTTGGCGAAGACCGCAGACGGGTAGCCTGTCAGGTTTTTGCAGAATTAGAAGCTATACTTATACCACAAGTTGAGGCAGGTTGCGGGGATGAAAATTTAAAAGTAAATATCCAGATTCAACCCTCACAAATTACGCCGGAGTTGAATTTAAATAACCTTATGGATCCAAATATGGCAGGGTATGCTTCTGCTTTATATTTGCCGGAACAAGGGCTTATAGCGGGAGTGCCCTGGCGAATAATAAATTCCAATTCTTTGCCTCTCCCGAGGGATGATCAATTTTATCACGGTTATATCAGAATCAATTTTGACAGCCCTCAAATAGATTACTGGCTTGACTATACCCAGGCGCCAACAAACCTTTCACAAACGGATTTATATACGGTAATGTGGCATGAGGCCGTACACGTATTGGACTTTTCTTCTTTTCTAAGGGTGTTCGGCAACAGGACATTTTCTCTGTACGATGAACACCTTTGGTTAGACTACGGAGTCAGCGAACAAACTATCATTGAGGAACATGCTAATTGGCCGTTAAGATGGGATTTCGCTACTGGCCTTGGCAGCAATCACCCGGATTTATTTTCGAGTTGTCAGAATAACACAGGCACGACGGCGCCGGATATGATTTTTAGAACGACCAGTGGAGATATTCCCGTATTTGCTAATAATTCAACACTACTTTTTCAAATTCAATCGCATTCTCATCTCAATATTAGTTGCGACAATACCGCTACCGACGATTTTCTAATGAGCTTCTTTTTACCAACGGGAATTCGTCGAAATATCACTCAAGACGAAATGGACATCTTGTGCGAAATAGGCTACACATTGGATCAGGAAAATGGGTATTCCTGCGGCTGTACGGTATCCGGCGTTGATGATTACGGCCCTGATTGCGACAGCATATATCGCATTTCAATTTGCGATGAACAAACAATTTATCCCGAAGACCTGCTGGCCAATGATCACCCTAATACAACAGCCATTGAAGACCTATTTGTGATAAACCCTCATCAAGGCATTGTAACTCCCGATGGAAACGGCAACTTTATTTTTACTCCCCATACAACCGGCCTTGCCACGCTTGCATATATCCCAACAGGCTGTGATGGTCGCAGAGGAAACGCTACTTACGTTTATATTCAAGTGTACAATGATTTTTCTTGCCTGGAATCTGAATGCAATCTTGATTTTTCTTGCGAAGATGTTCCGGAATACCTTCTCCCATTGGAATGTGTTGAAAACCAGGATTGCCTGGATAGCCCATGCAATGTTTTGTGCAACCCCGGATTTTGCGGTATGATAAACAGTTATTTTGGAGGCGCTACAGCCGACTTTGGGGTTATTGATCCTTCCTTGCAATATTTCATTCATCATGCCTACGTCCCTTCCTGGATACGTACACAAGGAAGCCCTGATCTTTTCATTATCTCTCCCGGAGAAAGCAGAATACGCATAGTATGCGATAATACAACCGGCAATACAGAAGGTATTATGAGCTATGTGGATTTTACACCTGATCAAAATTACCTGCTTTCGATCAACATTAATTCTATGTCGGAAATGGTAGACGCCTCTTCCTTAAATGTTGATATAATAGCCGGAGAACAGTTGGACATATCCCCATTATTTGATAGTGAACCGGCGTATAATGGCCCCCGGCAACAATTAATTACGCAGGAACAAACAACAGGCCCTGTTTTTTCAGGTCGCTTAGGCGCCTGTTTTGCACCTGAAGACCCTTCGTTGAATGCGCTGTGGATTTACATTCCTGGCATGCAAGGAACATTAACTTGTTTTATTGATTTTGTCGAATTAGTCGAAGACAATTTTTCTGCGGGGCCTGATCAAACTTCTGATACTTGCGGCATGGAAATAAGATTGGGCGATGCGTTTTGTATGCTGTCCGATGTCGGAATATGTTACGAATGGTTTGTAGTAGGAGAAAACAACGAATTAACACCGGTTGCTTCCTACGAGGTACTTAATGGTGTGATTGATGAGCAAACGATTGTGGGAAATATTGATGAGGAAACGCAGGAACTGATCGTATCCCCTTATGAAACGACCACTTATGCATTACAGCGCACCATCTGCGATGGCGGCGGCCTCAACGAAGATTTTGAACTATGCTACGCTTATGACGAAGTTACAGTCACCGTCACCCAAATGCTGCTTGATCCGGGATTTACGGCAATAGTTGACAGTTGTGACGTTTTTCTTGTTCCAAATGAAACGGAAGGCGACCACCTGTGGCAGTCCGGCGAAGTAACCAGTACAATGGTTTTTTCGGATTTCGGTTATTTGGTAAATGGAACTTACCCTATAATTCACACGATTACAAATGAATGCGGAAGTCAATCTGATACATTGGCTGTAGTAATTGACGATTGCTGCGAAGCCCCCGCCCCCGATGCCGGCTTCAGCGCCCTCACCTTCTGTCTTTTTGCGAGCTTTACTGCCGGCCCGACCGAAGGCGAACACGATTGGGATTTCGGCGGCGCGGGCACGCTTACCGGCACGGAGGACATGCCCGTGTTTGAATACGAGCAAGGCGGGACATACCAGGTGATCCACACCGTTACCAATGTGTGCGGACAAATTGACGCTGACACTATTGCCGTAACAGTAGAGGACTGTGCGTTTTCCGACCTGGATTGCGAATGCGAGGATGCTTTTGTCTTGGATGTCGGGGCTTTCAATCCTCCTCAAAGCGCCATGAACCTTTCGTTTTTCACCGGTGTGATCAACCTCTTGCCCGACGACTTCCTCACCGATGCCTGTGTGATCATCCGTGGGCAATTGATTGTAGATGAGGACTATGAAATCAACGAAAGCGAAGTCCTGATGGAGGAAGGGGCCGAGATTGTGGTGGCGCCGCATAGCAGGTTCTCCCTGTCGGGCATGAACGCCACGCAAAAAGTGCACGGCTGCGAGTATATGTGGAAAGGCATCACCGTGCAAACCGACGGCCATTTTATAGCCAAGCAGGCCTGGATTGAAGACGCCCACTACGCCGTGAGACCGCTCGACAAATCGCGGGTGGATATTTCTTCTTCTACGTTCATAGACAATTACGTAGGCCTGTATTTTGAAGGGCCTTACGTATTTGAACTGGATCCCTTCTACGGCAACACCTTTGCTACCGACGACGATCTGCTGCCGGCCTACGCAGGCCAGACACCCGCCCCCGGCCTGCGCAGTTTTGCGGGTATCGAGGTAGTTGACCGCTACAACCTCCTGCACATCGGCGTAGCGGGCGCGCCGGAGAATGTGTTTGAAAACCTGCGAAGCGGCATTGTAACCCGCAATACGCCGCTATTCGTAGAGCGCAGCCGTTTTTTGGGTATGGAGATAACGTCTTCCGAGCCGACTTATCCCTTCACCGGCTATGGCATCCGGCACGAGGGCGGGGCGGCGCATCCGCTTACGGTGTTGGGCTTTGGCGCGAGCGGACAAACCGCTTTTGAGTATTGCACCGACGCCGTATGGGCGCAAGGCACGGATACCAAGGTGAACCAGTCGCGAATGACCGACGTAGCCCGGGGTGTACAAGTGAGGCTTGCGCAGCAGCGCACTATCGAGATGAGTTATAATTATATTGCCTGTGCCTCGCGGGGTATACTCTTACTGCACAACGACCCGGCGGCGCTGATCTCCCTGCACCACAACACCATCCACGCCGGCAGCGCCTCGCCTTTGTCGAAGGCCATCGGTATCATGGTGTCGGAGCAGGGCATAGCGCAGAACCAGGCGACTATCGGCCCCCGCAATATCGTACAGACCTACGGATATGATATGGGTATCTATCTGGGTTCGGCGAACGGCTATGTGGTTTCAGATAATGAAATCACGCTCAACCACAGCACTTCAAGCCTGTACGGCATTGCCGCTCGAGACGCGCTGAACAGCACGATAGAACTAAACTACATCGAAGGCGCGGCAACGAGCAGTGGTACAGGCATCGACGTACTCAGCAGCACGGGTATGGCCTATAGTTGCAACACGCTGCACAGCCTGCACACGGGGATGCACCTGAACGGTACCTGCACCGATACCGACATCAGGGGCAATACCTTCGAGCCGCCTTTTGTGGACGGCCTGCACTACGGCAGCCTGCTGGATATCAATGCGCAACTACACCGGGGTAACCAGTGGCTGTCGGGCACCTACTCAGGCGCGGCGGCGAGGAATGATATGGAGGATAGTCCCGACGTTTTTATCCAACTAAACATTCAACGTCACGAAATACACGACGACCAAAGCGCCTATTACCCGCCGGGTTTTGCATTTCCGAATTTGCCGTTATCCCCTGGGTTTTATGCGCCTTTCTGGTTTCAGGTATTGGA
>DAINSQ010000087.1:0-20805 GCA_036741235.1 Saprospiraceae bacterium | reverse complement strand
GCGGGCAGTAATGCGCACCTTGATAGCCTGGGTATCTATTACGATTTGGCGGGAGTCCCACGCATTCTGGAAAGCCAGGTTGATATTGGCGCTTACGAGCGGCCACACTTTCAGTTACTGAATAGCCAAGTCCACCCGGCAGACTGTGCAGGTGACTCAAGCGGCAACTTTATCGTAGCAACCAACGGCGATGAGCCTTTATCGTATGCCTGGTCGAACGAACAAGGCCAGACCGGTACAGGGAATGAGCAACTGCTTCCCGGCATATACCAGGTCACCGTGACTGATTTCCCGGGCTGCAGCGATACCCTGGCTGTACAAATCGATAGTCCGGCGCCGTTAAGCGCGACGTATGAGGCAGTCAATGCGAGCTCCTTTGAATCGGCTGACGGCAGTATCGCCATAAGCCAAATCGAAGGCGGAACGCCGCCATACGGGGTGGTTTGGAGTACGGGCGATGCCGGGGCGGTTATCGACAGTTTGGGCGTGGGCGACTATCAGGCTATTATTAATGATTCGCTGGGCTGCAGCCTGGTATTGGGAATAACGATTAGTGCGGATGTAGCGGTGAGCCGGATAGAGAGGGCCCAGAGCATAAAATTGTATCCCAACCCTGTAAAATCGGGTAATCGGTGCATGCTGCAATGGGATGTACAAGCCTTGGGTCAAACGCTGTGGTACACCCTGGCTGACGCTTGGGGCCGGCGAATTGGTCGGTTTGAGGCTACAGGAGGCTCGGCAGAGCTACCCACAAGCGCACTGCCTGCCGGAGTATATTTTTTGGGGTATGGGACTGCCTTAAGCGCGGAAGGCTTGAGAGGCCTGGTAATTACAAGGTAAGCGAGAGAGGTTTTTGATGTTGGATATTGATGCTTAATTGGTAATGCTGAATGTATGGCGCGAGGCGTCTTTGGAGAATAGTTATGCTTTGTTTTGGGTAAAGATACGTTTTAAGGCGGGGCGTCGCTATACCAATGACAACCTTTTTGCCGTTGTATACACTGTTCTTATTAACTTTGCGCACTTTTCCACTATTAGCATCATAAACAGCAGAAATAAAGTGAAAAAAGCAACCTTATTACTCATAAGCATTTGTTGTGCGGTTAGCATAGCCCAGGCCCAGCGCGGATGGGAGGCTGGTTTTTGGCTGGGCGCCAGCCATTATTTCGGCGATCTGAATACCAATTACGATTTGGGCTTGCCCGGCGCATCCGGCGGTATTCTGGCCCGCTTTAATTTTAACGACCGTATTTGCTTCAAACTGTCGGGCAATTACGGCACGGTAGCCGGCGACGATGCGCGCTCGAAAAATGTGTACGAAAACGCCCGCAACCTGAGTTTTCAATCTACGGTAATCGACGGCGCCGCCCAGTTGGAATTCAACTTCTTGCCTTATCGGCATGGCAGTAAAGACGAATTTTTTACGCCCTATCTTTTTGCCGGACTATCGGCGGTGTATTTCAACCCCAAAGCAGAGCTCGACGGGGTGTTGTACGAGTTGCGCCCATTGGGCACCGAGGGGCAGTTTAAAGGAGAGGAATACTTTACCGTCAACGGCGGCTGGGTGTACGGACTGGGTATGAAAGTCGACCTCAGTTATTCCTGGAGCGTCAATATCGAACTCAGCGGCCGCCGCCTGTTTACCGATTATCTCGACGATGTGAGCACGGTTTACCCCGATAAAAGCGACCTGCTGCGCAATCGCGGCGAGATTGCCGCCGCCCTCTCTGACCGCTCGCTTATTATTCCCGGTATCAATGAAGGTCAGCTCAGCGAAGAGGGCCGCCAACGCGGCAACGCCAACAACAACGATTCCTATTATTTCCTCGGCGTCGGCCTGGTCTATTATTTCGGCGACCTGAAATGCCCGGATTACCGCGATAAACGCCGTAAACGCAAGTAGTGTCGGGCAAATAGTGCCTGACAGGATAAAAAGAGAGAGTGGGAGCATTGAGTATTTTTCACTGTCCCACTCTCTCTAAAACCCGGCAAATCCCGGGTTATGCTATTATTCTTATCAACGTATCACCACTTTTTCGACAACGGTCTCATTGTCTGTGCTGATCTTTACAAAGTAAAAACCGCCGGCCAGCGCTGCCACATTCAGCGGCAATACCTGGCGACCGCCGTCAAGGCGCTGGGTTTGCTTCAGCATCACCCGGCCGTCGGCATTGAGTACCTCAACCGTCACGGGGCCCGTTTGCTGGGTCGTAAATGCCACATTAAGCAGGTCGCGCGTTGGGTTGGGATAAACTTTGACATTGTTGCTGAGTAACACCTCCTCCGTGCTGGTAGAGAGCTTGGACTCTACAATCGTGCCGCCTTCGGGCGCTATGGTACAAGCCAGGTCGCCTTCAGCCGAAGTGATACAAGCTTCGCCGTTGTAGTTGAACATATCCATCAATTCGAAATCGTCCACATACCAGCCTGTGCCAGTAGTTTCTCCGCTGGCTTCTTCATCGGTGCCCCAACGGAAACGGATTAATACCTCCTGGCCGATATAATCGCTCAGGTCGACATAAGTGCCAAAATAATCGGGTACGGTACCCCAGAAAGCTCCTAGATCCAGCGTTGCAAAAGTGCTATAGGTAATCTTTCCGCGGTAGTCGCCTCTGATCATGTATTGGTCAACCGGAGACCAGGAGAACCCGTTGTCGGTTGAAACCATCACCAGACCGCCGTCAATAGCGGGTTCTGTATCATAGCGGTGGAAGAAGCGCAACACGGGTTTGTCACCTGTAATAGTAATGGGTTCGAGATTCTCCAGTACCTGGTCGTTGTCGGCGGGCGTGCTGGCCACAAACCAGACGTGGTCGCCGCTATAGGCTTCACCCGGAGCGTCGATCAATTCCCAGATGGCAATGCCGTCGTCAAGCGGCTGGTAGTTCCACAAATCCTCCCCGTTCTCCATGTCGTCGTAGAGTTGGCGGATGGAATAAAAATCGGGAGAGGTATTGACGCGATACAGGAATGTTGTAGAAGCGCCGGCCGCCAAGGTACCGATGTTAAATGTGACAGCGCCTGCGCCGGGGGTAGCTGTGATATTATTAGTTACAGAGCCGGGGATAAAAGTCATTCCGGCGGGAAGTTCATCCACAATGGTCACATTGGTTACCGCTTCATCTTTGTGGTTGGTAGCGGTGAGGGTGATGGTTACCTCATCGCCGGCTTCAACCAGGGGCGTAACCGACTTGGCGACTTTGAGTTCCTTCGCGCATTCGGGAAGTCTGTCAAAAGCCTGAATATTGTCGGTGCGGTCTTCGCTGCTGCCTTGTAAAGCGCTGTAGCCTAGGCCTCTGCGGGCGAATACATCCCAGATGAGACACTGGTTTTCACCGTTGTAGTTAATTTCATCGGCCACCAGAATGGCGTCGCGGCCGTCGATCATACCGGGGTTGCATGACTGATATTTCATACCGTCCATCACCAGTTGGATGGCTTTGTTGTTGCCGCCAGTGCCGAAGTACAAATCGGGGTCGTAGCCGTATACATCCACCATGGCCCAGTATAAATCCCACAAAACGCTGGCCCAGATTTCGCCGAGGTTGTGGGGCGATGTGCCGGTGGTAATAATATCGTCGTAGACCTGACTATTCAGCAGGGGGTTGGTAGAATAGGGATAACGGCGAATGCCGATACCATTGACACCGCCGCGCAGCACATAGTTGCCGATACCGCGGCCCATTTCTCCAACATCGTCGGGTTCCACCGTAGTGACGAGCGCAAAGAAATCGCTCCAGCCCTCGCCCATCTGCTCATTGTTGTTCAAGCAACCTGACTGCGAGGGGCCGCCGGTGAGGCGGTTAGAGATGCCGTGACCGTATTCATGGGCGATGATGCCGTTGTCGAAGTCGCCGTCGAGGCTATCGGGGCCGGCATCTTCGGGCAATACCAAAGAAGCGGTCACCGGGGAGGCGCCCAATAGTTGCTTGATGAGTTGGCAGTCGATTTGAGTGAGCATCGCAGTAGGGATCGTAGGATCGGGGATGTCGGGGCGACCGCCCATCACAGCCAGGCCGGGTTGGTTGTTACAGATGATGCAGGCGATAGCGCCGGCGGCTTGAACATTGACTACTTTCTGTTCGAAAAAGCAAGTGCCGCGATCTACAATGGCAATTTTACCGGCAACATCGGCTGTATTAACGATGGTATTACAGCCAAGTGTGCCGTTGGAAGTGCCGTCGGTAGCCAGGGCCAGTTCGCCGATGAGCGGCACGGAAGTGATCGGGGGGCCGAAGTTGGCGATTGTAGACTCATAGCCGCCGGCTATTTCTTCGGGCTCCAGGATGTTGACCAACCTGCCGCCTGCCTGGTCCCACAAAAACATCTGCATGCGGCCGTTGGCGCCGTCGGCGGGAGTAGAGAAATTGGCATTATTGGTACCGCTGCCGTCCTGGGCTTCTGCGAATACATAGTCATTGCCCTGGCCGCCGTTTCCGTAGTTGTTCTGTTGGAAGTTGCCCGCCTGCTCGTTAAAACCATAGGCATAGGTAAAGTCGTGCATGATGTTGTTCATATAAAACAACTGAGTCATGGCTGCGTCTTTGTAGGCAGGCGGTTCCTGCGTAGTGTCGTCAAACGGGAAATCGAAAACCAGGTTGGCGCCGCCGTCGGCGCTGGGGCCGTCGGGCGCATTGTCGGCATTTGCATCAATATAGGCGTGGACGTTATTGCCGCGGGTAAACGTAAACTCGGGCCCCGGAGTGCCGTTGGTGTCGTGCCAGCCAAAAGGCGAAGCCTCGAGATCGTGCGGATCGACTACCAGTTCGCGAGGGCCGTGAATCGGGCTTTCAACGGGGATGGGAAATACGTTGTAAGTATTACCGGAAAGGATTGCTTTTTCTTCTACCAGCGCTTGGTGAACGGGCTGGAAAGATTTTTCGAAAGCGCTGCCTTCGTCCCGGCACTGATCGCCATGCTCGTGGCGGCTGTCACCCGAGAAGCTACAGTAAATCGTCCAGTTGTCGAGTTGGAGGATCTCGCCGGTAAGGGCGTCAACGCGTAGGCTCCAGTAATCGGGCGAGTCGGTAGCTTCGATAGCCAGGTTCCAGGCCAGCCGGACGGCGCCGGTTTCGCGGTTGGGTTGATAATACAACTCGACCTTGATGTCGGAATGCGATACATCAGCGCCTTCGAATATCATTTCGCGGTCGCTGATCTTGTTGAGCATCTGCAAGGGCCGGGTAAGCGGCAGGCCTACGTGTCTGGCCGCAATTGCAATGGCTTCATGGGCCGTCAGTTGCGGTTCGGTAGCATTGACCTTGCCTGCCAGGTCGGTCACAAACCGGTTGGTGGCATAGCCAAGATCGCCATTGGATTTGAGGTGAATGCCCATGATGGCATTGTACACCTTGATGCTCATGTGGCGTTGAATAAAATAGTAATGCTGAACGCCATTGTGCCGGCTCTGATATTGATCGCTGACGATCATGTCTTCAATATCAGCTGGGGTAAGTCCCCATTTCTCACGCTGCTGCTCTACATAGCGCAGCGCGGCATCCAGCGTAGTTTGCTGTTGAGCAGTGGCCAATTGGGCGAAGCACACCAGTAACAACAGCCAAATACATTTGGTAAAAGTTCTGTTCATACTAAACCGCAGTTAATGTCAAAGGAAATTTTTTTACAGTCCGTAAAGGTAGTTTAAAATGTAAAACTACCGCCCCATGAAAAGGTTGCAGAATTTTATTCCCAGCCGACAATTCGGCGTTTTTGTTAGTCCACGGAGCGCCTGCGATTGGTTTAGCTTTACAACGATCCTCCCGTGGCTGAGCGATAGGGTGTAGTTTTGCCACGAAAAAGCTAAACAGCGAAGCGATAAACCAACTCAGGCGTTCCGTGGTACAGCTAAACAGCGAAGCGCTAAACCAACTCAGGCGTTCCGTGGATACAGCGTCACTCCCCTTGCCCCAGCGAATAAGCGCGTTGGCCGTTGATTTCGTAGAGATGTTCGGTTTTGATAAATTCGAAACCGTGTTGTTCCAACTGATTTAACAAGCCAATTACTTGTTGCAAAGACACCTCGTTGGATTCCAGCATAGCATTGTGATCGGCAGTCATCGTTGAGGTACTGGATACAAACCGGCAGCGCCAGTGGTCGGTGCAGAACGTTTCGGGTAATCCTTCGGGATAAACTTTAACGCCGCGGTTGGTGATCATTTTGAGCTGAAAGCCGGTTCCTTCAATAGCTTCGAGACCATGCCCAAGTACTTCTGGATTGCGCTGGTGCGCATCCCAGTGCAGGAATACATCTACGCCTACCAGTTTTTTATTAGCCGGCAGGGCGGGTTTCAATTGTACTTCAATGGGTTTGGTAGATTCGCTGAAAGAAACGGGTTTGAACTGTACCGGTGTTTGGCCCAGGCGACTGATGACTGCCTCGGCGAAAGCTTTGGTGCCTACTCGCTGGCGAGTGTAAGTTTCGCTGTAAATATCGCCGGTGTGGATACCGTCTTCAAGTGTTTTGAGCCAGGCGTTGGCAATTTTTTCTGCAATTTTGGGCTGCCCTACGTGCACCAGCATCATACAGGCTGCCTGCAGAAGTCCGCTGGGGTTGGCAATATCTTTACCTGCAATATCGGGGGCAGAGCCATGTATCGCCTCAAACATGGCAAAATCGCCGCCAATATTGGCCGAACCGCAAAGCCCTACCGACCCGCAAACCTGCGCTGCTATGTCGGAGATGATGTCGCCGTACAAATTGAGCGTTACGATCACATCGAATTGCTCAGGGCGGTCGGCCAGCCAGGCCGAGCCGATGTCAATAATAAAATGGTTGGTTTCAATATCGGGATATTCGGCGGCTATTTCATCAAAAACGCGGTGAAACAGGCCGTCGGTGAGCTTCATGATGTTGTCTTTTGTCATGCAGGTGACCTTTTTCCTGCCGTATGCTTTGGCATATTCAAAGGCGTAGCGTATCACGCGTTCACAGCCGGGGCGGCTAATAACTTTAAGGCATTGCACTACTTCCCCCGTTTGCTGATGTTCTATACCTGCATAGAGATCTTCTTCGTTTTCGCGAATAATGACCAGGTCCATATTCGAAAAATGACTTTCAACAAAAGGCGTGAGTGCCTGACAAGGGCGCACATTGGCAAACAAACCCAGCGTTTTGCGAAGGGTTACGTTCAGGCTTTTGTAACCGCCGCCTTGCGGTGTTGTGATGGGGGCTTTAAGCAACACTTTGTTGCGGCGCAAAATATCCCAGGCGTCGGTAGTGATGCCCGAGGAAAAACCCTGCCGGTAAACGGCTTCGCCAATTTGAATTTCTTCATAGGATAACTCGGCGCCGGCAGCTTTCAGAATAGCCAGTGTGGCATCCATGATTTCTCCGCCGATACCGTCGCCTTTTGCGATGGTGACTGTTGTCGTTTTGGGGCTCAACCCCGTTGTTTTTTCCAGTGGTGACGTTGTTGGTTGCATGAACTTGATTTTAATTTGGTAGTATTACTTTCAAATAGGATAGAACAACTATTTGCAATTTGTGTTCATCCGAGCCAAACATCCTGAAAATCCTTGCGTTTAATTTGAAAAACACCGAACTTTATAAGCGCACAAGATGGAAGAGCTATTTATAGATAGATTGTTTCAATCCCATAAATCGGCAGGGCAAATCCCCTCCCCGAAGATTGTATGTAACTGGTTAAACGGCTTGCTCAAGCTACTCTTCCCGGAGTTGGCCGATCAGCGTTATCGCAATAAAAGAGAGTTTGAGCAACAATACCAAAGCGTACGGCTGGAGTTGTTTCACATCCTTGAAACGATGCAATCCCAATTGCCGGCGCCGGCGGAAGTCATTGAACAAGCTTTCCAGGACCGGCTGCCCGAGGTGCACAGCCTGTTGCTCAAAGATGCCCAGGCTATCCTCGACGGCGACCCAGCCGCCGTGAGTTTAACGGAGGTTATCAGAACCTATCCCGGCTTTTTTGCTATTGCCGTATACCGGCTGGCGCACGAGTTTTATGCGCTTAAAGTCCCGCTTATCCCCCGCATTCTTACCGAACATGCCCACGGGCTCACCGGCATCGATATTCACCCCGGGGCCAGTATTGGCGAGCGATTTTGCATCGACCACGGCACCGGTGTGGTAATCGGCGAAACAGTGATTATCGGCAATGGGGTAAAGATATACCAGGGAGTGACGCTCGGCGCCCTAAGCGTTAAAAAGGAAATGGCCCAAACCAAACGCCACCCTACTATTGAAGATGGGGTGGTGATATATTCGGGGGCTACTATACTGGGGGGGGATACTGTCATAGGTCGCAACAGTATTGTAGGCGGCAACACCTGGATTACCAGCAGTCTGCCCCCCAATTCGCGTTTATATTATCAACAGGAAGACATAAAAACAACTTCGCTCTGATGGCCACTATTCTAGATCTCGTGGGCAATACGCCGCTGGTTGAAATCCGGCAGGTGATCCAAAAACCCGGTGTACAGGTATTTGGAAAATTAGAAGGCAATAACCCCGGCGGCAGCGTAAAAGACAGAGCCGCCTATGGCATGATCAAAGGCGCCCTTGATCGCGGAGAAATCCAGCCGGGCATGAAACTAATTGAAGCTACCAGTGGTAATACCGGTATTGCGCTGGCCATGATAGCTCGGATGTTCGGCCTGAATATTACACTGATCATGCCGGATAATTCGACGCTGGAACGCGTACAAACGATGCGGGCCTACGGTGCAGAGGTGATTCTCACACCGGCCGCTGCCGGCGGTATCGAGTATTCACGCGAGTATGCCGACGAATTAGTGGCCCAAGGCGGCTATTTCATGCTCAACCAATTTGCCAATGCCGACAACTGGGGCATGCACTATCGCACTACCGGGCCCGAAATTTGGCGCGATACAGCTGGGAAGGTAACGCATTTCGTATCGTCAATGGGCACCACCGGCACTATCATGGGCGTTTCGCGTTACCTCAAGGAACAAAACCCGGCAGTACAAATTGTCGGAGTACAACCTACCGATGGCTCCAGTATTCCGGGCATCCGGCGTTGGTCGCCCGAGTTTTTGCCCAAAATCTTTGACCCCCAACGCGTTGATCGCGTCATCGATGTGTCGCAAGTTGAAGCTACTGCCATGATGCGCCGCCTGGCCAAAGAAGACGCCGTTTTTGCCGGCATGAGCAGCGGAGGCGCCGTGGCCGCCGCAGCGAAGCTGGCACAGGAATTAGATGAAGGGCTTATCGTTTGTATTATTTGCGATCGCGGCGACCGGTATCTGTCGGCGGGGATTTTTGAGGAGTAGCAACCGGCAACTCAACGTTAATCTGCCTGGCCAGCAGTACCGGTAACTCAATCGTATTTTCACGCACCTGGATGGCGACTTTTTCGGCCGTTTGTTGGGTCAATATCACTTCTTCACCCGGCAGCAATTTGTACTGCCAAAGCCATGCCGTGGCTTGATCGCTGATTTGAGAACCGGCGATAAGCGCTTTTTGTCCGGGCTCAAGCCTGACAAGCGAAAAATCGGGCTGCCCGTTTTTTGCCGGAATGGGTTCGCCGTGAGGATCGAGTTGGGGATAACCCAGGGTAATTTCCACTTCGTCCAATAATTCTTCCGACAATAAATGTTCGAAATATTCGGCTTCGTCGTGTACTTGTTCGCCGCTGAGTCCCACCTGATCGGCAAGGTAGGTCTCCCAGAGCCGGTGCGCCCTTACAAGCCGGCGCGCGGCTGTCAGTCCCGTAGCCGTCAATTCCATTTTTTCTTTGTTGAATAAATTTCGCTCGGATAAAATGGCCAGCCTCCTCCTGATTTTAAGCGCGTTCCACCCCAGCTGGCGAGCCAGATTTTCTTCTTGTAATCTGTTATCTTGTTGTAAGTGAAAAGCTTGTTTGAGCAAATCTTCGATCTCAATACGACGTTTCAACCTGAGCTTTCGCCAATAGCGGAATAATAAGCCCTTCTCGGGAGCAAACCCTACCGCAAGCAAATAACACAACGTAGCTACAACCGCCATAGCAGGCCCCGGCGTTGTCTCGAATATTATGGCCGCCAGCAGGCCGATTACTGCCGAGGCCAGCCCTACTCCCGCGGCAATGAGCAATACGCTCTGCAGCCGGTTTGACAAAAGAAGCGCCGTGGAAGCCGGCGTTATTAACATGGCGACAACCAGAATAACGCCCACCGTTTGCAGTGCCGCTACTACGGCAAAAGACAACAGCAACATCAGGAAGTAATGAATCATCTTGACAGAAATGCCCATCGTTTCTGCAATCACAGGCTGAAAAGTGGTGGCAAACAAATAACGGTACAAGACGATAATACTGGCAATAACGTATACCGTAATACCGGCGGTAAGGTACAGATCGGCGTCAGCCACGCCCAATACATTGCCAAACAAGAAGTCTTTGAGGTCGAGATGTACGCCTTCGTTACGGCTGATCCAGGAAATACCCATGACGCCGATCGAAAACATGGCGGTGAATACAATGCCCACCGCCGCGTCGCTTTTTGTTTTTACCTGCTGTTGTATCCAGGTAATAGCCACTGCAGCTACCAGCCCCGCTATTACTGCGCCCACAAAAAATCCCATGGCGCTATACCCCACAATCATAAAGGCAAATACGACGCCAGGTAAAATGGCGTGCGACAAGGCATCGCCAACCATCGACATATTGCGCAGCACGATGAAACATCCCAAAACGCCGCACATCAACCCTACAAGTGATGAGGCTATTAAGGCTCTGATAGCCCATTCCTGCTGTAATACGCTTAATACGGTATCCATAACCTGCTAATCTTTTCAGGATACAAATATAATTAAATTTTTAATTAATTAAAATATATTTTTAGATTAATCTAAATTTCGTAATCATTTCCCAACTGCAGAATATCTTTTACAAGCGCTTCAAAATCAGGTTTCATGCTGCGGTGATTGACATTAGCTACCCGGATAACATAATGGCCGTTGATCAGGGAATAAGAGGGCGCCGCCAAGCCGCGTTCCTGGAGTTGCATCAGAATTTCTTTATTGACAAAGTTGAGTTGTTCAGATGAAAGTCCGCCAGGATTGTAGCGAAAGCACACAATATTCATAGACACGGGGGCCATCAACTCCAGTTTGGGTTCTTGTTCGATTAATTCAGCCAGATAGTATGCCTGGGCGATATTCTGGCGCACGATACGGGCGAATTTGCCGGCGCCGTGTTCTTTCAGAGACATCCAAACTTTCAGGGCTTTGAAGCCCCTCGACAATTCCATGCCATAATTGCCAAATGGGTCGGGCCCGGCAGCGAGTCCGCGCTCATGACTGAGCAGATAGTTGGGCTGAGCGGCAAAAGCCTTGCGGTGCAGTTCGGCATCTTTTATCAATACGCAGCCTACTTCGTAAGGCATACAAATCCATTTATGCAGGTCGAAGGCAACGCTGTCGGCCTGCTCGATGGGCGCCAGGGCCTGCCGGTATTCGGGTACGAGTTTGGCCAGGGCGCCAAAAGCGCCGTCAACGTGGAACCAGAGTTGTTCCTGCCGGCAGACTGCAAGTATATCTGCCAATGGGTCGATAGCGCCGGTATTAACCGTGCCTGCATTGCCGACTACGCAAAATGGCGCCAGCCCTGCCTCCCGGTCGGAGGCGATCATGCTCCGCAAAGCGGTTACGTCCATCCGAAAATCGGCGCCTACCGGCGCCTGCCTCACCGCTTCGCTGCCCAATCCGATTACCTCCGCGGCTTTCTGGATGCAGACATGCGCTTCCGAAGAGGCATACAACACCAATTGAGCGGGCACGCCCTTCAGGCCGGCCGCTCTTATGCGGTCATCAAAGGCATTGCGCGCCACAATAATCGCTGTAAAATTGGCCAGGGTGCCACCGCTCACCAATATGCCGCTCGCATCAGCCGGGTATTGCAACATAGCTTTGCACCAGTCGAGCACTTGCTGTTCCACATACATCGCGGCATGATCGCCAATGGCCACATTGGGGTTCATGCCGGCGGCGAGCATCTCGGCCAGCATCGCAAAAGGCGTGCCGCCACCCTGCACCCACGACCAAAAGCGGGGGTGGATATTGCCCTTGGGATAAGGCAAAATATGGGTTTTAAACTCCTCATACACTTCCCCTGGCGCTTCCGGATGATCAGGCAACGGAACATTTAACGCATTTTTAGTCGATGCCGGAGTAGGGCGCCACACCGGCCTTTCGCCCACATGCTGAAGGTAATCCATCATATCGTCAATCATCTGATGGCCCAGGCGGCGCATATCATCCCAGTCAAGCGGATCGAGGCTTTCTTCGTTTTGCAGAATGCGGTGGTAGTCGAGCATAGCGTCGTGGAGTGGTTGAAAGGCAAAGATAGATGTATTTGTATTTTGCTGCATTCAGACTATTGTTGATGAGGAGCGAATAACCAGCATATTCGTAGTTGGTAACGAACACTATCCTGTAAATCCCTAATATCTTTGTATACCTTTACCCCCATGACCCACTACCCCACAACTTTCGAAATCCTGTTGGAAGACGACTGGCTGGTAGCCGTCAACAAACCCAGCGGCATTCTGGTGCACCGCACGGGCATCAGCGAGGATACGGTGTTTGTGTTGCAACTGCTGCGCAATCAACTGGGTATGCGGGTGTATCCCATTCACCGGCTCGACAGAGGCACCTCAGGGGTCTTGCTCTTTGCCAAATCCCCGGAAAGCGCAGCAGAACTGAATGCGCTGTTTCGTGGAAAGTCCGTGGAGAAGGAATATACCGGTATTGTAAGGGGGTTTATCGATGAGACGGGCGTTATTGATCACCCCATCGTAGATTACCCTGGTGCGGCAGGACAGGAAGCCCTGACTACTTATCGCCGGCTGGCACAGGTAGAGTTGCCCGTCGCAGTGGGCCGTTACCCTACGGCGCGATATTCACTGGTGGCCATCAGCCCGCAAACCGGCCGTTGGCGGCAAATCAGAAAGCATTTTTCGCATATCCGCCACCCGATTATCGGCGATAAAAAACACGGCGATTTGCATCATAATAAGTATTTCAGTGAAACACTGGGCATCCACCGCTTATTGTTGCATGCTCACCGACTCCGGTTTACCCATCCTTATACCGGGCAAGACCTTGAAATCACAGCCTCCTGGGATGAGGCTTTTGCGACAGCAGCAGCGATTTTTGAGTAGCTTAGAATAGAGCAATATCACAGCTTTATCTCAACACCAGGCACACCGGCGTCTTTACTTCCGTCTCCCGCACAAATTGGAGCAAGCCATCTTCGCCGATGTTGAACAATACGAGGTTGTCGGTATTTTGATTGGCAACCAACAGGTAGCGCCCGTCGGGACTGATGGCGAAATTGCGCGGAAATTCGCCTTTAACTGATTGGTGGCCAATAGGTTGTAGGCGTCCGTCGTTGGGGTTTACCGAAAAAATCGCCAGGCTGTTGTGCCCGCGATTTGAGGCATATAAATATCGCCCGTCAGCACTGAGATGAATATCGGCACACCAGTTTTTACCGGTGTAATCGGCAGGCAGGGTAGTTATGTTTTGCCCGGGACGCAAAGAGCCGTTGGGTTCTACCGATAAAACGGTCACCGTAGCGTTGAGTTCGTTGATCACATATGCCATTGGGTAGGCGGGGTGGAAAACCAGGTGGCGCGGCCCGGCGCCGGGAGTCAAACGGGTCTGGAGGCTATCGGGCAGCAGGTCGAGGCGGCGTTGTTCGCGATTGATGCTGTAAGCGAAAATGCGGTCGGCGCCTTTGTCGGGCACATACAGGAACCGCCCGTCGGCGCTCGGCGCCACCTGGTGAGGGTGCGAAGCCTCCTGCTCCGGGTTGGGGCCCGTGCCGGTTTGTGTAACGACATGGCAAGCGGGCGACAGCCGTCCATCGGATTCAAGGGGGTACATGGCCACAACGCCGCCTACATAGTTAGCTACAAATACAAATTGCCCCTCCTGATCTACAGCCACATGGCAGGGCGCAAATCCAAACGTGGATTGGCGGCTCAACAGCTTGTAACTGCCGTCATCGCTGCGTTCAAAGGCGTTGATATGCCCGGTACTGTCATCGCCGGGACCTGTTTCTTCTACTGCGTAGAGGTAATAGCCGTCGGGAGAAGTCGCAATAAACGACGGGTTGACCAGTCCGGTAATGGTAGCGCCCGGGCTCAACTCGCCGCTCAGCACATCCATCCGGTATTGGTATACGCCGGCAGCCTTGCCGTCGACGTGGCCTTCTTTTTTGGTATAAGTGCCCACGAAAAGCTTCCAGTAAGCGGTTTTGCTTTCGGGCGTTTTACAACCTGCCCAAAGAACTACGACGAGAAAAATAACGGGATAGATGCGCATAAGAAGGTCTGTATGGTCTTGTTGGCAGTAAAGATAAGCTGCTACAGGATTTTATTATTGGTAAAATTATGCGGAAAAGCAGGGCCGGGTGGTTTGGGCACCGCAGCGCGGGCAGCTTCTGATGAAGCCTTGCGGCGGCGCAGCTCCAGTAGCAGGCTTTCCTCGCCTTTTCGCATAGCCCAGTGGTGATTGGCGGAAAACAATGGGCGTAGCAGCCAACTCAGTTTTTTGAGCAGCGGCTTTTCAGCATTGATTTGCCAGTCATACACCACCTCGCATTTATCATCGTCGAGCTGGCGGAATGTCCATACCCCCGTGCCCGCAAAATCGCCGATGGCTTCCAGTGCAAATCCGTAGGGAAACTCGGTGTGCGTCACGCGAAACTGCCATTTCAGCGTGTAGGGCAAAAATCCCTTGGTATATAACATCACTCGTTTGCCTACGCCGCCGGGTTCGCCTTTTTCCAATTGCCTGACATCCAGGTATACGCTGGGCCACCAGCGGGTCAGGTCTTCCACGGCTTCCAGCGTGCGATACACCTCTACACAGGTAGCCGGTACCAGCCAGCGGGTTGTGAAGTGATAGTTACTCATTTTGTTTTTATTAATATTTTAAAAAATATTGTTTTAAAAAAAAGAATTTGATTTTTTTTGTTTACATTGTGGCGATATACCGAACGCCTTCAAGTTATGGTCATAACTTTTCCGGCTTTTCGGTATTATCCTTCGCGCCCGAATGTTGGTCATACTCAAAACCTGGCGGCGCGAAGTATAAATTGACTTTTGAACACCTAAAATCTCCAGCTATGACAAAACAAATCATCGCCGTACTGGTCAGCGCCGTACTGCTGTTTGTATGGCAATTCCTTTCCTGGTCCATGTTGGGCGTGCACCAATCAGAATTCAAGTATACGCCCAATCAGGACAAGATACTGCAGGCACTCAGCGAAAACCTCCCGGAAGAAGGCACCTACATGTTGCCGAGTGTACCGCCCGGTACCGATTTCGAGCAGGAGCAATCGATCATGCAGAATTATATTGGCAAGCCCTGGGCTCAGGTTAGTTATCACAAAGCATTTGATGTGTCGATGGGCATGAACATGCTTCGCGGCTTTGCCATTGACGCTATTTCCGCTTTCCTGCTTATTTGGTTGCTAATGAAAATGGAAACCCGCACGATGTCAACGATACTCACCAGTTCGCTGGCGGTTGGCCTTATCGGTTATTTTACTATTCCGTACCTGAACAGCATCTGGTTTGAAACCAAATCCCTGGGGTATCTGATCGATTCAGTGGCGCAATGGGGGCTTGTCGGCGTTTGGCTGGGTTGGTATTTGCAACGCAAGTAATACCGGAATTCTCATCGCGCTGTATATTTTTCATAAAAAGCGCGATAGCCCAATAACCGGGCCGGCAGAAACAGCAACACAGACAGTGTATCCTGCACCCATTTTGGTATGGCTGCCAGGTATGTCTTATTTTGCAATAACCTGATCCAAAGCATTACTTGCAAAAAAGCAGGCCGGCCCGTATTATCCAGTTTGCCGTCCATGGCCAATCCGAAGAGGTTCTCCAAAAATTGGTCAACATCGAGGCAAGGCGATATTGTCTGCACGACAACCAATTCTTCTTCGTCGGCATTCCAATGGGCATGTGCCTGGTTTTTGGGTAATACGATGCATTGCCCCTTCGGTATCATTTGCGTTTTGCCGTTCAGTTTTATGCTCAGGGTACCCGACAGAACTTCAAAGGTTTCATCGCCAAACGGGTGGAAATGCGCTACTTCAAAACCTTTGCCTTTAGGCATTGTCGCCTTGAAGCGCACGTATTTCCCTCCCGTTTCGCGACCGGTTTCCAGAAATTCTACCCGCTCACCGGTAGCAGGATTTTGAAAGAGTTGACCTATCTTGGGCATGGGAATAAATTAAAGGGAATATTTTACCACAGCGTTAAACGGAGTGCACATAGTGTGCCATAGCGTAATAAAAAAACTCCGTGTCACTCCATTTTACTCCGTTTAAATCTGTGGTAAAAAAATTCATAAGTTGACGACATTATACTAATAGTCTGACAGTCCAATAGTCTCAATTCAGGTACGCCTCATTCAGGCTCGAAAAATCACCGGTACTTTTCCAGCCGGTTACCTGCCCGGCGTCGTTAAACGTCCAGGTAAAAAGTACGGTAACGCTAAACGGTTTGCCAGTGACATTGACCTGGCCGTCGTGGCGCACTTCGTTGATAACCTTGTTGCCTTCTTCTCTGAAGTTAAAGGGTTCGAAATAGGTCGTTTGCGTTGTAGTTCCCAAATTAGTAAAAAAGCTGGCTACGCCGTCTTTCCCTTTAAATTCGCCGCCATAAGAGACAAGCCTTGCGTCGGCGCCGTTGTCAAAAATGACCTCGTCGGCCAGTTGAGCCAGGATGCCGGGTACGTCGCCCTGGACAAAACAAGAATAAATATGTTGAACAGTGCTGAGTTGATTTGACATGACGAATTGATATTAATGTGACTGAAAAAATAATCGGCGAAGTTGCCGCCGGCCCCTTAGAGGATATATCCGGCGGCTTTTCACCAACATTGTTTTATTTAGGGTTAATTTAGATCATTTTTTAGTGGCCTACTTGTTCGACGTAGTAGCACCGCCGCCTTTTACCTGGTTGCTTAAGATGGCTGTATCGAATTCAACCGTGCCTTCCTGTATTTTGCCTTCTGCATTGAGTTTGTACAGGCCCAGCCATGCCACTTTTACGCTGTTGCCCGTGGGGGCTTGTCCTTGATAAGTACCTTTGTTAGTGCCCGTTACCCAGCCCTTTACCGTCACATAATTGGCACTCGCAACTACCTCGTCCAACGTTCGCTTGATATCGGGAAAGGCGGCTTTCATACCGGCAATGCGCTTTTTCATATCGTCGCCGCTGGTTTGTTTGCCTGCGAAGTAATTGATGGCGCCCGGGGTCCAATAACTCATAAATTTATCTGTATCACCTTCGTCGGCAGCGGCAAGCATAGCTCGAACAGTGGATTCTGCCATAGCGGCAAGCGGGTCTACGCCAAGTTGGCGGAACACCTCGGCGCCACCTTTGGTGGGCTCGTGGTAGATGATCTTACCCTGGGCATCGAGCTCTACGATGTCAACATCGTTGTATTGGATGTTTTTACCGGTAGCGGGCACTCCCATGAGGTTGCCGGTATGCTTGCCGCTGAGTGTTACGCGCAATAAGTAGCGGGTTGGACTGATTGTGGCGATTTCGTTTACCTGGACTTTAAACCCTGTAAATGCGTTGAAAAACAACTTATACGCTTCTACGGCCGCTTTGGCGCCAACAATAGGAGCAGGCGCTACATTTACATCTTTGTAGCTTTTCTCGTCGCAGAGCGCGATAAATGCATTCCAGTCATTGCGGTTGAGGGCGTCGTAAGCGGCACGGATCGTCGTTTCGTTTTTGCCGGTCTGAGCGGCAAGGGGTGCGGTAATTACAAGCGCAAAAAGCGCAGCGCTGAAAAACAGTTTTGTTAACATGGTCAACTAGGTTTTTATGCGTTTGAAAATTTAGTATTCCTTTGTTGTAATTGACCCTGCAAAGTTACTATCGCAATAACTTGACAATCAATCCCGTAAAAACAGGCTTTTTATCTACCGTAAAAAGGGGATTTTAACCCAAAGGCTTGCAAAGGCGGGTCGAATAGTCGTACATTAGGTGAAATTTCGCACCCAATGAGATGGCCGGTATTTATTTGGAAGATTATCAGACGACCAGCCTGTCAGACTGTCAGCGCAAAGTCGCCGTTTCAACTCCGCTCAACGTACGGTTCAGGTCGCATAGTCGCACAGTCGCACTGTCGCATAGTCCTTTCCATGTTCCTTTCCCTGACCATCGCGCCGGTCATCGCACAACGCGACAGCCTGCTGAAACTTGCCGGTAGCACCGGGTCAGACACTACCAAAGTATGGGCGCTCATGGAGGCAGGCAAGCTTTACCTTCAGTCGCAACCCGATAGCGCCGTGTATTTTATTAGTCAATCGCTGACTTTGGCAGAAAAAAACGGGTTTGAACGCGGCATCGCCAAGTGCCGCATCAACAGGGCCTATGCCTATAATAACCAGGGCAAGTACAAGTCTGCCGTTGCTGATTGTCAGGTCGCTATTCCTGTCTGCAGGCGATTCAATATGCGCAAGGAATTGGTAGCCGCTTACAACAACATGGGCAATGCCTGGGACTATCTCGGCAACCGCCGGCAGGCCATTGATGCGTTTTCAGGCGCCTTGCAAGCTATGGAGGGCGCCGACCTGCCTCCGCATTTCCCCATTGTTGTGCGCAATAACCTCGCCAGGCAGTACGAAAATCTGGGGCTTTTTCAAAAGGCATTTGACTACGGCCGGCAATCGTACCAGGAGGCCCTGTCGCTCGGCGATTCTTCGATGGTGGCCTCCAGCCTTCATATGATGGCCTTCGCGGCTTTGTCAATGCGCCGCGAAACAGAAGCGCTGGGGTATTGCCGCAGGGTGGAACGCATTGCCAGAGAAACGGACGATCCCGTTTTGCTGGTTTTTGCGCTCAACAATATTGCCGTGATAAGTTATTGGGATAATCCCGCCGACGCCGGGGCGAAGATGCGCGAAGCATTGACAATCGCCAGGAAATCGGGCGACCTCTTCGGCGAAATTGCGGCCCTGCAAGGGCTCGCGCGCTTTGCCATCTGGAGCAAACAATTTTCTCAAGCCGGGCAATACGCCGCCGCCGCCCTGGAGAAGGCGCAACAAGAAGCGATGAACGACGAAGTGGCCGCCTGCTTTTTGTTGCTTTCCGATATCGCCCTGGCTACGGGTAATACAAGAAAACACTACGACCACCGGCGCAAGTATTTTTATATGAGCGATACCCTCAGCAACAACCAATTGGTACACGCTACGCAGGAATTGGAAACCAAATACCAAACTGCCCAAAAAGAGCAACAAATCCTGGCGCTCCAGCAGGAAAAAGAACTCCAGCAATTGCGCCTGCGCCAAAAAAACGGCCTCATCGGCGGATTGTCGGGCGCTGCTTTGCTACTCGTCTTTTTGGCAGCCCTGGCTTGGGCCAATCTCCAAAATCGCCGAAAAATATTCAGCCAGGAAATTCGGATCCAGGAGCAAAAAATCAAAGAACTGGAGCAGGAACGCCAACTCAGCATCGCCGACGCCGTGATGCAAGGACAGGAGAAAGAACGCTCGCGCCTGGCCCGCGACCTGCACGACGGCCTCGGCGGCATGCTCTCGGGTATCAAACAAGCTGTCTTTGCCATGAAAGGAAACCAGGTCTTACCCGAAACCGCCGCCGCCGCCCTCAACCAGGTGGTCAACGACCTTGACCGCTCAATCAATGAATTGCGGCATATCGCCCGCAATATGATGCCCGAAGCCCTGGTGCGCTTCGGCCTGAAAGACGCGCTGGAAGACTACTGCGATCACCTGCAGCAAAACGGCGCACTGAAAATTCATTTCCAGGCTTTCGGCATGGAAGAACGCCTTCCTCAGGAAATAGAAGTCGTGCTTTTTCGCATCGCCCAGGAACTACTCAACAATGTGGTGCGCCATGCCCGGGCTTCCAACGCCCTTGTGCAATTGTTGCGCGACGGCAACCGCCTGAGCCTCACCGTAGAAGACGACGGCCAGGGCTTCGACGCCGCCGGCCTCGAAAAAGTCCAGGGCGTCGGCTGGGTGAATATCCGCTCCCGCGTTTTTTACCTCGGCGGCGAACTCGACATACGGTCGACGCCAAACCAGGGGTGTTCCATTAACATCGAAATCCCGCTGTCATGACCCGCGTATTTATTATCGACGACCACCCCATGGTGGTGGAAGGCATCAAAGCCCTGCTCGCCCATTCGGAAACGGCAATGATTTGCGGCGCCGCCCACGACGGCTACCGCGCACTGGAGTTGCTCAAAACAACGCCTGCGGATGTGGCCCTGGTGGATATCAACCTGCCCGACATGAACGGTATCGACCTGTGTATCCAATTAAAAAAAGACTTTCCCGAACTCAAAGTGCTGGGGCTAAGCACTTTCAAAGAGCGCAGTTATATTACCCGTTTGATCGAAGCAGGCGCTTCGGGTTATTTGCTCAAAAACGCCACCAAAGAAGAACTCGAAGACGCCATTGCCACTTCCCGGCAGGGCCGCATGTATATGAGCATGGAAGTGGCGGCTGTGCTCACCAAACCGGCGCCCGAGCGCCCCGCATTACCCCTGCTCACCGCCCGCGAAAAAGAAGTGCTGCAACTCATCGCGGACGGACTCACCAACCAGGAAATTGCCGATAAGCTTTTCATCAGCATTCTCACCGTGGATAGCCATCGAAAAAATTTACTCGCCAAATTTAATGTAAAAAATACGGCGGCGATGGTGCGCTTTGCGCTGGAGTATAAGTTGATTGAATTGTAATAAATGAGCTCGCGGGAATGCTCAGTTGGCTGGCTATCCCCTGGAATGCAAAGCTATCCGGTTGCCTTCCGAATCGAGGAACAACCCCATGTAACCAA
>DAINSQ010000086.1:0-21255 GCA_036741235.1 Saprospiraceae bacterium | reverse complement strand
GTCACCCTGTCACCTTGTCACCTTGTCACCTTGTCACCTTGTCACCTTGTCACCTCAAAGATCCTTCCCGTGGCAGTGCTTATACTTTTTGCCGCTGCCGCAGGGGCAGGGGTCATTGCGGCCGATTTTATCGGCGGTACGGCGCACCGTTTCCTGGCGGGCCTGGCGGCTCACGCCTTCGGCGGCGGCGCGCGCTTCGTCTTGCGGGGTGCGGTTGGTGCGGATCTTGCTATTCTCAACGGGGCGGCGCTCCAGGGGTTGATCCAGGGGGCGGCCGTCGGAGGTGACCAGCATACCTTTGGAGAGGTAGGCCGTCACGGCCTCGTTGATATCAAAGACGAGTTGTTCGAATAATTTAAACGCCTCCATCTTGTAGATCACCAGCGGGTCTTTTTGCTCAAAAGACGCGGCTTGAACCGAATCCTTGAGTTCGTCCATAGAGCGGAGGTGTTCCTTCCATTTTTCGTCGATAATGGCGAGGGTTACCGCTTTTTCGATATCGAGCATAATCGACTTGCCCTTGGTTTTGACGGCGTCGGCGATATCGGCGGTGATGACCAGGGGGTTGGAGCGCCCGTCGGAGAAGGGTATGAGGATGCGTTTGTAGCGGTGGCTTTGCGTGGCGTATACTTCCTGGATTTGCGGCATCAGGATGCTTGCCATGGCGTCGGCTTTGCGGTGGTAGTACTGCTGGAATTCGGCCAGCAGTTGCTCCGACAAATCGGCAGCGGGCGCTTCGCGGAAGGCAGCGGCGTCGATCTGGGGGTCGAAAGTAAGGAAATTGAGGCAATCGCGGCGGAAGCCGTCGTAGTCGCCGCTCTGTTTGTTGGCATCTACGATATTATCTACGATAGACTCGAACATGTGGTTGAGGTCTACGGAGAGGCGTTCGCCCGACAGCGCGTTTTTGCGTTTTTTGTAAATCGCTTCGCGCTGGATGTTCATCACGTCGTCGTATTCGAGCAGTCGCTTGCGGATGCCGAAGTTGTTTTCCTCAACTTTTTTCTGGGCGCGTTCGATTGACTTGGTCACCATCGAATGCTGGATCACCTCTCCATCTTTATGGCCGAGGCGGTCCATGATGCCGGCGATGCGCTCTGACTGGAAGAGGCGCATGAGGTTATCTTCGAGCGACACGTAGAACTGCGAGGTGCCGGGGTCGCCCTGGCGGCCTGCGCGGCCGCGCAACTGGCGGTCGACGCGGCGCGATTCGTGGCGTTCGGTGCCGATGATGGCCAGACCGCCGGCTTTGCGCACTTCGGGAGAAATTTTGATGTCGGTACCGCGGCCGGCCATGTTGGTGGCGATGGTCACCTTGCCGGGGCGGCCTGCTTCGGCCACGATTTCAGCTTCGCGCTGGTGTTGCTTGGCGTTGAGCACGTTGTGGTCGATGCCGCGCAATTTGAGCATGCGGCTCAATTTTTCAGAAATATCAACAGAAGTAGTACCCACCAGGATAGGCCGCCCGGCCTCGCTGAGTTGCACCACCTCGTCAATGACGGCGTTGAATTTTTCGCGCTGGGTTTTGAAAACCAGGTCTTCGCGGTCGTCTCTGATGACGGTTTTATTGGTGGGTATCACCACCACGTCGAGTTTGTAGATGGTCCAGAATTCGCCGGCTTCCGTTTCGGCGGTACCCGTCATACCGCATAGTTTGTGGTACATGCGGAAGTAGTTCTGTAGCGTAACAGTGGCGTAGGTTTGCGTAATCTCGCCCACCTTTACGTTTTCCTTGGCTTCGAGGGCCTGGTGCAGGCCGTCGGAATAACGGCGGCCCTCCATCATACGGCCTGTTTGCTCGTCGACGATTTTAACCTGGCCTTCAATAACCACGTACTCTTCATCAACCTCAAAAAGCGTGTAGGCTTTCAGCAATTGGCTCATCGCGTGGAGGCGGCGCGATTTGATGGCAAAATCCTGCGACAGGCGGGTTTTTGCCTCTTCTTTTTGCTGTTTGTCCAGCTCGGTATTATTATCAATTTCCACCATCTCGCTGGCCACATCGGGCATGACGAAAAAGCGAGGGTCTTCGTTGCCTTTCGACAGGTATTCTACGCCTCTTTCGGTGAGTTCAACATTGCGGTTTTTCTCGTCGATAGTAAAGAGCAGCGGTTCGTCTACCAGGTGCATATTTTTGGATTGCTCCTGCATGTAGTAGTTTTCCGCCTTCTGGAGCATCACCTTGATGCCCTCTTCGCTCAGGAATTTGATGAGCGGGCGGTATTTGGGCAGGGCACGGTAAGCGCGCAGCAGGGCCATACCGGCTTCGCCTTCCTGGTAACCCGTTTTATTTTCAGCCAGCAATTTGCGCGACTCGGCCAGGTAGTCGGTGGCGAGTTTGCGCTGGGCGGCGATGAGGCGTTCTACGTGGGGTTTGAGTTCGATATAGTCCTGGTCTTCGCTGGCCTGGCCAACCGGGCCGGAAATAATGAGCGGCGTACGGGCGTCGTCGATGAGCACCGAGTCCACCTCGTCGACCATAGCGAAGTGGTGTTTGCGCTGCACCATTTCCTCGGGCGAATGCACCATATTGTCGCGCAGGTAGTCGAAGCCGAATTCGTTGTTGGTGCCGTAGGTGATATCGCACAGGTAGGCGCGGCGGCGTTCTTCCGAGTGGGGGCGGTATTTGTCGATACAATCTATCGTAAGCAGCAGGAATTCGAAGATAGGGCCAACCCACTCCGAGTCGCGGCGGGCGAGGTAGTCGTTGACCGTCACCACGTGAACGCCTTCGCCCGAGAGGCCGTTGAGGTAGGCGGGCAGGGTGGCTACCAGCGTTTTACCTTCGCCGGTGGCCATCTCGGCGATTTTGCCGTCGTGAAGCACCATACCGCCGATGAGCTGTACGTCATAGTGCACCATATTCCAGACGATCTCGCCGCCGGCGGCCACCCAGCGGTTGCTCCAGATGGCTTTATCGCCTTCGATGCGCACGTAGTTTTTATTGGCTTTGGCTGCCAGTTCGCGGTCGTGGTCGGTGGCTGTTACTACCAGTTCGCTGTTTTCCGTAAACCGGCGGGCGGTTTCCTTTACAGCGGCGAAAGCTTCAGGCAATAAATCTTTCAGAATGACCTCCAGCTCCTTGTCGCGCTCCTTGCGCAACTCGTCGATTTCGCCGAAGAGGGCTTCTTTTTCGCCGAGGTCTTCCTGGTTGTTGGCCTCGTCGATAATAGCCTGAATATCTGCGTCGATGCTTGTAAGATGTTCAGCGATGCGCCGGCGGAATTCCAGCGTTTTATTGCGAAGCTCGTCGTTACTTAGCGACTGATAGGCCTGGTAGTGCTCCAGTACCTCTTCTACAACGGGCTCATAGGCCTTTCTGTCGCGCTCGTGTTTGGAGCCGAATAAATTTTTAATAGGATCAAAAATGCTCTTGAACATGATATTTATGCATATAGTAATGAAGCGAACGGCAAAGATACGATATTTGCAGCGCCATTCCATTGCGTTGGCTCTCATATATCATACCAATTCGCCTTTTCTGGTATCCGAAATGCCATTTTGGCATTAATATTGGAAACGTTATGCTATAATTACAGGTTGAATGAGGAGCATGTTAAGTTTTGTCAGATCTAAACAGAAATGGCTGGGCGGGGTTGGATTGCTGATGGCCATTATGACAGTTGCCGGTTGTGGGAAATGGGGGGCAAAGGATGTCCGCAATTATTATTTTCCCATTCGCGAACTGGAAGACGGGCTGGTATACGAGTACCATCCGGTTGGCAATGAGGCGCTTACGCCGGTGTATTGGTATTATCGTTCTTTTATCCAAAAAGACAGCGTTTTGCTCACCGGCACGTATTACGAGTATGAATTGCTGCCCATGCAATTGGTGAAAGAAGAATTGGTAGCCAACGGCGTGTTGTTGCAGGAATTGCTGATGTATCCGGTAGACAGCCTGGGCGAGCAGCAGACGATCAGGGCCCAGGTGCAGGCCGGCAATGTTTTTCCATTTTCGGTTCGGGATTCCAATGAGGTGTTTTTGTACAAAGTCAAACTGGAATACCCTGGTATACCCGGCGCTTCCACAACACTCATCAAAAATCGCCGTTATGTGGGAGATACTACTTTCGTCTGGCAGGGCAAAACGCTGCCGGCAATCCGCTTTAGCGTGCGGGAAATGGTAGAAGACCTCGATCCCAACGATGGCGTGGTGGAACCCGAATTCAGCGGTGAAGAAATCTATGCCGAAGGGTTAGGTTTGGTTTATTATAAAAAAAACATATACGAAGGCCTCTCTATCGCTTACCAACTGGAGCGGCGCTATTCGATGGAAGTGCTGGAGCAGCTTTTCCTGGAAAGGCGCGAAGCGGAAGCGGGCGAATTGGAGGCGCCTGAGGATGAACAATAGCAACATGATGAAGCGATTACTGATTTTGATGGCCCTGTGCTTTTCGCTGCAATTGCCGGCGCAAATTTTGCCGCCCGATTTTTTGTGCGTCACCAATGACACACTGGTGTGGTTGCCGCCCAATAATACCTGCGGCGCTTTTAACGCTTATCTCATATACGCCGGACAGCAACCCGGCGGGCCTTTCAGCATATTGGCATCGGTCAATAATGCCGCACAAACGACCTTTTACCACGCCGGCGCCGCCGGCGCCACCTGGTATTATTATCTGGTGAGCGACTACAACTGTCCGGGCCAACCCGCTCTGAGCTCCGATACGCTCGACAACCGCATTCCGGACCCGGGGCCCATCCGCTATGTGTCAGTGGTTAACGGCGACGACGTAGAGATCAGGTGGGATTTGAGTCCCTCACCCGAGGTATACGCCTATGTCATTTCGCGCAACACCGCCGCCGGCACAACCATCATCGACACCGTTTTCGGGGGCGCCAATGTATACCTCGATGCCAATGCCGCTCCCGACGAAGGCCCCGAGACGTATTTTGTCTCCGCGCTTGATCGCTGCGGCAACAAAAGTCTGGTGACTTCCCCTCATACTACGCTGTTTGTCGAAACCGGCGACATTGATCCTTGTACCCAAAGCCTGACGCTGAGCTGGAATGCCTATCAGAACTGGGCCGGCGGCGTTGAGCGATACGAGATATGGGTGGGACTAAACGGACAAGCGCCTGTGGCTTGGGATACTGTGCCCGGTTCTGCGCTGACTTATGTTTTTGACCAGGCCGACGACGGCGTCGATTATTGTTTTGAAATAAAAGCAGTGGAAGCCGGTACCGGGGTAAGCGCTACGTCGAATACCGTCTGCCGGCAGGCTACCGTCATTCAACCGTTGCGCCGCCTGGTATTGCTCAACGCTACCGTCAACGGCAGCGGAGGCGCCGATCTGCGCTGGCTATGGGCCCCTGAAAACGCCCAACTTACCGCCGCCAATTTGCAGCGCGCCAACAATCTGCCCAATTTCACAGACATACTGCCCCTGCCTACCGCCATTCCCTTGCTTGCCGACAATAATGCCGAAGACAATTCGGCGCCGGTGGCTGCGAGGCAACTTTTTTACCGCATTGAAACAACGGATGCCTGCGGCGCAACTGTCCGCTCCAACGAAGTGGGCCTCGTGCACCTGTCGGGTCAAGCGCTTGACGACAACATAAACAGACTGCAATGGACGCCTTTTTACCACCCCCTGGCCGACTCCATCCGCTACGAGCTCTACCGCCAATCCGTGGGCGCTCCGGCGCAGTTGACCGACAGCGGCGTATTGACTTTTGAAGATTTGATCGACATCAGCAAGCCCGACCAAACCCAGGCCTGTTATTATGTGGAAGCCGTGGCAAGGCTGCAATTGCCCGACGGCGAAACCCGCACGGTGACATCCCGCTCAAACGTGGTTTGCCTGGAGCAGGCCGCCAAATTATTTGTACCCAACGCCTTCTCGCCCGACGGCGTCAACCGGATATTCAGGCCGTTGTATCAATTTGGAGCGCCGCAATCGTACCGGATGGTCATCTACGACCGCTGGGGCGGGCAGCTATTCGAGAGCAACGCCATAGAAAACGGCTGGGACGGCGCCAAGGAGGGCCGCCCCTTGCCGCAAGGGGTGTATTTATATACCATCAGATTGGTACAGTCGGGTGGTCAGGTGATTGAGAAAAAGGGCAGTGTGTTGCTGGTTCGATGAAGCGTCAATTGCGGATAATTCGGATGCCGCTTCCGCCGCCCATTTGTTTAAAATGGTCGTCGACCATCTTTTTAAACTCCTCGCCGGTGATTTTTCTGCCGCTGGTCGGCGCTTTCAGTGCCTTGATATCCAGTGTTTTATCAATTTTAATGGCCGTATATGCCATTTCGCCGTCGTTGATATCGGCTTCGAGGATCATTCCGGGTAGCGAGCCCAGCGACTCGGGGCCGGAAGGGCAGGGGATATCACCGGTAAACCAGGCGACGATCTTGCGGTTTTGGCTAGTATCGTTGTAGGTAGCCCGTTGGCATGGGTAGCCCAGTATCACCTTGCTTTCGCCTGTGATCTTCCAGGGGATCTGGGCGACGTCGCCTTCAATCAGGTATTTTTTACCCAAAAACTCGCGTTGTTCCACCGAGCGTTTTTCGGCCATATTTCTGAAAATAATCGTTTCGGGGCGTTTGATCATAATGCGCACGCCTCCGTCTTCATCGTCGATATCGGCGTCTTCCTCCTCCTCCACAGACCGGAAAAGCGATTCCATTTCATTAAAAAGCAACTCCATTTTTGAAGTCTGAAATTCGGGAATAAACTGCCGGGCCTGTTCATCGTCGGCGGGGAGCCGGCGGTGCATATTGATTTTTTGTTCGTACAAAATCACCCCCTGGTTGTCGAGGTATTTATACATGTTGGCCAGCAAAAGGGCTACTACGAGCAATACCTGTTTCATCGTTGTGTTGTTTTTTGCTGCAAAGCTATGGCCGGCCTTCTTCAATGGGCGTTAATCATTGTTGAATTAAGGTTAATTAAGGTTAATAGCGCGAGCTAATTACGCTAAAGGGGGTTATTTTTGTATAAAAAAGCGCAACAAAGGATTTCGAGCAATTTTGACCGGCGTCAAAAAACGCAAACAAACGGCCAATGAAATTACAATCAGGAAAATTGCGGCTCCCCCTGGCATTAATGATCAGCAGTATCGCCCTGCTGCTCGTGTTCCAGTATGTTTGGCTCACAAAAGTGTACCAGGAAGAGCGCGATTTGTTGCAAAAAGAAGTTTCCGGCTTATTCAAAGACGTGGTCTATGGTTTGCAGGATTCGATCATACAGCGGGGTATAAAAAGCGCTGGCGACACGGCCAATGTAATCAAAAAAGTAGCGATATCGCCGCAAGCGGGCCGCATTCCCCACTTTTCGATGAAGACACCGCCGGTGGGAATGGACAGGGTGTTATTGCTGGGGGATACGGCCCACGGCAAGACAATTAACAATATTCGGGAATCAACGGTCAGTATTTTCATATCTGCTGATGAAGACGGCAATATCGCGAAGCTCGACCGCCGGCAATTGTCGATGGTGGTAACCAATGCGCAGAAAAAAGCCGATTCGCTGCACGGCCCTTTGACTTTTACCTTCAAAGAAGATTCGCTGCGCCTCGACGACATCCGGCGCGGCTTTACCCTCGCATTGGCTGACGCCGGCATTTTGCTGCCATTTGAACTCTACCGTTTGCCCATCGGCGATACCCTGGCTGAAAGTGCCGGCATCAGCACCCCGATATTTCCTGCGGGTTTTCCACCGGAGTATTGCTATGCCGCCAATATCAACCCCTATCAAAGCTATCTGTATCGCCGAGTGGCCCCGCAAGCTGCATTTTCGCTGATGCTGGTAGCCCTTACTTCGCTATCGTTTTGGTTTATTTTCAAAAGTTTGCGCCGGCAGCAACGGCTCGCCGAACTAAAAAACGACTTTATCAGCAACGTCACCCACGAGCTCAAAACACCCATTGCCACAGTAAGCGTAGCCATTGAGGCCTTGCGCGATTTTAACGCCATGCAAAACCCTCAGTTGACCCGCGAATACCTTGACATTTCCAAAAATGAACTCGGCAGGTTGACTTTGCTGGTGGATAAAGTGCTCAAAATGGCTATTTTCGAGCAGGACGCCATGGCGTTGCAACGAGAAACATTTGACCTGCGAGCGCTGGTTCAGGAGGTGCTTAACTCCCTAAAACTGCAATTTGAGCAAGCCCGGGCCCAGGTCGATTTTATTGAAGATGGGGATCATTTTGAGGTAACCGGCGACCGCTCGCATTTGCTCAGCGTGGTGTATAATTTAGTCGACAATGCCCTGAAATACAGCAAAGAACACCCTGAAATTGCGATTTCGCTCAGCGAAAAAAGCGATGAAATAAGTCTTGCCGTGCGCGACAAAGGCATCGGCATCGCGCCCGCCTACCGCAGGCGCGTGTACGAGCGTTTTTTCAGGGTGCCTAGCGGCGACGTGCACAACACCAAAGGCCACGGTTTGGGATTGAGCTACGTGGCTGAAGTAGTGCAACAACACGGAGGGCGCATATTGCTCGAAAGCGAAGTCGGGCAGGGGAGTTGTTTTACCGTTTATTTACCAAAACATGGACCAGCGGATTAAAGTATTTTATGTAGAAGACGAACCCTTCCTGGGCCGTATCGTCAAAGAAAGCCTCGAAAGCCGCTCTTTCGAAGTGTGCATGGTATCCGACGGCCTTCGCGCAATACCTGCTTTTGAAGCTTTTCAGCCCGACATCTGCCTGCTCGATATTATGTTGCCCCGCAAAGACGGCTACACAGTCGCCGCCGAGATCAGGCAGCGCAATCCTCGGATACCTATTATTTTCTTGACCGCTAAAAACCAGACCGAAGACGTGTTAAAAGGCTTCCAGACCGGCGGCAATGATTATATCCGCAAGCCTTTTAGCATGGAAGAACTCATCGCCCGCATCCAAAACCTGTTGCAAATCACCCGTCCGGGTAAAACTTCCGAGGCGCCCGCCAACGAACCCATTCCCATTGGCCGTTATACTTTTCTGCCCTGGAAATACGAACTACACTGCGAAAGCGAAAACCGCAAATTGTCGCATCGCGAAACCGAACTCCTGCGCATCCTCAGCGATAACCGCCACCAGGTGGTCAACCGCCGCGATATCCTGCTCCAAATATGGGGCGACGACTCTTTTTTCAATTCCCGCAACCTCGATGTATATATCACCAAACTGCGCGATTACCTGAAGGCCGACAGTTCTATCGAAATTGTGACGATTAAAGGGGTGGGGTATCATTTTGTGATTGGGTGAACCGCTGTTGTCGGTTGCCGGTTATCCGTTGTCAGATCCCGGGCGGGCGACCGTGCGATCTGTGCCGCTCGTTGCGCGGAGTCGAAACGGGACTATTGGATGTTCTTACCCTCCCTTCCTTCGTGAAAAAAACGGCGAAGGGGCGACTTTTGTACTGTTGGACGCCGCAAATTAAACCTTTTCCCCATTCCAGCGTCAAACAAAAAAGGCATTTTCATGAAAACAGCGCTACTCTATTTACTGCTCAGCCTGGCCGCTTTGGCGGGGCGTGCTCAAAACCTCTATTTCCCGCCGCTTACCGGCAATGACTGGGACACCCTGTCGCCCGAAACGTTGGGCTGGTGCGCTGAAAACATTCCGGAACTGTACGATTACCTGGCCGCAGAAAATACCAAAGCCTTCATCGTACTCAAAGACGGCAAAATAGTACTCGAACAGTATTTTGACGCCTTTACCCGCGATAGTATCTGGTATTGGGCCTCGGCGGGGAAAACGCTGACGGCTTTCCTGACGGGTATCGCGCAGGAAGAAGGTTACCTGTCGCTTGAAGACCCGACGGCTACCTACCTGGGCGCCGGCTGGACCTCCTGCCCGCCCGACAAAGAAAACCTCATCACCGTGCGCAACCAACTCACCATGACCAGCGGCCTCGACGACGGCGTTGACGATCCCTATTGCACCGATCCTGCCTGCCTGCAATACCTGGCCGACGCCGGTACGCGCTGGGCCTACCACAACGGCCCCTATACCCTGCTCGACGACGTAATCGCGGGCGCAACAGGGCAGAATTTCAGCCTGTATTTCAATAGCCGCCTCCGCAATAAAATCGGTATGAAGGGCCTCTGGCTGCCGCAGGGCTACAACAATGTGTATTTCAGCAACGCCCGCAGCATGGCCCGCTTCGGGCTCCTGGCGCTCAACCGCGGCGTGTGGGCCGCCGATACGATCCTGCACGACCAGCAGTATTTCGACGATATGGTGAATACCTCGCAAGACCTCAATAAGTCTTACGGCTACCTGTGGTGGCTCAACGGCAAGGAATCCTATATGGTTCCCGGACTGCAATTTGTTTTCAACGGCAAGCTGCTGCCCAACGCCCCCGACGACAATATCGCCGCCATGGGCAAAAACGGGCAGTTTGTCAACGTCGTGCCCTCGCAAAATCTGGTGATGATCCGCATGGGTAACGCCCCCGATAATTCGCTGATTTCTTACCTGCTCAATAACGGCATCTGGCAACGCCTCAACGAGGTGATGTGCACGGCTACGGCCACCAACGATCGGCTTGCCCCCCAAAAAGGCTTACACGTATATCCCAACCCAGCCGCCGATGTCTTCCACCTCCAACTCGCCGATGAGTCGACGCCATTTGCTGTGTCATTGTACGACGCCACGGGGCAATTGATACGGCAGTCGTATAATACGCTTACGCTTGATGTCTCGGTATTGCCACGCGGCTTGTATGTGCTGTCCGTCCGCCAGGGCGATCGGGTGTTTGTGCAGCGGGTGGGGAGGTAGTTTTGTGGGCGCTTTGAGTTGGTTTAGCGGTTGCGTTTCGAAACCACGTAATATACTGCCCAAAGCAGTATTAAGTATGGGAACTCAATAAATTGACATTTTAAACTTGATCTTTTTCGCGCTGACATCAGCCTTTTTTTGGCCCGATGCGCTACATTGAACCTCAAAAATGGCTTTGTTAGCCCAAAAAATCTCGGCGCTTGATTTTGTCAATTTATTTAGTTCCTATACTTGACTACTATTACACCACAAAAAAATCCGATTCCACCATGTTCCCCACCGAAAAAGTAAGCCCGCAAAAAGCGGCAAACCTTGGAATTTTATACGTTATGGCGCCCACATATATTTTGTTTGCCGGGGTTATGCTTTATTTTTTTACTGATGGTTTTACCGCGCTCCATCTTGTAATTGAAGAAAAAAAGGGTGTACCCATGATGATCATTGCATCCCTGTCCGCATGGCTGTGGTGGGCATTTTTTGTGGTAAAATGGAAATGCTGGGTTATTGAGCATGTGGATAATCTGACCGTTTTGGAATCGATTCTTGGCAAAAAAAGAATGAGCTACGGCCTTATGAACCGCATCGGCATGTTTGAAATAGCCTCCGGCGCTACGCGCGACTGGTATGAAAAACGATACCATGAAGTTAAAAATCGCAAGGTAGAACCCCCAAATACAGCATTTTCCATTCCAGGGGAAACTATCATTAAGCCGGATACTCAAAAAATTATCCGAAAACTATTGCCCGCTATCCTGCCCTTTGCCGCTATAGAGTTGATCGCCTTATTGTTATTCTTCAGGGCGAAAAATTCAGAATATGGTGTAATGCTGGGAATGGTAGGACTCATTTTTTTGATTGATATAATCCGTCTGCTGGTAGATTGGTATAAATCACTCGAGCCGGGTTCTTTTATTGTAAAATTGAATGAACGCTATATTCAATTTCAAAATGAAAAGCCCATTATGTGGAAAAACGTTGCTTTTATTGAATTTGTCGAACCTTATTTTTACCTGAAAATAGCGGAAGATTTCGATGATGATGAATTTAGCTACGAAGCGGCAGATTACTATGACTATGAATTAACCCACGAAGCTCAATTCCCCGACAAAGACCCTGAAACTATCAATCGCCAGCTTGCTTCTTATTGGACAAAAGGCAGGCAGCACGCTGAATAAAAACAGATCAGCAACATGGGAATGAGGCATTAATCGCTCGTCTTTTCCAGCATCCGCAGCAGCCAGTCTTTTTCAGCCACGGCCTTGGTTGCCATTACTTCTTCCCGGAGCCTGGCTTTGTCGCCCGGTTCGTAGGGGTTCAACTCGAGCAGGCGTTGTGCGAAGTAGACCAATTGCCGGTAGTTGACCTCGAGGTAGCTCGGGTTCTTTTGCCGGCGAATGAAGATGCGCATGGCGGCCAGATGGGCATCGAGCAGGTCGTATTCGCCGGTCTCGTAGTATATTTTGATCAGGAGGGCCCTGGCCGACAGGTTGAACACCACGTCGCCGTATTCAGACTTTTGCAGAAGTTGCAAGGCCTGGCCGTAGTTTTGCCGCTGATATTCCAACAGCGCCCGGGTGAAACTGACCGTGCCCTCCTGGAAATGGGACGGCAGATAAGTTTGGTAATCTTCAATAAATTGCTCCGCCCACTCAAAATCGCCCACCACCAGGGCATTTAACACGATATTGCGAAATGTGAAGCGATTAAACTGCCCCTGTGCGAGGAAGGCGCCACAAGCAAGCCCCGCCTTGTAGATCTCGTTCGACTCCCTGGCATAGTCATTTCGGCCTTCGTTATACTTGCGGGCGCAGTAGTTGGCAGCGACCATGAAGAGGTCCCTGCGCTCTGCCAGGGGAAAAGAATTGCCGTGCTCCAGAAGGGCGCGTTTAAAGGAGGCAAAATGCGCTTCTCCTTTTGGGCTTACCCGCATCCAGTACCCGTGATAGTAGAGGGAAATGGCGGGAATGGACATATACCGCTCCCAATCTGCTCGCTCTAAGAGGGCGTCGAGCAGACCGTAGTCATAAGGGGTGTTGGCGACCGATTCGTGCGATTTGGCCGAACAGGCCTGGTAGAGCTTCATGGCCAGGTAGTATTCGTCCCACAGGTCGATCAAGGGTTGATAACCCAGTGGGCCCATCTGGTTCTTCTGGGCTTCCAGCAAAAAGGTTTCCTTTTCGATGTCATGCTTCACTCTTAGCGCATCTGCCGTTTTCAGGCCTTCCAACTGTTTCTCCGCACGGCGCTTGGCTCCTCGCAGATGCTTTTCCATCCCTCTCTTGCGGTATTCTCTGACAAGAATCAGTTCCTGCTCCAACTCGTTTTGCCGTAACCCCTGAAGAACGAGGAAGGACTCCAGTAGTCCCAGCAGGGCGCTCTGCAACAGGCGAAAACGCTGGTCATCATAAGGGCTATTGGGGTACGACTTCTCAAAAAGTCTTTCTTTCTCAGGTAATGGGCCCTCCTTTATTCCTTCGAGGGCAGCCCAGAGCCGCAGGCAATCTTCTCTTTTATTGTGAAAAGGCGAGTGAAGAAAATCCTGGAACTGTTGCCGTTCAGCCGGGCTGAGCTTGCGTATCAATTGGAATAATTTTCCGTTTTTCATTTAACAAAAATGATATAAATAATTGATTTACAAGTTTTAATAATCATTGCTATTCTACAAAATTAAAAATTTGTTCTTTTTTTTCAAATGGGCAAGGGATCATATTTGCAGCATAGGGGCACGGGCAGGTATGTCTTTGAAGCCATGTGATCTTAAGCAATATTACATCACATAAAAAACAGTAACAATGAGACAGATTCTAGTAATGCTCAGCTTTTTGGTTATCGGAATTGATTCTGTGGCGGGTCAGAATTTTGAAGTCAGATTGATTTCAGGTATTGGAATTTCACCATCAAATTTTGATTCGAAAACGGATTGGGTCGAATTTGAAAACCACTCAAATTTAATCCCGGTTGGCCTTGATGCAAACTATTTTTTCTTTCCGGAAAAGCGGTTAAAATTTTTCGCAGGTACGGGTTTGGAATATTCCAACAATAGTTATTTCCAGAATGTAACGGATCTGGAATATGGGTATAATCTCCAGTCAGTACGCTTTTCGCAACAACACCTTGGAATACCGATTCGGATAGGCGCGGAATGGAATTTTTTCAATAGAAATTCACTCGGATTCCAGTTTAGACATCAGTACAACTTTGCAATGAATAAGGAAGCCGTAATGCAACAGAATGATTACATTAATGATCTCAGCATAAATTTGAAGTATAAATATACCCTTACCAGTAGAACCTGGAATTTTAGATCCAATGCATTATCGCTTTATTTGAAAACTCAATTAGCGAACAATTTATATTTAATCACCGCTGTAGATTATGAATTCAGGCCTTGGTCAGGTGAATACGACTTCCGAACTGACCAGATACGCACTAAAACAGATATTCCGACAGGCGAGCAACATCAAGTAGAGGCTTCTTATGTTCTTGAGGGAAGGTTAATCGAGAATAACATTTTAGGTCTTAAACTGGGGCTCACAAAATATTTTTAATCTCTGCCTAATTGAGTAGGGAAAGGCGCCTAACAAACAAAAGGGAGAGACGCCTTTCCCCGGCATCTCTCCCTTCTCTGTAACAGGGCCACCATGTCACCGTGTCACCATGTCACCGTGTCACCGTGTCACCGTGTCACCGTGTCACCATCAAAGCAGCGGTGCAATAACCAGCGCTACTACGGACATCAGTTTGAGCAAGATATTCAGCGAGGGGCCCGAAGTATCCTTAAACGGATCGCCCACCGTGTCGCCTACTACGGCTGCTTTGTGGGGTTCGGAGCCCTTATAGTACATTTTGCCGTCGATTTCAACGCCCGATTCGAACATCTTCTTGGCATTGTCCCAGGCGCCGCCGGCGTTCGACTGGAAGATAGCCATGAGTACGCCGGTAACGGTTACGCCGGCGAGCAGGCCGCCCAGCATTTCGGTACCGCCGAGGAAACCCGTGAGTACAGGCGCTGCAACGGCCAATACGCCGGGGAGTACCATCTCGCGAATAGCGGCGCGCGTAGAGATATCCACGCAGTGGCCGTATTCGGCTTTGCCGTCGGCTTCTTCAAAAATCTTGCGGTCGGCGTCGTTCCAGTGGTGGAAATCTTTGTCTTCGTTTTTGCGCATCACCTCGAGCGCTGCTTTGAGCGTGGGAATGTCGCTAAACTGACGGCGCACTTCCTTGATCATCGCCATAGCGGCGCGGCCAACGGCCTGCATGGCCAGTGCCGAGAACAGGAAGGGCAACATGCCGCCTACAAACAGGCCCGCCATTACGTCGGGTTTGGAAATATCGATAGAAGACATCTTGGCCGATTGCATGTAAGCGCCAAACAGGGCCAGAGCGGTAAGCGCTGCCGAACCAATGGCAAAACCTTTGCCGATAGCGGCAGTGGTATTACCCACAGCATCAAGTTTATCGGTTACGGTGCGCACTTCTTTGGGAAGCTCGCCCATTTCGGCAATACCGCCGGCATTGTCAGAGATGGGACCGTAGGCGTCAACCGCCAATTGAATACCCGTATTAGACAACATACCTACAGCCGCAATAGCGATACCGTAGAGGCCTGCGAAATAGAAAGCGCCGATGATAGAAGCGGCAATCACAATAATGGGGATAGCCGTAGAGATCATACCCACGCTGAGGCCCGAGATGATATTGGTAGCAGCGCCTGTGCCCGATTGGCGTACAATTGAAGTCACTGGACGAGTGCCGGTGCCGGTGAAATATTCCGTAACAATACCGATAAGCAACCCGGCCACCAATCCGATTATCGTAGCAAAGAAAACGCCGTTGGCCGACATGGCGCGTTGAACGGGATTGCCTGCGTCGTCGCGGTACAGCGTATCGCTGAACGTCCATTCAGCGGGAAGCATCCAGTTGATTACAAAATAAGAGGCGATGATCATCACAATTGATGAACCGAACTCGCCAACATTGAGGGCTTTTTGCGGGTTGCCGCCTTCTTTTACTTTTACAAAGAAAGTACCGGCAATTGAGGTAATAATACCCACGCCTGCAAGTACCAGCGGAAGCATAACCGCGTTGAGGCCGTTGAATTCGTTGGTAGCTTCAAAACCCGTGATGCCGATGAAAGCGGCGCCGAGTACCATGGTACCCACGATAGAACCTACATAAGACTCAAACAAGTCGGCGCCCATACCTGCCACGTCGCCTACGTTGTCGCCTACGTTATCGGCGATCGTTGCGGGGTTGAGCGGGTGGTCTTCCGGGATGCCGGCTTCTACCTTGCCCACCAGGTCGGCGCCTACGTCGGCAGCTTTGGTATAAATACCGCCGCCTACGCGGGCAAACAAGGCGATAGAAGAAGCGCCGAAGGAGAAGCCCGTGATAACGGTGATGACCTTGTTGATGTCCCAGCCCATGCTGCTGTATGCCAGGAACAAAACGCTAAGACCCAGAACGCCGAGGCCTACCACGCCCAGACCCATTACCGAGCCGCCGGCAAAGGCAATTTCAAGCGCCTTGCCCATGCTCGTACGAGCTGCATTGGTGGTGCGAACGTTGGCCTTGGTGGCCACGTTCATGCCGATGTAGCCCGCCAACGCCGAACAAAAGGCGCCTACGATAAACGACAGCGCAATCAGCGGCGATGAAGCCTCCGTGTTGCCGCTGATACCCAACAGGATAGCAACAGCTACAACGAATATGGCCAATATCTTGTATTCAGCTTTCAAAAATGCCATGGCGCCTTCCGCAATGCTTTTGGCAATGCGCTGCATGCGCTCGGTACCGGCATCTTGCTTCGATACCCAGGACGTTTTCCAGAATGCATACAGCAATCCGAATACGCCAAATAGTGGAATCAGGTAGTTAATCGTTTGTCCCATATACTAAGACCTTTGATTTTGATTTTAAATAATTTGTAGCGGTTGCCTTCGAAAAGGCCGCCGGTTTTTAAGCATGGGCGCAAAAGTAAGGCAATATTTTATTTTGTACAATAAATATGAGGGGTTATGACGGGTTATGCGACTGAAAGGAGTCCCGTACTGACCAAAGGGAAGTCGGGAAGGGGTTATGAAGGAGGGATTTTTGATGTTTGATGTTTGATCGGTCATTTCACGTAAGAAAAACCAGGTTCGCTGAAGACAAGGATTGTTACCAACAATTACCATTTGCAGTCATCCTGCCATTCGCTCGACCAAGTTGATCGAGATGGATTGATGTAATCAAGAAGTTATAAACGCTGCGTACTGGTTTTTTGAATTGATAACGCACGATGTCAGGTTTTGGGCATAGCCTTAGCCAAGGCGAGAGGCATAATATAGCATAAAGCCCGAAAGGCTGGTATGATTATTAATAGTTCGGTAAGTTTATAGAACATTTGGAAAAGACGATAGGAGGCGCCAAATTATTGGTTTGCGACTACCGACTAACGATAATTTCAGCAAAAGCAGAGCTCTTGCGGCGACGGTACTAAACAAAATCGGCTTGACAAGCAAGCCGAGCGAAAATTTTTTATTGGAAGGAGTAACACTACAGACGAGGAATGCCGTGCATTCATGACATAAGCCCTGGTCTTATGCTGCATAATTTATGTGTTTTTGGAATTCAATTCCGAGTTTACATAAATTTTTGCCCTCCCATCCATCCTCCCCCAATAATGCCGAAAAACAAGTGAGGCTTTCCGGGCAATCGACTGCTGCCCGACAGCCGCCGTCCATTCGTCTATCAATTGAAGGTGGCGCTCAAAGCAAGCGACTGATAGCGCCGCCAGTTCCCCGCTATCTGCCGAGGCCGCTTTTTGAAGACATTCCGCCTGGAAGGCTTTTCGCTCGGAGTCGAAAACGGCTTTTCTGTTGGCAAAATCTTGTAAAACCTCCCGGTATAGCCGCTCGTGCCGCCACCAGAAGGAATCCGGATGGTAGGTGGAAACGGCAGGCCCCAAATCCAAAGCCGGCGATGGAAAAGTGACGGGTTTGAATACGCTCAGACAGGGCGATGACGTAGCGGTAAACCAATATTGCGAAGCCCCCGGACGAAGTTCACACGCCATGGAGCCGGTGGTTTGCGTGGCATTGCGGGTCACGAAATTGCCGGCATGGGCGCAGATGGAGTCGCCCAGCAGCGGCCGGTCGGGCCGGTACGGCTCAGTGCGATGCGAACGCAGCAACTCCATAGCCTGGGGCAAATTCAGCGGCAAATGATCCCGCAAAAAGCAATCGGACTGAAAACGGCGCTGTTGCTGGGCGGAGAAGGTGGTGTACAACCAGTCGGCGTAGCAGGCCGCAAAATCAAAGTCTTTTCCTTTTTTTAGCAGTCCTTCCCGGCGGGCGTGGTTAATCGCGTCCGGGTGGATGAGGTCGTATTCCGCGCCGATGGTAAGTCCGTTGCTGATGGCGTAGCTGGTTTTTACCTGCCTGGCTACCCAGAGGTGGTCGGCGGTTTCCAGAACCCAGGCTTCCTGCGTGTCGGCCAGGATGTAGCTATTGTGGTAGGCCATCGAGCGGTCGTACAACCCGCAGATGCCGCCTTGCCCGTGGTCGGCGAGCAGCCCGGTGATGACTTCCAGGCCCTGCCGGGCCGTCGTTGCCCGCTCCAGGGCCAGCCGCAGGAGGTCCATGCCGGTGAGGCCGCCTTTTTTGCGGATGGGCATGCGGGTCCAGACGGCTTCGTTGCCGATGGCCAGGCCGTGTTCGTTGACGCCGAATTCGGCGCCCCACATCCAGTAGGGCCGCCCAAGCCAAACGGCGTTGGTTTCCTTTACTTGCGGGATAGTAATGTAGGTACACGGCAAAACAGCCCCCGCCTCGTGCTGCCTGCGCGGGTGGTATTCCAACGCTTGCATTTCGTTGGGCTCCCGGTCGCTGTTTTTGCCGAAAATGATGCCCCTGTTTTGCGTGTTGGGTGGCAGCGCCACAAAAGTATCGCACATACCTAGCGTTTTATCGGACCGGGTAAAATGAACTCGTAGGGCCGGCCCAGTAATTTTTGCTTCACCCAACGGTCTATTCGCCGGGCTGCAAGAAAAAATTGCCAGATGAATTTGTCTTCCCGGTAATACCGGCGTATGGCTTCTGGGGTAATGGCTTCGCCGGCAGGTAAATACAGGTTGATTTTTTCTAAAAAAACGGGAATGAGATCCGGACGTTGTTCTTTGTACAAATTGGCTGCCAGGTCGATATACACGTCGCGGAGGCGATAGTAGCGGTTCAACACATCGTCCAGAAAAAACAGATTGATGATCGCCTGCAGCGGCCCGGGGGCGCTTTTCAGCAACAGATCGGGATTGAGGGTTTCTTTGCCCGCGCGTTTGAATAAAGGCGTGCTGGTATCGATGTAGACAAGCCGGTGGCCGTTTTTGGTTTCGAGCCACACCCAGTTGGACAACTGCCCGTCGATCGCCGCTTCCAGAGCTGGTTTGTTGTTTTGGTTGAAAACCTGCAAGTCGTGCAGCGCGTAGATGATGCGTTCCAGCATGTCGAGGTTTTCTTCCTCGGTCTGCTCGTGTATACGCCGGTGTCCCAGGTTGGCGTCGGGAAAACGCTCCTGCCCGATGTACAAGACAAAAAGCTGTTCGCGTTTTGGAATAATATGGCAATAATGCTTCGGCAAGTCGAGCCCCGCCTCGGCCAGTATGTTGCAGTATTCGTTGAAGTTTTCCAGGTAGGCTGCGGCTTGCTCCGGCGATTCAAACAGGGGCAGGCGCTTGAAAACCCAGCCTTCGATTTCCTTGATGGCAAAGATGGCCGAGATTTCACCGTAGCCGATCAATTGAGCCTGCGCGGGCAATTGTTCGAGGCCACCGGCGCCGAGCTCGCGCTCAAAGTCGGTTAGTATGGCTTTTACTTCTTTCAAAGGCTGTCCGTTGTCCATAGTAATCAACTTAAGGGTTTATTTCTCATATGGCGTTGACTAATAGCTGCTTAAATAATTGCTTTGGAGCGCCTCGGTATTTTTGTTACTTTTTTTACTGCCAAAATCAAAAACGCTGCGAAACTCCGTTTTACTCCGTTTACTCCGTGGTGAAAAAAAACTTGTTGCACACGCTATTATGGAGGTTAGAGCTTAACTTAATTTCGCAATTTGATCATACAAACTTTTTGCATCCGAAAGGGCGCTGTCCAATTTTTCGAGCGTCTCTTGCACTTCCTGCACTTCGATGATGAGGGGCGGCAAAAACTGGACTATCCGCTTGTCGTTATTGGCGTACAGCATCAGCAGCCCGTTGTCGTAAGCGGCCTTGGTGAGTATTGGCCCGGCAAGCTCGTCTTTTAATTCCAGTCCCATCATGAGGCCAATTTGGCGCAAGCCGATCAAAAAACCGGTGTGTTTTTGCAGCAGTAAATCAACACCCGTTTTGAACAGCCTGGCCATTTCATTGACATGTGCCAGAAAACCCGGATCGGAAGAGATCTCCAGCACGCGTTTCATCACTATGCAGCCCAGTTCGGCGCCGCCAAAAGTAGACACATGGATAAACGGGTCGGCGTGAAAGACCGATTCCAGTCGCTGGGCAAGGACGGTGGCCGCAATGGGATAAATGCCGCCCGACAGCCCTTTGCCCAGGATCACCATATCGGGTATCACCTCAAAATGCTCGAAAGCCCAGAGCTTCCCGGTTCGCCCCAGTCCGCATTGCACTTCATCGAGAATGAGCAGTACGTTGCGCTCATCACACAGGCGTCGCACGGCCTGCAAATAGCCGGGAGCAGGAATGACCATGCCCAGCGTGGCGGGGATAGTCTCCAGGATCACTGCCGCGGTATCGTCGGCGATAGCCTGCTGCAGAGCTGCTATCTGTCCGAAAGGAACCTGTTCAAAGCCGGGCGCCTGGGGCCCAAAAACCTCCCGGTATTTAGCGTCGCCGGTAGCCAGTGCCAGTCCGGTATGGCCGTGGTAACCCCCCATAGCCGAGACAATCCGGGTTTTGCCGGTATACGCCCGCGCCACCTTGATCGCCAGATCGGCAGCTTCTCCGCCGCCTGCGCCATACACCACATAATTCAGGTCGCCGGGCATCAGGCTTGCCAGCAAGGCGGCCGTCTCCGCCCGTGGTAAGCTGACGAGGTGGTGATTGCCGATATCCCAGTAGTCCAGCCCGTTTTTCAACACCTTGATAAGTTCGGGATGGCGGTGGCCCAGGTTAAACACCCCACCGTTGCAGTGCAGGTTGAGCAACTGCTTGTCGCCCTCGATGTCGTGGAGATAACAACCGCCCCGCGCCCCCGGCACAAAGTCCATCTGAAAATGCTGGAAAAACCGGACTTTTCCCGAAGAGACATGGCTGGAGAAGTCCGCAAAAATTTTCGCTTTATCACTGTCCGGCTGCTGCATAATATCGGGCGAGGGTTGGTTTGAGTTGAATTGGGATAAAGATACGAAATGAACTTTACTGGTAAGGGGGGAATGAAGAATGGAGAATGAAGAATGAATGGCGGGGGTTGGAAAAAATCACTGGAAAGTAACTTCTTAGCCCCCCAAAGCGTTATTTTTACCAAAGGATAATACCTAATACTATGCAAACCATACTGC
>DAINSQ010000085.1:0-21329 GCA_036741235.1 Saprospiraceae bacterium | reverse complement strand
AAGTCAATTGGCAAATGTCCAAACAAGCTCTTTATACTGTTTATTCCTCCGGATTAATCTCCAGCAATTCCACTTCAAAAATCAGCACGGAATTCGGCTTAATGGCGGGTGTCGGCGAGCGGTCGCCGTAGGCGAGGTCGGCGGGGATAAAAAACTTGAATTTATCGCCCACGTGCATGAGTTGCACGCCTTCCGTCCAACCGGGAATAACCTGGTCGAGGCCGAAAACGATGGGTTCTCCGCGTTCTACGCTGCTGTCAAATACATTGCCGTCGATGGTGGTACCGTGGTAGTGCACTTTTACCATATCTGTAGCGGCGGGCGAGGTTGTGCCGGCGCCTTTGGTCAGCACCTCGTATTGAAGGCCGCTGGCGGTGGTTGTTACGCCGGGGCGTTTTTTGTTTTCTTCGAGGAATATTCCGCCGGCAGTCTTGGCGGCTTCGCCATCGGCTTTTTCCTGGGCCTCCGTTAATTCCTTAATCTGCGGAATGTACTGCTGGTAAACGTTCATAGCTTCCTTTTGGGAAAAGAGCGTTTTATCGCCGGCCATCGTTGCATTGATGGCTTTTAGCACCAAATCTGTATTGTACACCTTCCCCATCATATTCTTGAGCTGGTCGGCGAGCAGCACGCCGTAGGCATAGCTGGCGCTGTCGATACCGGTTTTCAGTTCGAGTGCCGGTTTTTCGGGCATTTTTTCTGCTTTGCCGGTTTTTTTCTGTGCAAAGGCGGCCGTGCCGGTTAGCAGAATAGCTACAATCAAAACTGCATTTTTCATTGGAAATAGTTATTGTGTGATAAAATTGAAGCAGGCAATGCGATTGCCTGGCCGAGGGCAAAGGTAGGAAAAGAAAGACCATAAGCTGAACAATACCTGCCTCGCACTGTTAGCCTGAGATCGTATCATCCTGCCGTGCAAACCGTTAACGCATTTTGCACGCCCAAATTGTTCAACATGATAAAACAGCCCCTGTTCTTGCTCTCTTGCCTCATCGGGTTGACCCAGGTAATCACTGCTCAATCTGTTGTGAAAATTCAATTCCAACTGGATGCCGGAAGCGAATTGTCGAAAATAAAATCCGCTACAACACTCGGCATTAGAGGCAATATGGCCCCCTTGTCGTGGGAGAAAACCCTGCCGATGACCGATCAAAACGGCGACGGCATTTTTGAAGCGGAAGTTGAATTTCAGCTTTCTTCACCCAATGCGACGCTTGAATACAAATACATTTACGACAATACCGCCTGGGAAACTATTGACAACAGATTATTGTGGCCGGGCAGGCAGTCTGCCGCTGTTGACAAATGGAATGTGGCGCCGGTCTTTTCGCCACAGGATATTCCCTTGATATCTGCCCAACAACTTAATGCCGATTTTGCTATCGCGAAAAAGGCATACCTGACCTTACACCCGGGTATCGATCGATATAAAAGCCTGAGCGAAGTTGAACGGCATTTCGACGGCGTTGGCGATGTTTTTAACCGCGACATGGACTACCGGCAGGCGTATTTGAATTTTTCAAAAATGGTTGCCGCTATTCAATGCGGGCATACGTATGCCAATTTTTACAACCAATCGGGACTTGTGCAGCAACTCGTGTTTAATCAATCCGATAAATTGCCGTTTTGTTTTAGAATAATTGATCGCCAGCTTGTTATTACGCGTAATTTATCGGAAAATGAAAGTTTTGCAAAAGGGACGGCCATTCTGGCTATAAATAATTTACCTGTTAGCCAAATATTAGATAGTCTGCTCACGGTAGTCAAAGCTGACGGCGATAACAATGCCAAGCGCATAAAAGACCTGGAAGTAACCGGATTCGGAAGGTTTGAAAGTTTTGATATTTATTTTCCGTTGTTTTTTCCGCCTCGTAATAATCAATATGAGATTGAAGCAAAGACAATAAATGGCGATATGTTGAAAGCGTCAATCAGCCCTGTATCGCGTGATGAGCGCAAAAAACGGCTATTGGAAATATACAGGGAAAGCGAACCGCCTGTTGATGGTTACTGGAATTTTCAACTGATCGATAATACGACTGCATATTTGAAATTAGGCACTTTCGTAACCTGGCAGATGAAAATGGATTGGCGCGATTTTTTGAAAAAGTCATTTGATAAAATAAAAAGCGAGAATATTAAAAATCTGATTTTAGACATCAGGGGCAATGAAGGCGGGAATGACGAAGTGATATACGAGCTATCCAAATATCTGGCCAATAAATCCGTCACGCTAGAGCCTGCAAAAAACCTGGTGAGATATACCTCCGTTCCGGCTGAGTTGGCGCCGTATTTAAGTTCCTGGGATAATAGTTTTAAGGATTTTTCCGGTAAGGTAAAACCTTTCAAACCGGGGTATTACGAGCTAAAAAACAGCGGGGATATCAGCGCTTTGGCTGCGCAGAAAAAAGCGTTTAACGGAAAAACCTATGTGCTGATCGATGCGGCGAATAGTTCGGCCACATTTTATTTAGCCAAAATACTAAAAGACAACCAACTGGCAACGCTTGTAGGTCAACCTACCGGCGGCAGTCAGCGGGGGTTAAACGGGGGGCAAACCGCGTTTTTGCGCCTGCCGAATTCCGGTATTGAACTGGATATCCCGCTGATCGGCACTTTTTATGAAAATAAACCTGCGGAGGGTATTCAACCCGATGTGGAAGCGCGTATGTCAATAGCCGATGTTATTGCGGGCAAAGATGCTGTATTGGAGCAGGCTTTGGCGTTGATACGAGAGGAAAAATAATAGCATAGGGAAATTGGAAAAAAAGCAAGAAGCCGGTATTTTTATAAAAAATAGAAAAACCATGTCCACAAAATCAACTTTACTCATTATTGCCAACGCCCTCGCCTTTGCCGGTGTGATTGCAGTCAACTACCTGGCCAATGCCTTGCCCATCGCGGGACGCACCCCGGCGGACGTGTCTGATATGTTTCCGACCCTGTTTACTCCGGCAGGATTCACTTTTAGCATTTGGGGTATTATTTACCTGTTGTTGCTGGCTTTTGTCATTTTTTCCTTTCGTTATATCAACAAACCGGCGCCTGCTTTTTTACAGGATACAGGCTGGTTATTTGTTTTATCGTGCCTGGCCAACATGGGGTGGATTTTTGCTTTTCACCACTTGCAAATCGGTTTGTCCATGCTTGTTATGCTGACGCTGCTGGGGTCGTTGTTGGCCATATACCTGCGGGTGGCAGGTAGTACCGGAGCGGAACGTTGGCTGGTGCAACTGCCGTTCAGCATTTATCTCGGCTGGGTATCGGTGGCCACCATTGCCAATGCGAGCATTTTACTCACGCACTGGGGTTGGGACGGCTCGCCCGGCGGGCCCCAGTTTTGGACGGTTGTGGTGATGGCTACTGCCACAGGTTTGGGCGTATGGGCGTTGTGGAGCAGGCGCGATTTCGCGTATGCGCTGGTGATCGCCTGGGCTTTATACGGTATTTTTTCAAAAAGAATAGCCGACTTGGGCACTGACGACGGATGGGTAGAGACGGCTGCCATTGCAGGCATAATCGTATTGGGACTGGTTATGGCGTACCGGCTTGTCAAACGAAAATAAGCAGGCGGGAATTATTGCCAGGTTCTAATGCGTATGCGGCACAAAAACCGGCTATGCAGGCCATAAAAACAATCACATGAAAATTCTTCTCACCGGCGCCAACGGTTATATAGGAAAAAGACTATTGCCGCTATTGCTTGAACAAGGCCATGAGGTCGTATGCTGCGTGCGCGATAAAAAGCGATTTCCGCAGAATGGATATTATGCGCACCCCAATATCAACGTTATTGAAATTGATTTTTTGAAAGAAATTCAGGGTATTGAAGCGGTAGCAGACATTGATGCGGCGTATTATTTAATTCACTCTATGAGTGAAAATACCCGGGAATTTGAAAAATTGGAAGAATTATCTGCTTACAATTTCGTAAAATTAATCAAACAGACCACCGTTCAGCAAATCATATATCTGGGCGGCATTACCAATGACAAAGAGCTTTCCCGGCATTTGACATCGCGAAAAAGAGTAGAAGACATATTATTTTCAAGCGGCAGGCCTGTTACCGCATTAAAAGCGGGCATCATCGTAGGATCGGGAAGTTCGTCTTTTGAAATTATCCGCGACCTGGTAGAAAAGCTACCGGTGATGATCTCGCCGAAATGGCTCAATACCAAGACGCAGCCCATTGCCATTCGGAATGTACTGGAATTCCTGACGGGTGTACTGCTCCTGAAAGCCACCTACAACAAGTCGTACGATATTGCCGGGCCCGACATCTTGACGTACAAGGAGATGTTGTTACAATTCGCTGAAGTTCGGGGGTTAAAGCGATTCATTTTCACTATTCCCGTCATGACCCCAAAGTTATCCTCTTATTGGCTGTATTTCGTTACGAGCACTTCCTACAAATTGGCCGTCAACCTGGTCAACAGCATGAAAGTAGAAGTGATAGCGCAGAAAAATGACTTGAGCGAGTTATTGGGCATCAAACCCATATCGTACAAAGAAGCTGTCAGTCTGGCCTTCCAGCGTATAGAGCAAAACAGCATTATTTCGAGTTGGAAAGATTCGCTTGTTTCAAGTTACAAAGACAATTCTCTGCTCAATCACATTAACGTGCCTTCCGACGGTTGTTTCAAAGACCAGCGTATGAAAATCATTCCGGGCGATGCCGATCAGGTGCTCGATAACATCTGGTCTATCGGCGGAGAAAGGGGCTGGTACTACGGCAATTGGTTGTGGGGGGTGAGAGGGTTTTTAGACAAACTCGTCGGCGGGGTAGGGTTGCGACGCGGGCGCACCAACCTGACCAGCATCAACTCGGGCGATACGCTCGATTTTTGGCGGGTATTGGTTGCCGACCGGGCTGAAAAACGTTTGTTGTTGTATGCAGAGATGAGGCTTCCCGGCGAGGCATGGCTGGAATTCAAGATCATTCAGCGCGACGGAAAAAATTATTTATCGCAAATAGCCACCTACCGGCCAAAGGGCGTTTTGGGGCGTCTGTATTGGTATGCCGTATTGCCGTTTCATTTTTTTGTTTTTGAGGGAATGATAAACAACATCATACTATTCAAAGCTTAGCCAGACGTTAGCGCCTGTTTGAAAACCTTATTACTCGGCAAACCACGTAATTAAAAGAGCAAGGCTGTTAAATAGCAGCATCGACTTTCCAATTGCAGTTATCCGGCGCCGGTTCGCCTTTTTTTTTAAACAGCAGAGTGAAGTGAGTTTCTCGCTGAGTGTTGATATTTCTCTGCGCACTCGGCGCTTAACCCCTTTCACACTGCGGTAAAAAAGAAATGTCAACAATTTTGCCTAACTTTTAACGGCGCCCCGACCTCCAGGTTATGTGGTTTGCCAAATAATAAGGTTTTAAAACGGTTTCTCCGCAATTAAGAGCGTGTTTGGACATTCGTCAATTGGCTGCAAACGGCAAATATTGTTTTATACATCGTTGCATTTTTTCGCCGTAGCTGCCGGCTACGTCTGCAAAATGCGCCTCCTCTAAAACAATATTTGCTCGCTTTCGCACAATCACGAAAATCCAAACACGCTCTAAAAGGAATACCCCATTTGCAGTGTTATTGTAGGAATATTTAAAATCCCGGAAGTACTGCTTGATTGGCCGAATTCATAATTCACAACCCGTTCCAAAATATGTATTTCTTCAAAAGTACTTCTCAATGCTCCTTTCAGGCCTAGAGTAAAATTATTGCCAAGCTTAAAATTATTTTCCAACGCGCAGTTGAACATCAGCACTCCTACGCGATGTTTGGTATCTTCCCGTTCGGTAATAATTCCCCTGTTAATGAACAACGTTTCGGGATAATTGAATCTCGATTGTGCGGCGCTGATACCGGCAGCCAGTCGCAATTCGTAGACTTTGCCGAGGCGGAGCAAGCGGTTGGCAAGTCCGATATCGACATATACGAAGCGTTCATTGTATGAGTATTGGTAACTGTTATCCCAGGTTTCTCCGTTGGAGCTTCCTGTGGAGCGACCGTTGACCGTAAAATTATCGCCATTCATTCCCAGGGCGACAAAAAGGGTAGGCCAGGCGCCGAAAGTGCGCTCGTATTGCAACTCAACATTGAATCCGGGGGTGCCTTCATAAGGAACGCCGCCCAGGCCGGCGCCTATTTTGATGGCTTGTTGTTGCGCGTAGGATAATGTGATGGAGAGCACGCTCATAACGAGCAGAATGGGTTTTAATACTTTCATAGCATTTACAGGTTTTGGTTTTTCAATATCAATAAAAAACAGAATTTTCGTATTCTTGTTTCCAAAACCAGTCCAAAATATCATGGATCAACGCATAATCGACCTCTACGACGAGTATACCCACAAGCCGCTGCCGCGCAGGGAATTTCTCGACCGGCTGGCCCGGCTGACCGGCGGCATGGCTGCTGCTCTTGCTGTATTGCCGCTAATTGAAACCGGTTGTGCTACCGCTGCAAAAACAACCGGTGATGGTCTGCATGAAGAACGCGTGAACTGGCCCGGCGTAAATGGCGAAATGGCGGCATACCTTGTTCGCCCTGCAGCAAAGAAAAAATACGCCGCAGTTGTGGTCATCCATGAAAACCGGGGGTTAAACGCCCACATCGAAGATGTGACCAGGCGGGTAGCCAAAGCGGGGTACCTTGCCCTGGCCCCCAATGCGCTCGGTCCGTTAGGCGGCACGCCGGCCAACGAAGACGATGCGCGACAGCTTTTTACCACCCTCAAACCCGAGGAATCGCTCCAGAATTTCATTCGCGCGTTTGATTTTCTGGAAAACCGCAAGGACTGCAACGGCAGCTACGGCTGCGTCGGTTTTTGCTGGGGCGGCGCCATGGCGAATAACCTGGCGGTGAACGTCCCCAAGCTCAAAGCCGCAGTCGCTTTCTACGGTCGTCAGCCCGATCTTGCCGAAGTGCCCAAGATCAAAGCCGCCGTTCAACTCCACTACGCCGGCATTGATGAGCGCGTAAACGCCGGTATGACGGCCTACGAAGTAGCGCTAAAAACGGCGGGTATTCGCTACGAGCAGTACCTTTACGAAGGCGTGCAGCACGCTTTTCACAACGACACCTCGCAGGCCCGGTACAACGAAGCAGCGGCCAAATTGGCCTGGGAGCGTACGCTGGCGTTTTTTGGAAAGTATTTATAATATCTGAGAAGAAGCAAGATTTTGAGGGTGAGAGGGGGAGAATTTTCAATTGATCTCTCCCTCCCACACTCTCACACTCCCTCCCTCTTTCCTTTGCTACAACTCAAACTTAATCCCCTGTGCCAGCGGAATTTGCGTGCTGTAGTTGATCGTGTTCGTCTGCCGGCGCATATAGGCTTTCCAGGAGTCGGAGCCGCTTTCGCGGCCGCCGCCGGTTTCCTTTTCGCCGCCGAAGGCGCCGCCGATCTCGGCGCCGCTGGTGCCGATATTCACATTGGCGATGCCGCAATCTGAGCCGGCTACGGATAGGAAGCGCTCGGCTTCGCGCAGGTTGTTGGTCATAATGGCTGACGAAAGGCCCTGCGGTACGCCGTTTTGCAGCGCAATGGCTTCCTCTATTGTCTTGTATTTGATCAAATACAGTATCGGCGCAAAGGTTTCGTGTTGCACGATGGGATAGTGATTTTCCACTTCGGCGATGCAGGGTTTTACATAGCAGCCGCTGCCGTATGCTTCGCCTTCGAGGACGCCGCCTTCCACGACCATTTTACCGCCTTGTTCTTTGATCTGGCGCAGGGCGTGGAGGTAATTATCCACGGCGCCTTTGTCGATCAGGGGGCCCACGTGGTTGTGTTCGTCGAGCGGGTTGCCGATGCGCAGTTGTCCGTATGCCTTGGCCATTTTCTGCTTGACTTCCTCGAAAATGCTTTCGTGGATGATCAGGCGACGGGTGGTCGTACAGCGTTGGCCGGCGGTGCCTACGGCGCCGAAAAGCGCCCCGGTGAGTACCAGGTTGAGGTCGGCGCTAGGGGTGATAATGATGGCGTTGTTGCCACCCAGTTCGAGCAGCGAACGGCCCAGTCGGCCCGCCACTGTAGCGCCCACGATTTTGCCCATGCGGGTGCTGCCGGTAGCCGATACCAGCGCAACGCGCGGGTCTTTGGTCATAAACTCGCCCACGCGGTAGTCGCCGTTGATGATACTGCTGACGCCTTCCGGTACATTATTGGCTTCGAGTACGTTGCGCAGGATATTCTGGCAAGCCACGCTACACAGCGGGGTTTTTTCCGAGGGTTTCCATACGCATACATCGCCGCAAACCATGGCGATCATGGCATTCCACGACCATACGGCCACCGGGAAGTTGAAAGCGGAGATAATACCCACGATACCCAGCGGGTGCCACTGCTCGTACATGCGGTGGTGGGGCCGCTCGGAGTGCATCGTGAGGCCGTAGAGTTGACGTGAGAGGCCCACGGCAAAGTCGCAGATGTCGATCATCTCCTGGACTTCGCCCCAGCCTTCCTGGAGGCTTTTGCCCATTTCGTAGGAGACCAGGCGGCCCAGGGCGTCTTTGTGTTTGCGTAGTTCCTCGCCGTATTGCCGCACGATCTCGCCGCGGCGGGGGGCCGGAATTTCACGCCACTCCAGAAAAGCCGCTTCGGCTTTGGCGATCACATTGTCGTATTCTTCACGGCTGGTTTTGCTCACACTGCCGATCCATTCGCCGTCGACAGGCGACACAGATTGCAGGTACTTGCCGGAATTAGTAGCATCCAAGCCGGTTGAGGTGCCGGCGTTGTGTTTGCGCAGCCCGAGCTGCTTGAGGAATCTTTTATCCATGATGTTGTGATATTTGCCATCTTCTATGCCCCGCAGCCAAAGCAGCGGGTTGAATAGTTAGCCGAGGAGTTTCTTGACCACTGCCGAGATCATCTTGCCGTCGGCTTTGCCGGCGAGCGCTTTGGTAGCGGCGGCCATCACCTTGCCCATATCTTTGGCCGAGGTGGCGCCTACTTCCGCGATAATTGGGCGCAGGGCTGCTTCCAGTTCGGCTTCATCCATCTGCTGAGGCAGGTATTTTTCGATGACAGTAATTTCTTCCTGCTCTACTTGCGCCAGGTCGGGGCGATTTTGTTGGTTATAAATTTCCAGCGATTCCTTGCGCTGTTTGACCAGTTTTTGCAGGATTTTGATTTCGCGTTCCGGGGTCATCGCTTCGCCGCTGCCATCGGTTTTTGCCAGCAGGATAGCTGCTTTGATTGCCCGGATACCGCGTTTGGTAGCCTCGTCCTGGGCTTTCATCGCGGTTTTGAGGTCTTCCATGATGCGTTCTTCGAGTGACATATGATGATGGTTTGATGTTTATGAGGGGTTATGAGGGGTTATGCGACTGAAAGGAGTCCCGTACTGACCAAAGGGAAGTCGGGAAGGGGTTATGAGGGGTTATGAGGGCGTTCGTTGATCCATTTCACAATTTGCACATAATCGGTTACAGAGAGTTGTTCGGGGCGTTGGTTAAAAAAGGGGTCTTCCAGCAGGGGGTCGCCCTCGAGGAAAGGTTTCATCGTATTGCGCAACATTTTGCGCCGTTGGGAAAAAGCCTGTTTGACCACTTTTCGAAACAGGGATTCCGATTCGGTTACCAGGGGTTGAGCGCGGCGCACCAGGCGGATAACGCCAGATTGCACCTTCGGTGGCGGCGAAAAATTGCGTCGGTCGACCGTAAAAAGGTATTTACCTTCATAAAAAGCCTGTATCAGCACGCTGGTAATGCCGTAAACCTTGCTACCTGGGGGTGCGATCACGCGTTCGGCCACTTCTTTTTGGAACATACCTACCAATTCGGGGATAATTGCCCTGTAATCGAGCAGCTTAAACAGAATTTGGCTAGAGATGTTATATGGGAAATTGCCGATAATTGCAAAAGGTTCCCCTTGGAAGCAGGTATTGAGGTCGAGTTGCAGGAAGTCGGCAGAAACTACATTCAGAGCGGGATAGTGCTGTTGCAGGTAAGCCACCATATCGCGATCGGCCTCTACAGCCAGCAGGTCATAGGGCAGTTCCTTCAGGTACTTAGTCAGCATACCTTTGCCCGGGCCTATTTCAAGCACATGCTTGTATTGGTCGGCGCCGGTGAGGCTGCCGGCGATGCGTTGCGCCACTTGTTCGTGGATGAGGAAATGCTGGCCGTATGACTTTTTTGCTTGCAAATCGAAATGTCTAACCTAAAAAGCGGTGCAAAGATAGGCAGCCTTCGGCAGTTAGCGGTTGAAAAATGTAGCTTAATAGCTTTAGAATTCGAAACTTCTCGTTAAAATCGCCATATTGTTGCTTACTTTTGCGTTTCGGTTACAAATATTCGAGTAATGAATAAAATAAAAGTAGGGATCAGCATGGGCGATATGAATGGTATCGGCCTGGAAGTGATCCTCAAAACACTTTCCCACCCAAAAATCCTGGATAGTTGTATCCCCATCGTGTATGGTTCCACCAAAGTGGTATCGTACCACAAAAACATTGTGGGTATCGACTTTCCGTTTCAGCCCATCAGAGCCGTCAACCAAATGGTTACCGACAAGATCAATGTTGTCAACTGTTGGCAGGAAAATGTGAATATCACGTTGGGCAAACCTTCGGAGGCGAGCGGCAAATATGCTTTCAAAGCATTAGAGGCGGCGGTACAGGATTTGCGCAAAGGCGAAATTGACGCGTTGGTTACCGCGCCGATCAACAAGCACGCCATGCAGCAAAGCGGCTTTGCCTTTCCCGGGCATACGGAGTATCTGACCCAGCAACTGGGCGCCCAGGAAAGCCTCATGTTGATGGTAAGCAACGATTTATACGTAGGGCTGGCCACCAATCATTTGCCGGTTGCCCAGGTAGCCCGAGCCATAACCAAAGAATTGATCATGCGCAAAGTGCAGATCATGCACGATACCCTGCGCATTGATTTTGACATAGACAGGCCTACCATTGCCGTATTGGGGCTTAACCCTCATGCCGGCGACCACGGCGTGATCGGTGACGAAGAAGAGCGGATCATCCGGCCGGCTATTGTAGAAATGAAAAAGAAAGGCATCCTCGTCATGGGGCCTTTTTCTGCCGACGGCTTTTTCGGCTCGGGGCAATACAACAAATTCAACGGCATCCTGGCTATGTACCACGATCAGGGGCTGATACCCTTCAAAGCCCTGTCGTTTGGCAGCGGCGTCAACTATACTGCCGGTTTGTCGGCAGTGCGCACCTCGCCCGACCACGGCACGGCTTATGATATAGCCGGGCAAAACGAAGCCGATCCTTCTTCTTTCCGGCAGGCGTTGTTTATGGCTATTGATATTGCCCGCAACCGCCAAATGTATGCCGAAATGCATCAAAATGCTATGGTAAGGCGCAGCAAACCCGCAGTTGAAGGAGAAGACGAGTTGCTCGAAGAAGATGAACTGCTGGAAGAGGAAGAAGAGCTGACCGACGATTACGACGAAAGCGACGATTAATATCTGGATTTAAGTATTTGCGGGAAGCACAGGAGATATCATCACATTACATCACAAATTGATTGTCAAGTTGAAAAGATCTGTTGCCGTTTGGGGGATTATTGCGCTGGTATTGCTCATCGACCAGTCGCTGAAGATTTGGATCAAAACAAATATGGAATACGGAGATGAGTTCAATATGCTGGGTTTGGATTGGGCGCGCATTCATTTTGTAGAAAACAACGGCATGGCCTTCGGCATCGACCTGGGCGGAGAATACGGCAAGTTGGCGCTCAGTTTGTTTCGCATATTGGCGGTAGGTTTTCTGGTGTATTACCTGCGCATTCTGTTGACTACAGACGCTTCATTGGGTTTGCTGATCAGCTTTTCGCTCATTTTGGCGGGAGCTGTCGGTAATATCATCGATAGCGCTTTTTACGGTATAATATTTTCGGAGTCGCCCTATCACGGCGGCTTGGCGCAGCTTTTCCCCGAAGGAGGCGGGTATTCGAGCTTTTTGCACGGCAAAGTGGTAGATATGCTGTATTTCCCCTTTGTAGAAGGGTTTTACCCCGACTGGCTTCCAATACTTGGCGGGCGGCACTTCCAGTTTTTTAAACCTGTATTTAATATCGCCGACTCCTCTATTACGGTGGGCGTATTGTATATTCTGCTGTTCCAGCGCAGCTTTTTCAAGCACAAACATCACGAAGAAGAAGGAACAAACACAATACAAGAAGCGGCTGCACAGGAGCAAAACGAAACCCAGCCTTCCATCGAAAGTTCCTTGGAAGGAAAGGGCGCCGACAATGACCAGGAGGGCAAAAATGCCGGCAAAGAACAGGATTAAGCGGCGTTATTCTCCGGCAGGTAGCAGAAAGTGCCGGATGGCCTCAACGGCTTGCCTCACCTTTTCGTAATCGATACTGTAGTGAATGTACTTGCCGCTGCGTTTGGTCTCTACCAGTCCTGCCGCGCGCAAAATTCGCAGGTGTTGCGAAGTAATCGATTGTTCAAGCTTGAGGGCATTATAGATTTTATTGACGTTGATTTCCTCGTTTTTGTCAATAAATTCCAGAATATTAAGCCTCAAGGGGTGCGCCAATGCCCGTAAGAGCTCCGACGACATGTGTAGTTGTTCGTAGTTCAGGTCAACTTTGGCCTTTCTCATAGTCTCCCAAAATTTGAGTTTTCTCTAAAAATGCAATATGCTCATACTGCTGCTGTGGACTCCTCCCTTTTTAGCCACAGCAACAGCGAAGATGAGTTTTTTTATCGATGTTTCAAAATTACAACGCGCCGATGTACAAACACCGGGGGGCGCTGCAAAATTGCTATTATATCCGCAAAATGGGGGGAAAGGCGCTATCGCGGCGCCAATTCTTCGATCAGCTTGGAAATTTGCTGAAGGCGATCCTTGTCAAGAGAATAGTAGATAAACTTCCCGTTGCGCTCAGTGATCACTACGCCTGCCCTTCTCAGGATGGCCAAATGTTGAGATGCGACTGATTGCTCAAGGCGGAGTTTGATGTAGATGTCGGTGACCGTCATCTTGTCGAATTCTTCCAAGAGGTCGATTACGCGTTGGCGCAACTTGTGATTAATTGCCCGTAGCACTAAAACGGCCTTGCGCAACTCGGCATAATCTAGTTGGATGTTGCCTCTACCTTTCTTCAGAACGACAGTTTCGTTTTTTGACTTTCTCATAGTACTGTTGGTTTTATAATGTTCTTCTTAACGACGGGAAGGTTTGTTTTGGTTTACCGTCGTATTATAAAGAATTCAAATACCATACCAAACTTGTCAAGAACGGCAAATAAATATACAAATTTGCCTTTTTGATTGTAGATAATGTTCAAAAACCACGAATGGTTTAAGCCACACATGCAAAGCTAGCAATAATATTCACAAAATACAAATATGAATGTGTCTCAATTTTAATTTCATTTGAAAAAACATTGCTAACGATAACGGCAGTGAAAAAGCGCCGGCTGCCGTCAATGTAATAACAATCCCAATACTCCTGTCAATACCAGCATTGCACCGGTAATAAGCCCGGCATTGTGTTCCAGTTTGTGCCAATTAAGGTGCAAAAAGCGAGGATATGCCCAGTGCACCCAGGTCCACATACCGGCTACAGTGATGAGGAGATAAAGTACGGCAATTAACGCTACTACTTGCCAGCCATAAGCTCCTGCCGAGAGAAAGAAAGCTTCTATTTCCAGACAAGGAGAAAAAAACATAGCGGAAACGATGAAAAAAATCAGGCGGCCGCGGGGCATTTTTAGGTCAAGGCCCTTGGCTTCGAAATGGAAGTGGTGGTGCCGGTGGTGTCGCCACATAAAAAAAATACCCATGCCTATGAGTATAACCGGGGAGATGAAGTGGGTAAAAGTTTCAACGCGAGCGGCGGCCCGGTGGCCAATATAGCCGATCGCCAGGCCGATAATAATAGTACTCAGGGCGTGTGCCAGGCCGGCAATCAATGTTAGTCGCTCGGTACTTGACTGACTCCATTGCTGCGAACGCCCCAATGCCAGCACCGGCAACCAGTGGTTGGGCAATAAAGCGTGGAGAAGACTCAGGGAAACGCTGCCTATGATAATTTCGTACATTGTGACTGCGGGGTGATGGTTGGCTATTCGGTTATTCGATATCAAAGCTTCAAATAACCGAATAACCCAATAAACAGGCGCCGGCTAATTACCAGTGATAGATAACGCCTAAAGATAGCCAAATATTCATTTCGGCGTAGTTTTTCAATACAAGAACTCAGACGGCTGCCGGTTGGATACGCACGATTACCGATTTGGAAATGGGCGTTTTGCTTTCCCGCGCGTAGTGGTTAACCGGCACCAGGGCGTTGGCCTCGGGGAAATAAGTGGCTATACAACCAGACGGAATGGCGTACTCGACCACAATAAATTGCCGGGCCAAACGGGTTATACCGTCGTATTCGCTAAAGAGGTCTACTACTTGCCCGGGCTGCAATCCGGCGGCGGCCATATCGGCTGCGTTCATGAGGGCTACCCGGCGTTCGTTATAGATGCCGCGGTAGCGATCGTGGAGGCCGTAGATGGTGGTATTAAACTGGTCGTGACTTCTGATAGTCATCAAAACATACTGTCCGGACGACAATGCTGTTTGCGGAGCGGCATTGACGGTAAAAAGCGCTTTTCCTTCGGGTGTCGGAAAGCGGCGTTCGCGGGGGCCGTTGGGCAGGTAGAAGCCGCCGGGTTCGCGCACGCGGCGGTTGAAGTCGTCAAACCCGGGGATGACCGCAGCGATAAGGTCGCGGATGCGGTCGTAATCGGCAATGAGCGTTTTCCAGTCGATTTTGCTTTTCATACCGAGGGTTGCGCGGGCCATGCCGGCCACGATAGCCGGTTCGCTGAGCAAATGCGGCGAGCAAGGCGGCAGAATTCCTTTCGATTGCTGCACGACGCCCATCGAATTTTCAGTGGTTACAAATTGTACCCCTCCGGATTGCTCATCGCGGTCGGTGCGACCCAGGCAGGGAAGGATGAGCGCCTGGCGACCATGTATTAGATGACTTCTGTTGAGTTTGGTACTCACGTGCGCTGTGAGCCGGCAGCGTTGCAGCGCATGTGCAGTGTATTCGGTATCGGGCGTAGCGGAAAGAAAGTTGCCCCCAAGCGCAAAAAACACGCGCGCTTTGCCTTCGTACATGGCCTGAATGGCTTCAACAGTTGAAAAGCCGTGCCGGCGGGGGGGCGCAAATCCGAAGGTTTTTTCGAGCTGATCCAGGAATTCGGGTTTTGGCGTTTCCCAGATGCCCATGGTTCGGTCGCCTTGTACGTTGCTATGGCCGCGCACAGGGCATAAGCCGGCGCCGGGTTTGCCGATGCTGCCTTTGAGCAGGAGCAGGTTGACGATCTCGCGCACGTTGTCAACGCCGTTTTCGTGTTGGGTGATGCCCATGGCCCAGCAGACGATGATTTTGCGGGCCGATTGGATCATAGCCGCTGCCGCTTGTAATTGCGCTTCGGGAACGCCGCAGGCCGCGGCCATGTCCTGAAAACGGTATTGTTGAAGATGGTTGACGAAATCTTCGTAGCCCGAGGTGTATTGGTTGATGAAATCGCGGTCGAATACACTGCCGGGGTTTTGGTTGTCGGCTTCCAATAAAAGTAGTTCAATGGCTCGGAGCAGCGCCATATCGCCATTGATGCGCACCTGGAGGAACAAGTCGGACAGGGGAGTGCCGCCGCTCAGTATTTTCCCTAATCGCTGGGGGTTGATAAACCGCTGTAAGCCGGCCTCCGGCAGCGGGTTGATAGATATGATCTTGCCGCCGTTTTCCTTGCAGCGCTCCAGCGCCGACAGCATGCGGGGGTGGTTGGTGCCGGGGTTTTGACCCATCACGATCACCAGGTCGGCTTCGTAAAAATCGGTGAGCGTCACTGTGCCCTTGCCAATGCCGATGGTCTGACTAAGTCCAACTCCACTCGATTCGTGGCACATATTGGAACAATCCGGCAGGTTGTTGGTGCCAAATTCGCGTACAAAAAGCTGGTATAAAAATGCAGCTTCATTACTAGCGCGCCCGGATGTATAAAAGACAGCCTCATCGGGCGAGTCGAGTTCGTTGAGCGCCTGCCCGATTGTAGCAAACGCTTCTTCCCAGTTAATAGGTTCGTAGTGTGTGGCGCCTTCGCGCAAAACCATAGGTTGCGCCAGCCGGCCCAGTTTACCCAGTTCAAAATCGGAATACGTCAGCAATTCTTCAATGCTGTGGGCAGCAAAAAAAGCGGCGTCGATTTTTTTGCTGGAGGCCTCTTCCGCGATGGCTTTTACCCCGTTTTCACAGTATTCGCCCAGGCTCGAACGCTCGTCGTCGGGGTCGGGCCAGGCACAACCCGGGCAGTCGATGCCGCCCTTCTGGTTGAGCTTGAACATGGTTTTTACCGCCTGGTCGGGCGACATATATTTGGCCGCATGTTGCAGTGCAATGAGTATGCCGGGAACCCCGGCGGCGTAAGACTTGGGATCGGCGAGTTTCAACCCGGTAAAACGGGCGGGCGGTTGTGCCCCATTTACGGGCGTTGTTGAGCCAATATCGCTGTTTCCGGAGAGCGCAATCACCGGATATTCTTCTTTTAACGGTGTCATGGTTAAGGCAAATAGGGTGTTCGATTTGCAGTGCCGAATTTGGCAATTTTTATTTAGACTTATAACAATTTATGGAGGAAAAAGATCGGGAGAGTGACAACCCCGGTTCGCCATTTTTGTTAACCGCCAAAACACTTCGCACCCGCCGTTCACCATTTTGACTCCTTTCAGTCTTAACGCAATGATATTGGAAGACAGCGTGGGGAAATTCATTGAGCAGGGCGGGGCAGTTCGAACCATTTGCCGGCCTTTTGAAAAATGATAACTGCCTGGGGATGAGGTTTTTTTAAGGTGAGTTGGTATTGAAGGTCATTTTTATCAAAAACAAAAAACTCCGTCTCATAATCGGAAGCGCCGATGCCTTTTCGCCACCACCAATTGCCGTATTGTTCAAACTGAACGGCAATTGTATTGGCGCTATCTGCCCAGGAAGCGGTGATCCCGTCTTCGGCGTGGGCGAGGTTGAACTGGGCAACTTCAAAAAGTTTGCCTTCGTAGGGGTGGCGTTTCACATAACGCAGGGCGTCTGACAGCGCATTGTCGCTATCGGGATGAAAATCGCGGAACAGCGGACAGCCCTGGTAATTATCGGGCAGGTTAAGCACATACACTTCGGGGCGGTCATACCAGCGGAAATCGGCCAGCAGCGATTGGTACAACCAGGTACCGGTTCGCCAATAGGAAACTGCCCGGTGTAAGTATACGCTTGTAACGAGCGCATAGGCCAGCGCCAGCGCATAAAAAACATTGCGCGGTAGCAAGGCCAGCAGAGCTGCCAGCATGCCGGCTGCAAACATCGAAGCGAAATAGCCGTAGCGATCGTTTTCAATGTGTAGTAAATAGTTGAAATACAGGTTGATAACAGGCAGTAATGCTATGCCAAACAACACCAGCATAAGCCCCGCCAATTTAAGTTGTGGCGACAACCGGCGGAAACGCGCCGCCCAAAAAACCAGGCCGGCCAATACCAATATGACGGCTGGATATAGAATAGCCGGACGGCTAAAAGCTGTAAACAATGCCTCTTTGGTGGGGTGCTCAAAAAAACGGACGAAAAACAGGGTTTTGATGCCATAGCGAAAAAAATTGCCCAGAACTTCCGCTAGTGGAAAACGCAGGTGCGTTTCGGCGCCGTAATATCCCACCCATACGCCAAGGCTCCATTTGGTAAGCACAAAATACAGCGCCACCAGCGCCAGTTGTGGGATAATGAATTGGCGTAAAACACGCGCAAAACGGTTTTTTTCCTGGTGTTCAACAGCCACAACGGCGGCGATGGCTGCGCAAATAAAAGGAACAACCAGGGTAAGCTCGAATGTAAACAAGCCCAAAGCAAAAGCTGCCAGACCGAAATACCGGCTGCGGGCAGAGGGGAGTTCCAATTCTTTTAATAAGAAGTATACCGTAAAAAGCGCCAAGGCGCATGCCATCAAATAATTAAAACAAACCCGCCATACCACCACCTCTGTCTGATTGGGCGACAGCAAAAAAAACACCGCAGCCGCCAGTGCAGGCCAAACCGCCCGCTCGAAGCGAAAAATAGTTAGCAAACGCTCAACAACTGCAAAAAGGAGTAAGGCGTTGGCGGCGTGCATAATCGTATGAACAGCATGCCAGCCCAGTCCGTCGGGACCAAATGATTTATAAAAGAAATAAAAAAATGAAAAAAGCGCCGGATGCAGCGCGGGGAAACCAAAACTCGAAAAAATATCGGTCCAGTCGCCGGTTTCAAGCCGGGCGGCCAATCCCGTGAAATCGGTGACAAACCCGGCATAGCGGGTTTGGAAATAGAAAAGCTGGGTAAGCGCCAGTAAGAGGGCGAAAACGGACAAGTATTTTTTCATGGCCTTTTGATGCAATGGTCATGCAAGGTAGCAAAAAGCCGCTTATTGTAATGTGTTGAGGGCGTGTTCTATTACCGGTTGGCCGACAGCTTCGATTTTTGCGCTGAGTTTTCCCAGCGTTTGGATTTCTATACCTTGCCAAACATCGCCGCAATCGTTGTACAGGCGGCAGTTGTCGAGGACCAGCTTGCCGCCGGGCTTCACTGTGATTTTGGCGTCGGCGGGCAGAGCTACGCGGCAGCGGATGGTCAGCACAGCGCCGGGTTCAATGGTAAGGTGGCCTTCCAGGTCTTTGTGGCCGGTCCAGGTGACGGAATCTTTGACATAAATATGCCGGTCTTCGTGGAGTTGGCACCAATTGGGTTGCAGGAAAGCGCGTGTTTTGGAATTGGCGGTAGCCATACGCTGGTGGATTTTGCCGATTTGGCAGGGCGTCCAGGCGTTTTGTACGGCGGCATAGTCCATAAAATTATTGGATACCAGCGTATCGCAGCCGGGGCGGTCGTGGGGCCCGAAGCAGTCTTGGGGATGCAGCGGGGTATCGTCGCAGCCGTCGTTGTAGGCCCAGGTATGCGACAGGCTGTAAATGTGGCCGATTTCGTGGTTGAGTACGCCGCGGAAATCCCAGTAAGTCAACCGGGGATTTTCGTAGGGGCCTGCCATTTTCACCGCGCTGCCCAAGGCCACGCCCACTCCGCCGGGCAGATAAGTGCTGGACACCACGCTGTCGGGGTGGTGGGGCATGATAAAAATATTGAGGACGGTATCGAGTTGGATACCATAGCGTTGGATGACCCGGCGGTCGAAGAGGTTGGCGTTTTTTCCTTTATGGATATAATAGCAGACTTCGTCGTCGTAGTGGAAATAAATACCTTCATCTGCGGGCTCGCCGGGGCGACCGGTGAGTACCATCCTGTATTGGGTGGGGATCACCGGCGTTGTATTGCGGCGGGGCAGGAGCATCTTTGCATTTTTGGCCAGGTCGTAATTGACGGCGTGCATAAGCCCTTTGGTAAATTTTATGGCTTCCTCACCGTCGTAATTGCTCAGTTTATCGCTGGAATTCACCCAATGCACGTTCACTCTGATGTATTTAATGGGGGTATGGTCGAGGTGCAGGGTATCGGGAATATACGACTGGTAGTTGTTGCAGGGGTCGCGTTTGAGCTGTTTTTGGGGTTTCACCTGATCATAAGAAGAAGGAAGCGCCAGGTCGGCAGGGGTGCAGAAACGGGAGCTCAGTCGGGGGCTGCAGCCGGCCCCGATCAGGGCAAGGAGGGCCAGTGATATACTTGTATTCCAGGATATTGTCATAGGAAATTCATTGTGCAAAGCCTTTCAGGTTTGAAAAAGGCTATGCTTTTGTGTCTTTGTGTGGTTTTAGTGTTTTTGTGTTAAAAGAAAAACAGCGTTTAATCCGATTTTTATTACCACTAAGGCGCCAAGCGCACAAAGTACCACAAAGGCCTGGTCCAATTCCTCTCCTCCTCGCTACTCCACCCGCTCGGGGCAGCTGTACACATTAAAGCGGTCATTGCGCAGGAAGCCGACGAGCGTCATACCGGTTTCCTCGGCCAGTTCGACGGCCAGGCTTGATGGGGCGCCCACGGCGGCCAGGATCGGTACGCCGGCCATGGCGCATTTTTGTACAAGCTCGAAGCCGGCGCGTCCGCTAACCAGCACGATATGCCGGCGCAGGGGCAGCCAATGTTTCATCATCGCGGCGCCGATGAGTTTATCGAGCGCGTTGTGGCGGCCTACATCTTCGCGAAGCAGCAGCAACTGCCCGGCGTCGTCAAATAAAGCTGCTGCGTGGATACCGCCGGTGGCCTCAAAAAGCGATTGGGCCAGGCGTTGGGTTTGGGGCAATCTATTGAGTATACCGGCTGTCACAACGGGTTGCCCTTGTTGTGGATAATAACAACTCACGGCCCGCACCTGTTCGATGGAAGCCTTGCCGCAGATGCCGCAGCTTGAAGACGTATAAAAATGGCGCTCCACGCGCGACATATCGAATTTGACCTGTGGATGCAGGGATACCAGCAGCCGGTTATCGTGGGGTTCATCGCCGGCGGTGGCGGGGATTTCCTGTATTTCGGCCACATCATGGGCGCTGCCGATGAGGCCCTCGGTGAGCAGGAAGCCGAGGGCCAGCTCGGCATCGTGGCCGGGGGTGCGCATGGTAACGGCCAGGCTGTCGGTACGCCGGCGGCCCGGCTCGCCATAGCTTATTCTGATTTCCAATGGTTCTTCAACGACCACGGCGTCCGTCGTTGCCGTCAGCAGGCTGCCCGGTCGTTTTTGCCAGACGGGCAAAATATGGATGCCTTGATCGCTCATCAGTTGTCGGTTTTGATTGCTTCGTCACCCTGTCACCCCATAGCCATCAATTTAGGAGATAAAAGCTTAAAAATCAAACAATCCGGGAGTGGGAGAGCCGGCAAATTTAGCGGAGCAATTAAATTTGCCTAGCGTTTTTGGTTACTTTTTTGGCGATGAAAAAAGTAACAACAATACCGGGGTATTTCCAATCAACTATTTAAACAGCTAGTAGTCAATGCTATACGAGGAATAACTCCTTCAGTTGATGGTTATGCCCTGTCACCCTTATAAAGACAAAACTACTGCTTCGTACGGTCTCAATTGCCCATCGGTGGATGGATCGGCGTAATTGCCGATCAGTGCGCGGGCGCTTTCGAGATTCAAGCCGGTATTAGCAGTTGCTTTCGTCGCTTTAAAATTCAACAAAACCAGCAATGTTTTGCCATTAAGCGAACGCGTATAGGCAAAAACATCGGGGTTATCGACATCCAGCAGTTTCCAATCGCCATACACGAGGGCGGGTTCTGATTTGCGCAGTTGAATCATTTTGCGAAAATAATTCAGAATAGACTGCGGATCATTCTCTTGGGCGGCTACGTTGACTGTGGCGTAGTT
>DAINSQ010000084.1:0-21383 GCA_036741235.1 Saprospiraceae bacterium | reverse complement strand
TGCTGATTTGCTGATTTGCTGATTTGCTGATTTGCTGATTTGCTGATTTGCTGATTGTTATTAATTATTTGATTATAAAATTATTAGCACATCAGCACATTAACCCATCAGCACATCAACCCATCAACCCATCAACCCATCAGCACATCAGCACATTAACACATTAACCCATCAGCACATTAACCTGAGTATAATGACTTGCAAAGAAGCCACGCTCACCATGGCGTTACAAATCAAAGGGTTGCTCCAGGAAATTGAGGCAGTAGATTACTCGCGGCCGCTCGATATCTTCAAGGGCGCCACGCTGGGACAGCATTTCCGGCATATTATTGACTTTTACCGGTGTTTATTGCGCGATACTGCTACAGGCATAGTAGATTACGCCAACCGCGATCGCAATACAGATGTAGAGACCGACCCGGCTTTTGCGATATATGTTATCGACGAGATTGTGGACAAGATCGGCGTATTGCAAGAGCAGCAATCTTTGCAGGTACGCGCCGATTTTTCTTCCAATAATACGGATGGCAGGCCGCTGGTGTTATCTACGCTTGGGCGCGAACTCATGTTTGCATACGACCATGCCGTACACCACCTGGCTATCATCCGTATTGGCTTGCATACCGCGCTGCCCCACCTGAGCATTGATAAAAATCTGGGCATGGCGCCGTCTACAGTAAAATACCGCGAACAAATCCCCTTAACAGAATAATTAAACGCATTTTGAATTACTACCAATACAACTTCACCATTGCCGAAGAAGCGCGCGACATCCTGTTGGCTATGCTCGGCGAACTGCCCTTTGACACGTTTGAAGAAACGCCGGAAGGATTACAGGCTTATATCCCGGAGCCGCACACCGACCAGCAGGCTATTGCCGCTCAATTGTCGGAATGGCAACAACAGTGGCCTTTTCAATATGAAGTGAATTTTATTCCCGCCCAAAACTGGAACGCCCTCTGGGAATCCAATTTCCAGCCTATCGTTGTAGACGATTTCTGCGGTGTGCGGGCCGATTTTCACGAGCCATTGCAAGGTGTTCAATATGAGATGGTTATCAATCCAAAAATGGCTTTTGGCACCGGCCACCACGAAACCACTTACATGATGATGCAGGCGATGCGCCACCTGCCGCTGGCCGGCGCCAGGGTGCTCGACTACGGCTGCGGCACGGGTATTCTCGCCATTCTGGCCGCTAAAATGGGCGCTGCATTGGTTGACGCCGTAGATATTGAAGAAGAATCGGCCGCCAATAGTATCGAAAACGCACGCGTGAACAAAACGCCCGGCATCAGGGTCTTTCATGGTACGCTCGATGCGGTAGGCCCCGGCCCATATGACGTGATCCTTGCTAATATTAATAGAAATGTAATACTGGAATCACTGCCCGCGTTATATGCCATGACGGCTTCGCCCGGCATACTGCTGATATCAGGCGTATTACAAACCGATGAAGAATTGGTTACCCAACAGGCTGAAGCCCTGGGATTCCAAAAAACGGAGAGCCGCCACCGGGGAGCCTGGGCGGCAGTTTGTTTGGTGTTGTAGGTTGTAGGTTCTAGGTTGTACGTTGTACGTTTTTATTAACCTACAACCTACAACCTACAACCTAGAACCTAGAACCTAGAAACCTACAACCTACAACCTAGAACCTACAACCTACAACCTACAACCTACAACAAAGAAAGACAAAGACAATTCAATCGCTGCATAATGAAACAAATCTATCTCGCTTTATGGATGGGCTTCCTGTTGATCGCCCCTTTGTCCCTGTCGGCCCAGCGCCTCGACAAATTTTCGGAAAACGAAGGAGAATTTATTGCGCAATTGGAGACCTACATGACCTCCAGCAAGCAGAAATCCCTCGAAGACACTTACCGCGAATTTGAAAAGGTGTTCAAAAGCGGATTATTCGCCAACGAAGAAAAGCTGCAACTACTCGCAGTGGGCAATGCTATGCTGGCGCAGCGGTTGACGGCCAGCCCTTATTTCAGCGAATACCTCAAAGCCCTCGTTGCGCTCAAAAAAACGCCCAACGCGGCAACGCATTTCAATACCTGGCACCAGGTCGTATTGGGTATGTTGAACAACCTGGAGGGCAGAAAAGTGAAACCCTTCCAGCAATTCCTGGAGTTTTCCAACGACTTTTTTCAGCATGGCGCCTTGCGCTACACCACTTCGGGTACCAGCTGGCAGGCTTTGTCCGATCAATACCAGTGGAAATACGAAGCGCAATCCCCCGTTATCGAATACGATAAAATAGATCTCATGGCGTCCCGAAAAAAGGATTCCATCTTTGTGCGGCAAACCGCCGGCAAGTTTTATCCCGTAGAAATGGAATGGAGGGGCACAGGAGGCAAGGTAAGCTGGGAGCGACTGGGGCTCGGCCCCGAAATTTACGCCGAACTCTCGGACTACACCATCGACGTCAATAGAAGTTTGTACGAAGCCAAAAAAGCCAAATTGCGCTACCCCCAGTATTTTGGCGGTAAACTGATTGAAGGCGACCTGAGCGACAAAATTTCTACCGACGATCTCACCGAGGGCTCCTATCCCCGCTTCGAATCGTACCAGCAAGTCCTCGAAATTAAAGGTATCGGCCAGGGTATCAGCTATAAAGGCGGCTTCCGATTGCATGGAACTACCGTGTACGGCTTTGGCAACAAAGAAAATAAAGCGCTTATTAAACTCGAAGATTCGCGCGATAGATTGGTATTCAAGGGTTTATCGGAGTTGTTTACTATCCGCCGAGGAGAACGTATCGTTGGCGAACGCGTGGAAGCTACTATTTATACAGGCAAAGATTCTATCTACCACCCTTCCGTTAATCTGCGCTTTGAAATTCCGCGCAATGAAATCCAGCTCACCAGAGGCCAGCGGGGCAGCGACCGCAATCCTTTTTATAGCTCGATGCACCAGGTAAATATCGAAACGGAAGATATTCAGGCCTATATCGATAAAGATTCTATCGTGATCGGCAAACCGTCTATCTCTATTTCCCGTAAAGGCGACGTACTGTTCGAATCGCTCGAATTTTTTAGAAAAGGCGATTACCAACGCATCCAGAATATAGCTACCGCCAACCCCCTGGCGATCATGAAAGCTACAGCCGAAGATTTGGGTACCAATGTGCTGGACGCCACGCTCATCGCATCCCGTATTAATTCCAAATTTACCGTGGATAACATCCAAAGTCTGTTGTACGACCTTGTCGCTCAGGGTTTTATTAATTACGACAACGACAAGCAAATCGTAGAACTTAAACCCAAAGTATTCCACTACGTTTATGCCGATCAGGAAAAAACGGACTACGACGCCCTGCAGTTGCACTCGTCAACGCCGGAGATTAATGCCACTCTGGATCTTAAAGACAATTCTATCAGGATCAAAGGCGTGAAGAATATCGAGTACAGCCCCAAACAGCGGGTAGGTATCATCCCCGACAAAGAAGAGTTGGTGATGAAGAAAAACCGCAGTATGGATATCAACGGCAGGTTGTTCGCCGGCTTTTCGATTTTTACCGGTGAAAATTTCCATTTCGACTACGATCAGTTCCAGGTAAAAATGGATTCTATCGGCTTTTTTGATTTATACATTCCTACAGGCGAGGTTGACAAACAAAAAAATCCCATCGCTTTTGCTATCGGTTCGCGTATCGAGCAATTACACGGCGTTTTGCTCATCGATGCTCCTTCCAATAAATCGGGCCGGGAGGACATCGAGATGTTCCCCTCTTTCCAAAGTAAAGGCAAATCATACGTCTTCTACGACGCCTCCGCTATTCAGCAGGGCGCTTATCTGCGCGATTCTTTTTATTTTGAAATTGATCCCTTTACGCTCAACGCCCTTGACAAGATCACAGCACGCGATCTTCGTTTCAAAGGCACGATGTATTCGGCCAATATTTTCCCGAAATTCAAGGAAGTATTGGTGCTTCGCGACGACCAGTCGCTCGGCTTTCCCACTAAATCGCCTGCCCAGGGCTATCCGGCCTATGGCGGCAAAGGGACTTACACCGGCGAAATCGACCTGAGCAACAAAGGTTTCCTGGGCAAGGGCAACCTCAAATACCTCGGCGCATCGGTCAACTCCAACGACATCATCTTCAAACCCAAACAGTTGCTGGCCAGCGCCGAGCGCTTCAACCTCGAAGAAGACCGGAGCAAAGCCGTTCAGGTGCCCAAAGTGAGGGGTATCAACGTGAAACTCGACTGGCGACCCTACCGCGACAGCATGTACATCCGCTCGGAAGAGGCCCCTTTCTCTATGTTTAATGCCAATAATCACACGCTCAAGGGCACACTCATCCTAACCCCCGGCGGTTTGCGCGCTGATGGGGATTTGGATTGGGACAAGGCCACCCTGCGCTCCAAACAGTTTGTCTTCGGCGCCTTTTCGGCCAAAGCCGACACGATGAACGTGAGCATCAAAGCCGCCGACGCCGGCCAGATGGCCCTCCAAACCTCCAATGTTAACGGCGAAGTCGACTTCGACAAACTTAACGGCAACTTCCAGGCCAACGACGAATTCCTCGTTACCACGCTGCCCTACAATAAATACGTGACCTCGATGAACGAGTTTAAGTGGGATATGAAAGAAGAAACCATCAACTTCAAAGCCGATCCCAACAAACCCGGCAATTTCGTTTCTATTGACCCCGATCAGGACTCGCTGCGCTTCCAGGGCCAGGCCGCTTTTTACGATATCAAAGCCAGCCGGCTCAATATTGACGGCGTGCCTACTATTGTAACCGCCGACGCTTTTGTCTACCCCAGCGACGGCAAGGTGGAAATCGAACCCGGCGGCGTGATGAAAAGACTGGAAAACGCCGAAATAGTGGCCGATACCATCAATAAATACCACGTTATTAAAGAAGCTACCGTTGATATCAAAGGCCGCCGCGAATATACCGCATCGGGTAAATATGAATACAATGTGGGAGATCGCGAACAGCGTATCGTGTTACAACATATCACCGGCCAGCCCGTGGGCAAGGGCAGCCTGAGCCAAAAACGCAGCGTAACCCGCGCAACAGGCCAGGTAGAGGAAAAAGACGATTTTTATATCGACTATAAAACGCAATTCCAGGGCAAAATTGAACTCAATGCAGAATCCCGCAACCTGAAATTTGAGGGTTTTGCGCGGCTCAATGCCGACAAACTGCCCTACAAATACTGGTTTACCGTGAGTAGCGAAGGCGACAAGCGCAACCTGGCCATCCGCTACAACGAACCCAAAAGTTTTGACGGCGATCCCCTGTTTACGGGGCTGTACCTCAGCAAAGAACAGGCGCGCATCTACCCCAGGGCCATGATGCCGCTGTTGTTCCGCAAAGACCGCCAGATCTTCCCCGTCAAGGGCGTTTTTATTTACGACAATAAACTCGACGCCTTTATTTTTGGCGATTCTTCGCGTATTATCCGCAATCAGGACATCGGCAACAAATTTGTTTTCAAAAACTTTGACGGTACGGTGGAAGCCAACGGCAAATTCAACCTCGGCACGGCCCTTAAATACATCAAAGTGGATGCCGCAGGGTTTGCGCAAACCAAATTCCTGCCGCCCCCACCCGAAGAAGAGCAAAAAGAAAATAAAGATGATGACGGCATGATGATGCTCGCCGATGAAGAAATCACTGCCGATTCGATGGCCTCCGACTCCACTGAGATGCCCCTGCCGCCGGCGCCTGCCATTGAAGCCGCACCCGTCACCGCCGAATTGATGACCGGTATCCAACTCATCGTGCCCGAGGCGCTGCTCAAAATTGTGAATACCGATATCATGTCGTCGAGCTTTGACGGCAATATCATCACGTATCTCACCGATATCGACTTTTATAAAAAAGCCGCCGCCAATATCTTCCCCGACAACAAGGAAATGAAGGAAGCCATCGACGGTATTACGTCGGGATTTCTCGATATTCCCAAAAAGTACAACCCCTATACGTTCCTGTTTAGCCGGGTGAAAATGAAATGGGACGGCGACTACCAGTCGTTTGTCAATACCGACAAAAACATTGGCCTCATGAGTATCAACGGCGAGTTGGTGCAAAAAATGGTGACCTGCTTCCTCGAGATCAAGATGCCTTCCAACGAAGACGACCGCCTCTACCTGTACATCAAGTCGCCCAGCGAACAGTTTTATTATTTCGGGTTTAAACAAGGTATCCTCAGCGTGACTTCCAGCAACCCCGCTTTCATAGAAACACTGCGCGGACTGAAATCCAAGGAGCTGGTCTTCAAAATGGACGACGGCGAAACCTACGAAATCCAGGAGGTCGACGCAGGCACCGCTACGCAGTTTTTGCGCCGCATCGAGGCAGTGGGTAAGTAGGGGGAGTAATGCTTAATGTTGGATGTTATGAGGTGTTCTCTGTTTATAGGTTTATAGGGTTTATAGGTTTATGGTACTCTCTTATTCATAAACCTATAAACTTATAAACCTATAAACGGACAACCCACAACCTACAACCCACAACCTACAACCTACAACCTACAACCTACTATATTTGTCCCATAAAACACAACTTATGCCGAAGCGGTTTGGGGAGACGAGGGCCGGTTTTGGACTGGTTTCGACAGGATTCCTTTTAATATTTGCTATCAATGTTGTGGCGCAGCCGGCAGATACTTTGCCTGCAAAGCGCCTGCATTTGCTGGCCCCGGCCGACAGCCTCCACAAAGGGCGCTTCTGGACTTGCGTCGCCGGCGGAACAGCCATCTACAGCGCGGCGGCGGTAGGGCTATACCAGGCCTGGTACAAAGACTTCGAACTCATCGGCTTTCATACCTTTGACGACTGGGCGGAGTGGAAAGACATGGACAAGATGGGCCACTTTATCACCACCTATACCGAGTGCCGACTGGTATACAACGGCGCCCGCTGGACCGGCATGCGGCGCCGGCCTGCGTTGTGGACCGGTGTGGCCGTGGGCGCCTTTCTGCAGTCGACAGTAGAGGTCATGGACGGTTTTTCCGCCAAATGGGGGTTCTCCTGGGCCGATATGGGCTTTAATACGGCAGGACTCGCGCTGTTTGCCGCCCAGGAACTTGCCTGGCAGGAACAACGCATCGTGGCTAAAGTGTCGTATACCCGGCCCAATTACCCCAATGATTTTGCCTATACCCTGACCGGCGCCCCGCCCATGACCGTGGCGCAACGCGCCCGGGAATTATATGGGGTGAGCTTTGCCGAATCTTTTTTGAAAGACTACAACGCCCTCAGCATTTGGGCTTCGTTCAACCTGCACGCTTTTGTATCGCCCACCCGCCCCAATACCCGCCTGCCAAAATGGCTGAATATTGCGGTGGGGTACGGCGCTGAAAACCTCTACGGGGGCTTCAAAAACGAATGGACCGACCCGGCGGGCAACCTCAATTTCTTGCCAGAAGATCAATACCCCCGCTATCGCCAGTTTTTTATCTCGCCCGATATCGACTTTACCCGCATCCCCACGCGTAGCCGCGTGCTGAAAACAGTGTTCACCGCGCTGAATTTTATAAAAATACCCGCGCCGGCATTAGAGATTAACACAAAAGGGAAGGTGAAGGGATATTGGTGGTATTGGTAGATTATTGAGGGGGCATGAGCGGATTTTTGATGCTTAATATTGAATACGTAATTAGTTGAAATTCAATATTCGAAATTTAAATAAACTCATCCCCCCTCAAAACCCTTCAAAACGAATTCGCCACCACCCCCTCCTTATTCGTCGAGGCGCCTTCGCCGAGTTGTACCGTCACTTTCTCGGGGGCATAAACGATAAAAGAAAGGGTTTCTTCAACGGCTTTGCCTTTGAAGAGTACTTCCCGCTCCATATTGGGCAGGGAGATATGCAGTACGTTGTCGATCAGGGTGCTTTTCAGGTTGTAGCGGCCCGACTCCACCAGTGATTTGAGCATGGCGGGCGTGCCGGCCGGCAATGTTACGGTCATTTGAATTCGAAGCGCCTCATTAGTCCAGGGTTGCACGTGGACGTCGCCCCGAACGCCAAGTTCAATGGCATGGCTGCCTTGAACATTAAAGGACTTGACCAGCGTTTTTTCCGCCGGCTGGGCGAGGCAGACTGAAGTGGCGCACAGTAATACGGTGAATGTGTGTAAAGATCTCAAAATGGTCATAAGCGCCTCCTTTTATTTGGTTGCTTCAAATTTACGACTTTTTGAGGCGCTTGTCAACTGATATTTTTCTGACAATGAACCCGCTTGGAATTTTGTACAGAATAATATTACTTTGCAGGCTATGCCGGCAACCGTTTTTTTAATAACACCGCCATTTACGCAATTAAATACGCCATATCCTGCAACGGCTTATTTGAAGGGATTTTTAAATACCAAAAAAATTTCTTCCTGCCAGGCCGATCTGGGTATTGAGGTGATTCTGTCGCTGTTTACAAAAACAGGCCTGACCCGGCTATTTGCCTTGCTGGAAGACCAATTCGCAAACCACAGTCCGCAATCTGCCACCAATTCCAAAGATCTCCCCCCCTCCGACAACGCCCGGCGCATCATAGCCATGCAGGATCACTACATTAACAGCATCGACGCGGTAATTGCCTTTTTACAGGGCAAGAACCCCACATTAGCCCATCTGATCTGCCTGGAAGATTTTCTACCCGAGGCCTCCCGGTTTGCACAACTCGACGACATGGAATGGGCCTTCGGGTCGATGGGGATACAAGACAAAGCCAAGCATCTGGCCACCCTATATCTGGAGGACCTGGGCGATCTCATTACCGAGTGCGTCGACGAACACTTCGGCTTCAGTCGTTATGCAGAACGTTTGGGCCGCTCGGCCAACAGCTTCGATGAATTGTACGAAGCTTTGCAGCAGCCGCCTTCGTTTATCGACCATATATTGCAGCAAATCCTCGAAAAGCGTATGGCCGAAGCACAACCTCGGCTGGTGTGCGTCTCTGTGCCGTTTCCCGGCAACCTTTACAGCGCCTTCCGTTGCGCACAGTGGATCAAGCAAAACTATCCCGAAGTGAAAACGGCCATGGGCGGCGGCTTTGCCAATACTGAATTGCGCTCGCTTTCGGAACCCCGCGTTTTTGAGTTTTTCGACTTCATCACCCTCGACGACGGCGAGGCGCCCATCGAAAACCTGGTAGAGCATATTGAGGGCAAACGTCCGGTAGAATTGCTCAAACGCACTTTTGTAATGCTCAACGGCCGGGTAGACTACATAAACAACAGTTTCAGCAAAGACTACAAGCAGTCGGAAACCGGCACGCCCGACTACAGCGACCTGCCGCTCGATAAATACATATCGGTACTCGAAATTGCCAACCCCATGCATCGCCTGTGGAGCGACGGCAGGTGGAACAAACTCACCATGGCCCACGGCTGTTATTGGGGCAAATGCACCTTTTGCGATATTTCGCTCGATTATATAAAGGTATACGAGCCCGTAGCCGCCAAAATGCTGTGCGACCGCATAGAGGAAATGATTGCCCAAACAGGCGAAAACGGCTTTCACTTTGTCGACGAGGCGGCTCCGCCGGCCCTTATGCGCGCGCTGGCGCTGGAAATCTTGCGCCGAAAACTAAGCGTAAGTTGGTGGACCAACATCCGATTCGAAAAAAGCTTTACTCGCGACCTCTGCCGCTTGCTCAAAGCCTCCGGCTGCATCGCCGTCACCGGCGGCCTCGAAGTGGCCTCCGACCGCTTACTCAAGCTCATCGATAAAGGCGTCACGGTGGCACAGGTGGCCCAGGTGACCCGCAACTTCACCGAATCGGGTATCATGACCCACGCCTACCTCATGTACGGCTTTCCCACCCAAACCGACCAGGAAACCATCGACTCGCTCGAAATTGTGCGGCAACTTTTTGAAGCGGGCGTTTTGCAATCTGCTTTTTGGCATCAATTTGCCATGACCGCCCACAGTCCGGTGGGGTTGTATCCCGAAAAATTCGGCGTTAAAAAAAAGAGCGAAGTGCTGGGTAGTTTTGCCAACAACGACATCGAACACATCGACCCGCAGGGCGGCGACCACGAAAAATTCAGCTACGGCCTCAAAAAATCGCTGCTCAACTACATGCACGGCATTGGCCTGGATTATCCGCTGCAAGACTGGTTCGACTTCAAAACGCCCCGCACGCAAATCGTCGTAAATCACATCGTATCGTTTTTGGCCGCCGATCACGACCTGTTTGTAAAACCCGCTGCCAAACTCGTATGGTTGGGGCCTCAACCGGCGGTTCGCTATTTTACAAAAAACAAAAAAGGAAAAGACTTGGCTTTCGCCGAATTGACTTTCCACACCAAAAAAGAACCCTTGTCGATTCGCCTCGACGAAGCGGGAGGGCGTTGGCTGGCCGCCTTATTGCCGCGGCTGTCGGCGTCAAATTCGGAATTGCTCACTTTTCAGCAAATACAAGCCGACTATGAGTCTGCGGGATTAATTGATTTTGAAGTATATTGGTATGAAAAATTGTGGGATGACCTGCATGGCGCAGGTTTATTAGCCCTGTAAATGCGATTATTGCGCATTTCTCCTTAATATTGCCCACAAATAAAAACCATAGAGAGGCAATGAGACACCGCGTCGTTATCGAGCATGTAAAACCCGAAATTGACAATGGCCGTTTTTTCATCAAGCGCACGCCAGGCGAAAGCGTAGATGTAACGGCAGACATCTTCTCCGACGGCCACGACGTGATCCGCGCAGCCTTATTGTACAAACACGACGAAGACAAACACTGGTCGTCGGTGTTCATGCAAGACCATGCCAACGATGTTTGGACCGCCGGCTTCAAGGTCGAAAAACGCGGGTATTATCATTATAAAATAGAAGCCTGGGTGGACCACCTGGCCACCTGGCTCAAGGGATTCCACAAAAAATTCGACGACGGCCAGCAGATGCAGACCGAGCTGCTCATCGGCGCCTCGCTGCTGCGCAAAGCCGCCGCCAATTTTAACAAAACCGAAGCCGCCAAATTGCTCAAAGCTGCCGCTCAGCTCGAAGATGAATCCAACTACGACAAGGCCGTCAATACTGTTTTGAGCGAAGAATTCGCCCAACTCGCCCACGAGCGCCCCCTGCGGCAACACGTGACCACCTACGACCGCCATCTGGTAGTGCGCGTAGGTCGCGAAAAAGAACTCTTCAGCGCCTGGTACGAGTTTTTCCCGCGTTCCGCTTCTGAAACCGATGGCAAACACGGTACGTTCAAAGACTGCGAGCGCCTGCTGCCCCGCCTGGTTGAAATGGGCTTCGACGTATTGTACCTGCCGCCCATACACCCCATCGGCAAACTCAACCGAAAAGGCAAAAACAACGCTACCAACGCCGAACCCGGCGAACCCGGATCCCCCTGGGCCATCGGCAGCGACGAAGGCGGCCACAAAGCCATACACCCCGAACTGGGAACCCTCGACGACTACAAGCATCTCATCAAAGAGGCCGGCAAAGCAGGCATAGAAATAGCCCTGGACCTGGCTCTGCAATGCGCCCCCGACCACCCCTACGTCAAAGAACACCCCGACTGGTTCCTCTGGCGCCCCGACGGTACTATCGCCTACGCCGAAAATCCGCCGAAAAAATACCAGGACATTGTGCCCATCAACTTCGAAACCGACGACTGGGAAAACCTCTGGAACGAACTAAAAAGCATCGGGTTGTTCTGGTGCGAAGCCGGCGTCCGTATTTTCAGGGTAGACAACCCCCATACCAAGCCTTTTGCCTTCTGGGAGTGGTTTATTGCCGAGATACAGGCCGTCTACCCCGACACCATTTTCCTCTCGGAAGCCTTTACCCGGCCAAAAGTAATGGCCGAACTGGCCAAGCTTGGCTTTACCCAGTCATACACCTATTTCGTATGGCGTACCAGTCGCCGCGAAATGGAAGAATATATCACCGAGCTCACTACCTCCGAGCTGCGCGAGTACTTCCGCCCCAATTTCTGGCCCAATACGCCCGATATATTACCCTACGAACTCATGGGCGCCAATGCCAACGCATTTGCCATGCGACTGGCCCTGGCCGCTACCCTGTCGTCAAACTACGGCCTCTACGGCCCGGCCTACGAATTCCTGGAAAACACAGGCAATACCAACGGCAAAGAAGAATACTTCAACTCCGAGAAATACGAAATCCGCCATTACGACTGGAACGAGCGCAACCGCCTCACCGATCTGATCTCCAAAATCAATCAGATCAGGAAAGACAACCCGGCAATGCAGTCTACCTGGAACATCCAGTTTACCCGCACCGACAACGAGCAATTGATGAGCTTTATCAAAGTCACCGAAAATCTCGACAACATCATTTGGTGTATTGTTTCTTTTGATACCGCCTTCACGCAGTCGGGTTATGTAGAAGTGCCCAAGCAATTGCTCAATTTGACCGGGCGGGTCAACCTTAGGGTTACAGATTTGTTGACAGATGAGACCTATTACTGGTTTAACGATTGGAATTACGTGGAGTTAAATCCCGATAAATATCCTATTCACATTTTAAAGGTGCATCTGTAAAATTGGAGCAAAACCACATCAGAATCGGCGTAGTGCAATGGCAGGTAGAACATGTTGACAACCTGCAAGCCTTCTTCTGGAAAATGGAATCGCAAGTGCGCGCGCTGGCAAATGCCCAGGCCGACTTTGTTTTGTTTCCCGAATATTTTGCCCTGCCGCTGCTCACCTTGTTTGACGATCACCGTGAATACCGGCAACATTTTTTTTCGACGCTTTCTCCTGAAGAGATTTACCCCGATCACCCGCATCATGCGCCCGGGGTTCCCGATGTAGCGCACGGTATGCGGCAATTGGCCGATTTTAGCGATCACATTATATCGCGTTGCGTGGCCATGGCTGCCAAATACCAAGTCAACATCATAGCCGGAAGTATGCCCGTTTTGGAAGGCGATACCTTATACAATACAGCGGTACTGTGCCATCGCAACGGCAAAACCGATAGCTACCACAAAATACATCTCACGCCCTACGAAGTAGAAATCATGGAGTTGTCGCCCGGCCATGACCCCGGTATCTTTGAAACCGATATGGGGCGTATTGCCATTCTTATCTGTTACGATGTAGAATTCCCCGAGTTGGGCCGCTTGTGCGCCGACGCAGGGTGCCACACAGCTTTTGTACCTTATTCCACCGACACCGAGCACGGCCACTGGCGCGTAAGGCACAGCGCCCAGGCCCTGGCTGTTTACGGCGAGTGCTATGTAGCTACGGCCGGTTGTACCGGCAATATGCCCGAAGTGCCGGCTATCGAATTTCAATATGCCCAATCGGGAATCTATACGCCCTGCGACCACGGTTTTCCGGCAGGCGGCATAATGGCCGAGGCCCCTCCCAATGCCGATGCCGCTATCTACGCTGACGTCCACCCCGAATTGCTGACCCGCTTGCGCCACCACGGAACAGTACGCAATAGCCGCGATCGAAGAAAAGAAGTTTACGCCCGCCATACCGTTTTCTCGCCCATTAATACCGTTCCAAAAAAGTTTTTTTGATTTTTTTTTTCACTTTCAATGCTTGTTTTTTCTATAAAAATTCACAATTCTATTCTTTTGTAAAAGATTAAATAAATGATAAGGTATTGAAAAACAATATATTAAAAACTATTCGCCAGATATAAGGCGTTGATAATAAAATTCACAACGCCTTATTTTTGTCTTTGATTCTAGCAAATCGGTGTTGCATCTTTGTATCGTGATCAGAGAGAAAAAGAGGAGGAAAGAAAAAAAGCTGGTTAAAAGGACCGGCAGACAAATTTGAATATGTTCATGGGATTATAGTTTGTTGGTGGTAAGTCGTCCCGAGTTCGCTCGGGACGAATTACAACTATGCCGACCGAACTTCCCTGCAAGATACGACGCTTCGCTACGGAGACAAAAAAAAAGGCGGACCAAAAGATCCGCCTCTCGATTAGGTCACATTCATGGGATTATGTTGTCAAAGCTTAAGATTACAATTTGTTAAATAACCGTGTGTGGATAGTATTTCCCGGTTGATGTGGCGAAGATAGATGAAATGTTTGTCAATTTCCAAGAAAACGGCGGACATTTTTTTCAACGACATTTTATTTTGGATATGTTCATGGGATTATAGAAAAGGGTCGCACTTCGTCAGTGCGACTTTTTTTTTTGCTCGCAAAGTCGTTCCATTCATGCCTTACCTCAGCCAGGCGCCGAAAATCCTCATTATCCGTTTCAGTTCCATCGGAGATATCGTATTAACTACGCCGGTAGTGCGATGCCTGAAGCAGCAGCTCCAGGCGGAAGTGCATTTTCTTACCAAAAAAGCATTCCAGGGGGTGCTGAGCGCTCATCCTGGCATCAGCAAAGTATACGCCATCGAAAAAAAGGTGGGCGAGGTGTTGTCGCAGTTACGCGGCGAGTCCTACGATTACATCATTGATCTACACCACAACCTGCGCAGTTGGCAGGTAAAATGGGCTTTGAGGGGCGTGCCTTCCTCGAGCTTCGACAAATTAAACTTTGAAAAGTGGTTGCTGGTGCGCTTGGGCATCAATCGCTTGCCGGCGGCTCATATCGTTGATCGATACCTGGCTGCGGCGGCGCCCCTGGGCGTAAGCAACGACGGGGGCGGGCTGGATTATTTTATTCCCGCTGATCAGGAGCTGGATGCAGCCGCCTGGTTGCGCGCGGCGGGTATTGCGGAGCCTTTGCCTTATATCGCTTTTGTTACCGGCGCCGCTCATGCTACCAAGCGGCTGCCTGCAGAGCAGATTGCGGCGATTTGTCGTCAAATCAAATTGCCGGTAGTATTACTCGGCGGCCCTGATGAAGCCGAAACGGGCGATTTTATCGCCGGCCGGGCAGGCGCTCATGTGGTTAATGCCTGCGGCAAACTCAAACTACACCAGTCGGCTTCGATGGTGCGCCAGGCCAGCCAGGTAATAACCCACGATACCGGCTTGATGCACGTTGCAGCGGCATTTCAAAAAGACATTATTTCTATCTGGGGTAATACCGTGCCCGAATTCGGTATGTATCCGTATTATCCGCAAGGCATCGATCGCAATACCACGGTGGAAGTCAAAGGCCTGACCTGTCGCCCCTGCTCCAAAATCGGCTATGATACATGCCCTAAAGGCCATTTTCAATGTATGAGAAATATTAATCCGGAATTCGTTGCAGGACTAATTAATTTTTAATGTTAAATGGTTGATGTTATGAGGTGTTCTCTGTTTATAGGTTTATAGGTTTATAATACTCTTATTCATAAACCCATAAACTCTTAAACTTATAAACGAACCTACAACCTACAACCTACAACCTACAACTATTTCACCAACTTCCGAACCACCATACTATCGTTGATAAAGAGATGGAGGACATACAAACCGGGGGCGGCATCGGATAATTCGACGGGCAGGGTAGATAAGCCGGCCTGCATATGGGTAGCGGGCGTATGCCAGACAAGCCGGCCGTCGGCAGCGTAAACACGGGCATATACGGCTGACTGCGAGGGCAGCTCGAATTGGGCCAGCCAGGCGCCGGCAGGAGAGGGGTTGGGCGAGATGGAAACCTGGGCGGCTTCGTGAGTTGATGAAACTGCCGTAACCTGCCAGGGGCCGGCAAGGAAGGGCCGGCGTTCTTCGGCGCCGAAAGCGCCGCCGGCAAACAGCCAGTTGCCGTCTTCATCGCGCAGGCGGTAGAAGCCGCTGCCATAGGTACAACACATGCCGTCGCCGAAAGCGTCGAGAATGCGGAACGTATAGCAGCCTTCGACCGGCAGCTCGATAGGCGTAATAATAAGTTGATTATTGCTATAAGCGCCCGGGTCGGCTGGGGTGGCATTGTTGTAACCTCCACCGCTGACTCCTACAACCTCATTGCCGCCGAAGGCAAATACGGCGCCCGACTCATCCACAATTTCCCAGTAAATCTCATAGCCGTAAAAATCGGTTTTAAGCTCAAGCGTCAAAGTGGTTGTAGCCGATGCGGGGGCGTTTTCGAAAGAAAAAGTGCGGTTATTATTGCCGATATCCTCGTCTTGTTGGCCATTAGGGCTATACACCGAACACAGCAGCGTATGCGGGCCCGACGAATTCGCATCGAAATAAATGACGGGTAGCGGCACATCCTCTCGTTCATAGGTAGTCAGATAGCCCGACCAGGCATAAGATTGGGGGGCGCCGCCGTTGATGCTGTATTGAATTGTAGCGGAAGTGAGCGGGGTATTGCCATCGTTGCGCAAGGTAAGCACCGGCGACATCGACGCCATACACACTTCTTCTGGCGCCGAAATAGCCAGCGCATTAACGTTGTGGGTATGCGCCACGGTAAATTCGGGCGTTACGGCAATGCCCGTCAAAATTTGCTGCTGGCCTTCAGCGATAAACAAAGCCAGGCGCATATTGGCGGGGGTTACCGGTACTCCTCTGTAATGGGGGGGCATCTGGTAGGTATAGGTTCTGGCTTCAAAGTAGCCGGCGCTGGTTGTATAAATGGGTTCGCCCCATTGGCCGGTGAGCAGGTCGCGCAGTATGTAATTGTGCTTATAGGTAGAATAAGGATAAGCCCCTGTTTGCGGGCCAATAATGTCGCTTTGAAGCAGCGCTATATTCAGGAAATTGACTGGTGAAATGCTATTGCCGGTATAATATATCTCCAGATTGATGGTGAGTAACCCACTGACAACGTTATAGTGGGCTTGGGCTGCCAGGTTAACGGGAGAAGGTTGCTGTAGCACCTGGGTAACCGCATTGCCCCAATTGCCCCTGTTGATGGCTGTAGTACCCGGTTGATTTTGTTCCCAACCCGGAAAAATAAGCCGGTTGACTGTGCCTGCAGGGTAACCCGCCAGCCCCGTCTGGTTTTTGAGCGCCTCTCCGTAATCGCTGCGCAAATCGGGGTCGCCAGGGTCGGGTATGGCGTATATACCGGCATGTACATTAATAAGCACAACATCATTGGGGTGAGTATGGGCAATTTGCTCTGCTATAATATTGCCTTCGGGGCAGTAAATACAGTACATACCCCCGTATACTTCCAATACGGCATTTTTATTCTGCGGAGTTGTGCTTACAAAAGTCTGACCCCACAGCCAGGCTGTTGCGGTTAGCCCTAACAAAAATGTTGATAACAGTTTTATTGCAGACACGCTACTTGATATATTTACCGGATAAAGGTAGAATAATTACCATTAAAAAGCCAGTGGGACAGCTGAAAGCAGTGGCGAATGATCGACTTATGTAGGCTGTACGACAAGCGGAGGGAAAGGCAGGCGCCCACAAGTCAACAGATTGGGGAAATAGCCGACTTGTGGGATCCTGGTTGCAAAGTAGTTGTGTTTATCTGTTTGTACAAGCAGTCATCCTGAATGTTGTGTTTACTCTTAACCCAAAGCATACAAGATGTGGTAGAGGACTACCGGCATAAGCATGCCGTGTTTGTAAATGGGTAGAAGCCGCTGTACAAAAACTTTTTATCACGTGCAAAGTAAATTTAAATAGAAACTCGCAGATATCACATGAAAATGTTATCTTTGGGTGAAAAGGTGCGACGTTTTTTATCAGTGAAATAAAAAAAAAGACCCGTGATAAAGATAGCCATTGTAGATGACGATCCCGTATTGCTCTCCCGGATGGCCAATCTGGTCGAGATGCAGGAAGCTTGGAAGTGTATTTTTCAAGCGCATTCTTTGGGCGAGTTATTTGAAAAAACAGATACGGCCAATCCCCCTGATATACTATTATTGGATATTCAATTAAAAGAGATCAATAGCCTGGAGCATCTTGGCAAGATCAGGAAAGTACTCCCAAGAACAAAAATCATTATCATGACAGGTTATACCCGGGATAAATTTGTTTTGGATGCGATAAAAAATGGCGCGAACGGCTATATTATAAAAGGCGGGAAACCTGCTGAATTCATAGCAGCTATCCGGGAAACGCTATCGGAAGGCGCTTATCTTGGAGGCAAGGCGGCCATTGTGATAGTAGAGCACTTAAGGCAGATGGGCCACGTCAGTTTAATGAAGGATACGGCAGAGCAGGGGGAGTCGCTTAGCGAGCGGGAACAGGAGGTGGCCTATTTGCTGGTGGAAGGAGTCAGTTACAAAGCTATTGCCGACCAATTATTCATCTCGATAAATACGGTCAGGCAGCATGTAAAAACCATATACCGCAAACTGGATGTACAATCCAAGATACAACTGAGGAAAAAGCTGAGTATTTCCAATCAGTGATTGCGTGTCGGTTTAACCAAAATTAACCTATGAAAGTAAAGCTACTTGTCATCGGATATTTGTTTTTTACTGCGATAAATGGGACTTCACAGCCCAGCGCCGTCGAAAACCTGAAAGCCGCACTAGCTGAGCGCACTGTTGTCGACTCGATGGCGGTGATACTGATGATACAACTAGGAGAGGCTTACCGGTCCGACTCCCTGGAGGCTTCAATCCAAATAAGTGAACAAAGTATAGCCGAAGCAAAACTCCTCAATAATCCATTTTTACAATTCAGAGCCCATATGTCAATCGGCGTTACTTATGTCCAACAGATTCAATACCACATTGCATTGGAGCATTTTTACCACGCACTTGACATTGCCAAAATGCGGGAAGGCCCCGAATGGATGAAACGACATGCACAGGCGCTGATTAATATATCAGGCGTGAAATGGTCGACAAACGATATTACATCAGCCCAAAAGCATCTCCGGGAGGGGATGAAAATCCTTAAAACACTCGATGAACCTGTCATTTTGGCTGATAATTATCTGGGAGGCGCTTTCTTTTTTATTGATTTACAGCAGTATGATTCTGCTTTGGTTTATCTGGACGAAGCATTGAAAATTTACCGCAAGCAGAAAAACCTGGCTAAAACAGGCACTGTATACTCAAAAGTTGGAGATGTTAAGTTTAAGCAGGGCAAATTCGACGAAGCCCTGGAGTATGCCAAACGCTCGCTGGAAATTACGCTGAATGAAAATGACAGCAAAAATATCCCGTGGTCGCATATGAATACCGCGAAATGTTATCAAGCCCTTGGTCTCAAACCTGAAGCCATTTACCATTACAGGACCGCCCTGCGTTTGTTTAATAAAGCCAATGATAAAGAAGGACTGGTGGAGCTTCACCCTCTGCTGGTCGCTTTTTTTGAGCATAATAATCAACCCGATAGCGCGCTTTTTTATCTGAAGCATTACCAGACTTATCTGAAAGAAATCTACGACGCAGATAAAAACAAGCTACTCCAGCAACTCGAATTTCAATACCATACGAAAGAAAAAGAACAGGAAAACCAGTTGCTCCGACAACAAAACAGCGCTGCCCGTTTTCGCAATGATATTTATGGTATCGCTGCCGTATCGCTTCTTTGCCTTATTGTGATCCTTTCTCGTTTTTCTATGCGTCTGCGGCAAAAAAAAGAGCAATTGCAAGCGTTAAATTCGCAATTGAAAGCGGCCAACGATCATTTGAAACAACTCAATACCGAAAAAAAATTTCTGGCTTCGCTGCTCACGCACGATTTACGGCATCCTTTGGCTGTTATTCAACTCAACCTGCACGAAATGCTTCACGCCGGATATGCCTCCGAGTTAGTCAGTGAGATGGAACACGCCGCCGACCGGATTGACGAAATGAGCCGGCGCATAATGGATGTGGAGAACATGGAGGAAGGGGTCATGCTGTCGCTACAGTTGATCAACGTGGACGCTTTATCCGTTCTGGAGGCCGCTGAAAAAGAATTCCAGCAATATGCTGCGCATAATGATATTGATATTCAGATCCATACAACTTCCGGCCAATGGCAGGTAAAAGCCGACCCCTATTTCTTACAGCGCATCATTGGCAATTTGCTTTCCAATGCGATTAAGTATTCGCCATCAGGCAAACCGGTTGTATTGCGACTTGAAGATGCAGGCGAATGCATCCGTTTTTTGGTAACCGACCAGGGCCCGGGGCTGGATGCTGACGATCAATCGCTGGCTTTCAAATTATTCCAAAAACTAAAACCACAGGCTGAAAAGGGCGAGTCTTCATGGGGATATGGTCTCTTTATTTCTCGCCGATACGCCGAAGCAATGGGGGGGACGCTCAACCTGGAGAGTGAGAGGGGGAGAGGGGCAACATTTATTCTGGAATTACCCAAAGCCTGAACTGTAAGTAATCATGAATTCATCAACGCTTATTTACAATATTCATACCCTGGTTCAAACGCTGCCGCCGGGCATCCAACTATTGCGCGGGGCCGATATGCAACACTTGCCGCTGATACGCGACGCTTATTTACTCATTGAAGGAGATCGTATTGCCGGGTATGGCCCCATGTCGGAGTGCCCCGATCGTGCCGATCGCCAAATCGACGCCGGCGGCGGCATGGTTTTTCCTTGTTGGTGCGACTCGCATACGCATCTGGTTTTTGCCGGCAGTCGCGAAGCTGAATTTGTCGACCGTATCAGGGGGCTGAGTTATGAAGAAATTGCCCGCCGCGGAGGGGGCATTCTCAACTCGGCGCGGCGACTCCGCGAAACACCCGAAGAGGTATTGGTAGAGCAGGCCTGGCAGCGACTCGAAGAAGTGCGCGCCATGGGCGCCGGCGCGATAGAAATCAAAAGCGGTTATGGACTGAGCGAAGACAGCGAACTCAAGATGCTGCGCGTGATCAGGCGCCTGAAAGAGATGAGCCCAATGCCCATCAAAGCAACTTTCCTGGGCGCCCATGCCTTACCCGCTGAATACCGCGATAACCGCGAGGGGTATATGCAACTGCTCATCGAGCGACTGCTACCCCAGATTGCCGGCGAAGGCCTGGCCGATTATGTAGATGCTTTTTGTGAGAAAAACTTTTTCAGCGTCGAAGAGACGTCCCGCATTATCGACGCCGGCGCGCGTTACGGACTGAAAGCCAAAATCCACACCAACCAGTTTAATAGTATGGGCGGTATAGAAGCCTGCGTGTCGCGTGGCGCCGTGTCGGTCGATCACCTCGAAGTGCTCACAGATGCAGAAATTGATTGCCTCGTTTCAAGCCAAACCATCCCCACGCTGTTGCCCTCTGCGCCATTTTTTCTCAATGACGAACACTATCCCCCCGCCCGCCGGATGCTCAACGCGGGCCTGCCGGTGGCCCTGGCTACCGACTACAACCCCGGCACTTCGCCCTCCGGGTCTATGTCGTTTGTGGCGAGTCTGGCCTGTATCAAACTACGCATGACCCCCGAAGAGGCCCTTAATGCCGCTACCATCAACGGCGCTGCCGCCATGGAATTGTCTACCGATTGCGGAAGTATTACCCCCGGCAAATTAGCCAATGTTTTTATCACTAAACCGATACCCTCAATTGCTTACCTGCCCTACGCTTTTGGCAGCGAGTTGGTGGAAAAGGTGCTGGTAAGGGGGGAGTAAAGGGGGGCGGTTGTAGGTTGTAGGTTGTAGGTTGTAGGTTGT
>DAINSQ010000083.1:0-21611 GCA_036741235.1 Saprospiraceae bacterium | reverse complement strand
TGTTATCAGATGTAGATTTGTTTATAAGCTTAAGCGTTTAACCCATAACACAAACTTACAACTTACAACCTACAACTTACAACTTACAACCTACAACATAGAACTGACAACGGACAACAAAAACTCCTACCTTTGCAGCATGATACTGCGCAAGGTCATCCGTTATTTCAATTTGCGAAGGAGCGTAATCATATTCTTCGCATGCCTTATCGTCTTCCGGTTGTGTCAACGCGAGCGGCGCAGCACGCCGCTGCCACCGCACACCCAGGCCTATTTGGAGCAATACGCCCCGGTAGCCATTGCCGCTGCGGATGAAACCGGCGTTCCGCCCGCCATCATGTTAGCTGTGGCCGGGCTGGAGAGCGCCTGGGGCGCCAGCGAACTCGCCCAGAAGGGTAATAACCATTTCGGCATCAAAGCGGAAGCCGGCCAGCCCCGCTGTTGCCTGCCCACCCGCGAGTTTGAGCGGGGGGCCTTTCGCACGGTAAAAGCCTGTTTCCGGGCTTACAAAGCCGGCGATGAAAGTTATCGCGATTTCGGGCGTTTCCTGGCTTCAAAACCTCACTATCAGCATTTGTTTAGCTACCGCCGCAGCGATTACCGCCGCTGGGCCAAAGGTCTGGTGGCCGGCGGCTATGCCACCGACCCTGAGTACGCTGATAAGATTATCCGGGTTGTGCAGGTTTATGAGCTTGACAGAGTGAGGTAGGTTGTAGGTTGGTTTGTTTATAAGTTTAAGCGTTATACGACTGAGAGCGAACGAAGTGAGTCCCGACTAAAAGTCGGGGGAGTCCCGTACTGACCGAAGGGAAGTCGGGAGGTTTATGAATAAGTGTGTACCAATAATTAATCAAACATCAAAAATTACTCCCCACATCTTCTCCTTCCTTCTTCGAGTCGGTCGCGGTCCTTGCGCCAGGGGATCGACTTGGACAGGCCGCGTTTGTAGAAAGACAAGGCCTTGGGGCAATCGCCCAATGTGCGGTAATAATCGCCCAGCAACTCATAAGCGCGGTAGTGCTCGGGGTTGAGGGTTGCGTAGCGGGTGAGCAGGGCGGCATCCAGCTTCATTTTTTGCTGAACAGCCCTGGCGATCACATCGCTCAACCGTTTGTATTCCATATAATTGGCGTATCCCGGTGAAGACAAGAGGGAATCGGCGGGCATAGACCATGCGGCGTCGGCGATTTCCCGGGGGAATTGCAACTGCGGGGCCGAGCGGAAAACCTCCCGCAAATCGTAAGCCACAAAAGGGCCTACTTGGGTGGGAATTCCCGCCACCCACATTTTCAGCGACTCGGGTTGAAAAATCACCGAATGGTGGGCGATAAGCTGGTTGATAGCCATCTCATTGCCCAGTCCGATAAAGCGGTCGTCCAAGCCCTTGTAATCCCGCAATATAGCGGCCATTTTAGCCGGCGTCAGGGGGTTGCTTTGCGCAAATAACTGCTCCATGCGGCGGTAGCGGTATGCCGTAGACGTTTGTTCGACGGCGTTCTGATTTTCTTCGCTTTTCGCCAGTTCGTCACTCTGAAAGTGATTGGCGCAAACCAGGTGATTGCCGCCGGCTTCGTACAGGCGGGTTTGTTCCGGCGTTTTTTCGATCACAACAACCCGGCGCGATTTTCCGGAACTCACCACGATATTCTCCGACACAAAAGTCTGTGTTTCTCTGGCTATTTTGACGGCCTCCTCAATAGTAGCGGCGTATTGCAAAATGCGCCTGCCGAGGATAGTAACGGGCGTTTTGGCGCCTTTGGGGATACCCGTAGGGCCGGCGTTGAGCGTAAGCGTAAGTCCTTCCAGGTTCATGCCCGACACCGAGCCGATCATACCCGGCCAGGTCACCATAGCGAATGGGATACCGCTATCGGGTTTGATAAAAGCCACCATCTTGTGGCGGGCAAAGCCGTCGCCTACATAAAAATCGAAATTGCGGCCCAGCAGCAGCGAGCTGTCGGCGCTGCCTCCATCCCAGGCTGCCAATGCGGTACAGCCCGACACCAGCCCCATGTTCTGAAGGGCGTGGCCGATATCGTGCGCGGCGTGGTAATTGAGTTTGCGATGGTATTTGGGGCCGATATAGTCGTAGGCGTCGGCGGCGGCCGTCGACCAGCCGTAGATCTCCTGTTGGTATTCCAGCGGCACATGATCGGGCAGGCGGCGGTTAAACCAGGCCACAAACCATTTTAATACCTGGAGGTACAGCCTCGAACTTACTTTTTCTTCCACCCCTTCTACAAAAGCGGCCTCGTGTTCGGCCAGCAATTCCTTGCATAATTTGCCCCCGTAGACGCCCCTTTCAAAGGGCGCGCCCTCGAGATACATTTCCCAGAAGCCCGCCTCGTTTTTCTTCAGCCAGTTGCGTCCCAGGGTATAAAAATGGGGAGACACCTCCCGGCGCACCGCTTGCAAAGGCGACATATCGGCGACCGGCGGCGGCGCGGCCACTACCAATTGGTAAAACATAAAAGCCAGCGCAATCAAAACGCCAAGCGAAATTAGCAGCAACCGCAAACTTCGCTTCAAGAAACGCATTTGCATAGACCGAGGCATTTTTGCCGAAAATCAGGAATAAATTCTATCTTTGGCCGAATTTTATACCCAAAAATGGGGGGATTCGGCCCCCGATTCCATCTTCGCTATCAGTGGGAATCATCTCCTTCATAAAACGGGTATATTGGCTAACTGTTTAATTAAAACTTTTGTGCAACGAATTAATGTCGGGACACAACAACTCGGTATTGCCGAGTTTCAACGCCTGCTTTTTGCCCCCAATACAACGCTGGAAATTGACGAATACGCGCTCCGGAAAGTTGAAAACAACCACGAATTCCTGAAGCATTTTGCGGTCAACAAGGTTATTTATGGCGTAAATACGGGTTTTGGGCCGATGGCGCAATACATCATTGACAGCCAGGATGTACAGGCGCTGCAATACAACCTCATCAGGAGTCATTCCACGGGTATGGGGCAGCCAATCCCGCCGCTTTATGTAAAAGCCATCATGATAGCCCGGCTCAATACGCTGATGCTGGCCCGCTCGGGCGTGCATGCGGGTACGGTTGCGCTGTTGCGCGAGATGATCAACCGCGATATATGCCCTTGCATCTACGAGCACGGCAGCGTGGGCGCCAGCGGCGACCTGGTGCAATTGGCGCACCTTGCCCTGTCGATGATCGGCGAAGGCAAGGTTTTCCATCAGGGCGCAGTGAAACCCACCCGCGAGGTTTTCGCCGCTGAAGGCTTGCAGCCCATCGCCATGCACCTGCGCGAAGGGCTTGCCCTCATCAACGGTACTTCCGCTATGACCGGCATCGGGGTGATCAACGTGTTGTATACCCGCCGGCTGCTGGAGTGGGCCGTGCGCGCGTCCTCGATCGTCAATGAAATCGTGGAGGCCTACGACGATCATTTCTCCGCCTCCCTCAACGCCGCCAAACTACACGAGGGGCAACGCCAGGTGGCTGCCCGCATGCGCGCCATACTGCACGACAGCCGCCTTATCAGAAGCCGCACCGAACACCTCTACCAGCGCACCGTAGAAACCGGTCGCGCCGAAGATAAAATCCAGGAATATTACTCCATCCGCTGTATACCCCAGGTGTTGGGCCCCGTAGCCGACACCCTGCAACACGCCGAAAAAATCGTCATTGACGAACTCAACTCGGCCAATGACAACCCCCTCGTCTTCGAAGAGGAACACAACGTATTCCACGGCGGCAATTTCCACGGCGACTATGTTGCCATGGAAATGGACAAACTAAAAATGGCCGTCACCAAATTATCCATGTTATGCGAGCGACAATTGAACTATCTGCTCAATAATAAGTTGAACAATAAATTGCCGCCGTTTTTAAATTTAGGGCAAATCGGCTTCAACTTCGGGATGCAGGGCGCCCAGTTTACCGCTACTTCTACTGTAGCGGAAAACCAAACCCTCTCCTACCCCATGTATTTGCACAGTATCCCCAACAACAACGACAACCAGGATATTGTGAGCATGGGTACCAACGCCGCTTTGTTGGCCAAAAAGGTCATCGACAATGCTTTTGAGGTGATGGCTATCGAATGGCTCGCCATATTGCAGGCCATCGATTATTTGCACATCGCCGACCGCTTGTCGTCGGCTTCTAAAGCCGTTTTCTTTGAATTGAGGGCTATTGTGCCTATCTTTGATCAGGATTTCCCCCTGTCTGATTCGCTTCAGCAATTATGCTATTTTCTTAAAAACGAAGCGATAGAACGGGAGTAATATCCTTTGAATGTTCATCTATGAAATACGCGCTAGTAACCGGAGGATCCAGAGGCATAGGAAGAGCTATTTGTCTGGAATTGAGCACTATGGGCTATCACGTGCTGATCAATTACCATTCCAACGAAGCAGCTGCCCGGGAAACCCTTCAACTTATCAACGACCAGGGCGGGCAGGGCAGCCTGCTGCCTTTTGACGTCAGCGACAGGGCCCAAATACGCCTCGCCCTGGATAATTGGCTACAACAAGAAGACGGCCGCATCATCGAAGTGCTGGTGAACAATGCCGGCCATCGCAAAGACAACCTGCTGCTTTGGCAGGAAGACACCGACTGGGACGATGTGATCAATACCCATCTCGGCGGCTTTTATGCCGTTACGCAATATTTGATCAAATCCATGCTGCGCAATAAATACGGCAGAATCATAAATATTGTATCTTTGTCGGGATTGAGCGGTATGGCCGGCCAAACCAATTATTCCGCCGCCAAAGGCGGCATCATCGCCGCCTCTAAAGCCCTGGCCCAGGAAATGGCGCGCAAAAATATTACGGTCAATTGCATCGCGCCAGGCTTTATTGCCACCGATATGACCCAGGACTTACCTGAACAAGAAATTAAAGCAACTATCCCAATGCGCCGTTTCGGTTCGCCCGAGGAAGTGGCCGCAGTCGCCGCCTTCCTGGCTTCGCCCCGCGCCTCCTATGTCACCGGCACTGTGATCTCGGTGAATGGGGGACTTTATATGTGAGGCTGGGAGGGTGAGAGGGAGGGATTTTTCGAGACTATTGGGCTTTCCCACCCTCTCTCCCTCAAACTCAGTCTATTCTAAGCCAATGAGCGAAGTCGATCGGGACTTCTGGGCTTTGCATAAACCCATAAACCTATAAACTTATAAACAAACAGAGCACCTACAACCTACAACCTAGAACAGACAACAGAGAACATGCGAAGAGTAGTCATCACCGGTATGGGCATATACTCCTGTATCGGCAAAAATCTGGAAGAAGTAGCGCAATCCCTATACAAAGGCGTATCGGGGATTGGGTTTGATCAGGGGCGCAAAGACTTTGGTTTTCGCTCGGGGTTGACCGGTATACTGGAAAGGCCCAACCTCAAAGGCGTGTTGGAGCGCCGGCAGCGGGTGGGTTTGGCCGAAGAAGCCGAATACGCTTACGTGGCTACCGCCCAGGCGCTGGCCCAGGCCGGCATCGACATGGATTTCCTGGATCGTCGCGAAGTGGGTATCATCTACGGCAACGACAGCTCGGCGTTGGCCGTAATAGAATCCATTGACGCCCTGAGGCAGAAACGCGACACCACCTCTCTGATGTCGGGCTCCATCTTTCAGTCGATGAACTCGACAGTGACCATGAACCTGGCCACCATCTACAAACTCAAGGGCATCAATTTCACGGTGAGCGCAGCCTGCGCCAGCGGTTCCCATGCCATCGGGCTGGGCTATATGTTTATCCGTAACGGTTTGCAGGACATCATTTTGTGCGGGGGCGCCCAGGAAGTCAACCAATATGCCATGGGCAGCTTCGACGGGCTGAGCGCGTTTTCGATCCGCGAAAACGAACCGGTACGAGCTTCACGCCCCTTTGACCGCGACCGCGACGGGCTGGTGCCCAGCGGGGGCGCCGCTTCGCTGATCCTGGAAAGCTATGAATCGGCGGTACAGCGGGGCGCCACCATTCTCGCCGAAGTAATTGGCTACGGCTTCTCTTCCAACGGCGCCCATATCTCGCAGCCCAGCGTGGAAGGGCCGGTCAAATCGCTGCAAATGGCGCTGCTCGATGCGGGCGTTACGGCTGCCGACATAGACTACATCAACGCCCATGCTACCTCTACGCCCATCGGCGACGCCAGCGAAGCCGGCGCCATTCACGAAGTATTCGGCGCCTCCCGTCCCCATGTGAGTTCCACCAAATCAATGACAGGCCACGAATGCTGGATGGCCGGCGCCAGCGAAGTAATTTATTCCATACTCATGATGCAAAATTCGTTTATTGCTCCCAATATCAATTTTGAAAACCCCGACGAAGCCTCCGCCAAACTCAACATTGTTCCCGAAACCATTGAAAAGGACATCGAACTGTTCCTTTCCAATTCTTTCGGCTTTGGGGGGACTAACTCATCGCTCATCGTCAAAAAATTTCGTTAATTCGCCTGTAAAACCAAAATATCATGGTAGCTGCATCTATTATAGAAAAAGTGAACGCTATATTGGCTGATGAATTCGAGGTAGAAGCCGAAGATATCACCCTGCACGCCAATTTGCGGGAAACGCTGGATTTGGACAGCCTCGACTTTGTCGACCTGGTGGTCATTATTGAAGACAACTTCGGCTTCAAGGTCAATCGCGAAGATCTCAAATCCATCGAAACGTTTGAACATCTCTACGATTACATCCAAAAGAATGTAAGCGCCTAAGCATACGTCCTATGGCAAAAAAGGCTTCCTGGGAAGGAAAAAGCAAAGGCGGCCCCCTGGGGTACCGGATCTTTTTGTTTTTTCTGAAATATGCGGGCATTGGTTCCGCCTACTTCATCTTGTATGTGGTGGCCGCTTGGTATCTGCTTTTTGCCAGGAAATCGACAAAAGCCGCTTATTTTTATTTCCGGCACATCCACGGTTTTAGCCCCCTGCAGTCACTGCGCAGTTGCTACCGAAGTTATTACAAATTCGGCCAGACACTCATCGACAAAGTGGTCATCCTGGGAGGCTTTCCCAATAAGTTTACTTTCTTTTTCGACGGCGTTGAAAACCTGTACCAACTGGCCAAAGAAGGCCAGGGCGCCCTGCTGATCAGCGCCCACGTGGGCAACTGGGAAATCGCCGGCCATTTGCTCAAAAAACTCAATACGCCGGTAAACGTCGTGTTGTACGACGGCGAAGACCAGGGCATCAAGGAAGTGTTGGAAGGAGCCATGAAAAACAGGCATTTTAAAATGATCAGCGTCAAAAATGATTTCTCTCACCTGCTCGACATGTACAATGCCCTGCAAAACAAGGAATTTATTTGTATTCACGGCGACAGGTATATCAAAAATGCAGGCCAAAAAACCTACCGGACGCAATTTATGGGGCGCTATGCCGAGTTTCCGCTGGGCCCCTTTGAATTGGCCGTGCGTTTTAAAGTGCCCTATACTTTTGTTTTTTCGGTAAAAGAAACCGACACCCACTACCATTTTTTTGCCACCCCCGGACAGGTATCGCAGGGCGGACCCGAGCAAATCATCGACCACTACCTGCGCAGCCTTGAAAAATTGTTGCGCCAATATCCCGAACAATGGTTCAACTATTACGACTTTTGGGAAGAAACCCCGCCCATTTTGCCCCGCACTGCCGCAACCATTCCCGCTGAAAAATAGTTGTAACGTTGTTCCTTTAGTAAAAACAAGATGCTACCCCTGCTCGATCGAACTCAGATTGCCGATTATTTACCACAGGCGCCCCCTATCGTAATGATAGACAAGCTGTGGCATTCCGACGAATCAACAACGCGCACCAGTCTGTTGATCAGGCCTGACCTGTTGTTCGTCTACAACGGCCGGTTTACCGAACCCGGCCTCATGGAGAATATCGCCCAATCTGCCGCCGTCAGGGCCGGTTATTACCACAAAAATCGCCAGGAGCCCGTGCCACTGGGTTTTATCGGCGCTTTTAAAGATCTCGAGATCATTGATCTACCTGCCGTGGGCGACGAAATATTCACCCAGGTACGGCTCAAACAGGAAGTGCTCGACATCAGCATCTACGAAGGGGAAGTGAGTGCCGGCGATCAGGTGCTGGCCCGCTGTGAAATCAAAATTTTTGTGGCGCAAAACCCAACGTGAATGAAAAAAAACGGACACTTGCCATCATTCCCCGCTCTGTCTGCGACCACCGGCATTACCGTGCGGTTCTCAGAAGTGGACTCCCTGCGCGTAGTCTGGCACGGCCATTATATCAAATATTTTGAAGACGCCCGCGAAGCCTTCGGCGCCCGCTATGGGCTTGGTTATCTCGACGTTTTTGCCCACGGCTTCGTCACGCCCATTGTGCGCACCGAATGCGACCACAAAAGTCCCATCCACTACGGCGACGAGGTTGAGGTTGAAGCCCGCTACATAGACACGCAAGCCGCCAAGCTCATTTTTCAATACACCGTATTCAACAAAAGCACCGGAAAAATTGCCGCCACAGGTGAAACCATACAGGTGTTTCTGGATGATAAAAACGAATTGATGCTTACCTTACCGGAGTTTCTGGTGGCATGGAAACGCAAGTGGGGTATTTTAACCAACCAGGAAGCCAGGAAGGAAGAACAACAGGTATGAAGGGGGTATACATCATAGCCGATCATATGCTAAGCGCGCTGGGTATCGACTCCGGCGAGCATTATGAACGGCTGTGCAGGGGCGAATCAGGTATTCGCAATCACGAATCCTGGGCCGGCAGGCCCGGCCCTTTTTGCATTGCCGCCGTTTCAGAGGAGCAACTGGATAAGGCTCGCTCGCGCTTTGGCATTCCGGCCAAATACACCCGTTTCGAATCTTTTTTGTTGCTGTCAATGCGCGCCGCCATCGAGCAATCGGGGCTTGACCCGGCCGATCCCGGCGTTATCGCCATATTATCGAGTACCAAGGGTAATATCGATCTGCTCAATCCGGCCATTGCCGCTCAATTTCCATCAACTTCCGTCAACCTGAGTGAAACGGCCGATACTGTGCAGTCGTTTTTCGGACTGCACCACCGGCCTGTTGTAGTGAGCAACGCCTGTATTTCCGGCCTTTCGGCCCTGATCATGGGCGCCAGGCTTATCCGCATGGGGTTGTACCGCCATGCCATTGTATCGGGCGCCGATGTAATCTCCGATTTCATCCTTGCCGGTTTCGAAGCGCTCAAAGCCGTCAGCGACGAACCCTGCCGTCCTTACGATTCGCAGCGCCGGGGCATTAGCCTGGGCGAAGGCGGCGCTACCGTCGTATTGTCGGCAACGCCTCGCCCCGGCGGCATCGCCGTCTTGGGAGGCAGCATCAGCAACGACGCCAACCACATCTCCGGCCCTTCGCGTACGGGCAGCGGATTGCAGCAGGCCGTACAACGGGCTATGCAACAATCGGGCCGGCCGGCCATCGACTACATATCGGCGCACGGCACCGCCACCCAATACAACGACGACATGGAGGCCGAAGCATTCCACGCACTGGGTATGCAAGCTATTCCGCTCAACAGCTACAAAGGCTACTGGGGTCATACGCTGGGCGCCGCCGGCTTGCTGGAAACCATTGCCGCCTGTTGGTCAATGCGCCGCGATAAGTTATTCGGCTCCGCCGGATATGCGCAAAGCGGCACAACCCAGGCGTTAAATATCATCACCCACACCCGCGAAATGCGCGTTGATACCTGTCTGAAAACCGCCTCTGGTTTTGGCGGATGCAACGGCGCTGTGGTGCTGAAAAAACAATCGCCCCATGTTGACCATTGAGCACCACAGCCTGATCAAAAACGGCGCCCTGATCGTCGACGACAGGGAAATATTCCGGCAGGATGAACCGGCTGGCGACTTCCCCGCTTTTGCCCAGGCTTTGTTCAAACACATGGGATTGAGCTACCTCAAATTTTTCAAAATGGATAATTTGAGTAAATTGGGATGGCTGGCAGCGGAAGCCCTGTTCAGGGCCGTTCCCGATTTTGAGGCGATTCCCAAAGACCGCGTGGGGCTGTTTTTGATGAATAAATACAGCAGCCTGGATACCGACGAACGATACTACGAAACCGTGACAAACGACGAAAATAATTTTCCAAGTCCGGCATTATTCGTATATACGCTGCCGAATATCGTTATTGGAGAAATTTGTATCAGACATAAAATTACGGGAGAACACGCCTTTTTATTGTCAGATCAACCCGATGCGACTTTATTGTGCAACTATGTACGCCAGGTATTTGCCGAAGATGCCGTAGAAGCAGCCGTAACGGGTTGGGTAGAATATTACGGCGAAAACTGTCACGCCTCGCTGATATGGGTAAAACGACAGTCTGATAACTCCAATGGAGCAGCTTTTACCCCTGGCAACGTACAAAGACTATTCAACATTCATTGATAATTGAGTCACCACAACACACAAATAAATGGAAACGCTGATTGCAGATTTGAAAGCGCAAATTATCGACCACCTCAACCTGGAAGGCGTGAGTCCTGACGATATCAACGCCGACGAGCCCCTATTCGGTTCTGACCTGGGGCTGGACTCCATCGACGCACTGGAGATCATCGTGATGCTGGAGCGCAACTACGGCTTGAAAATCAAGTCGCAGGAAGAAGGCAAAAAAGTATTTTATTCGGTGCGTACATTGGCTGAATTTATTGCTGAAAACAAAGGTTTAGGTGTCGTCTAAAGTATTTATCACCGGTTTGGGCATGGTATCGGCCATCGGCTTTGATGTGCCACAGGCCCTTGACGCGCTGCGCCGTTGCGAAAGCGGCGTCGGCCCTATCCGGTATTTGCAGACGCGCTACCGGGGCGTGTTGCCTGCCGCCGAGGTAAAAGCTACCGACGATCAGTTGGCCGATATGCTGGGTATCGACGATATCCGCAATTACAGCCGTACGGCCCTGCTGGGCATGTTGGCCGCCCGGGAAGCCGCCGCCCATGCGCAACTAAGCGAACACCCCCACCTGCGCACCGGCATTGTGTCGGCAACCAGCGTGGGCGGCATTGACAAAAGCGAGGTGTTTTTCGGCGAGTTCATCAAAGACAAAGAGCGGGGGGGCGATCTTCACCACATGGTGTCGCACGATTGCGGCGACAGCACCGAGCGCATTGCCGACGACCTGGGTATCAGGCACTTCGTAAGCACCATCAGCACGGCTTGCTCTTCTGCCGCCAACGCCATAATGCTGGGCGCCCGGTTGATCAAAACGGGCCGGCTCGACCGGGTGGTTGTGGGAGGCTCCGACGCCCTCACGCGTTATACGCTCAACGGTTTCAACTCGCTGCGCATACTCGACGAACACTGGTGCCGCCCCTTCGACCAACACCGCAACGGCCTCAACCTCGGCGAAGCCGCCGCCTACCTGGTGCTCGAATCCGCCCGCGCCGTGGAAAGCTCAAAAAAAACGCCGCTGGCCGAACTGGCCGGCTACGGCAACGCCAACGACGCCTACCATCAAACGGCTTCTTCGCCCGACGGCGCCGGCGCCCTGCGAGCCATGCAAATCGCGCTGCAACTCAGCGGTATCACGGCTGATCAAATCGATTACGTGAACGCCCACGGCACCGCCACGCCCAATAACGACCTGTCGGAAGGCCAGGCGCTCAAAACGATGTTTAAAGACTACCTGCCCCGGTTTAGCTCCACCAAAAGTTATACCGGACATACGCTGGCAGCGGCAGGCTCGGTAGAGGCTGTCATCTCGGCGCTATCGCTCCACCACCGCATGATCATCCCCAACCTCAACTTCAGAGAACCCATAGCAGAACTCGACATCAAACCGGTTTTAACGCTGGAAGAAGGAATCTCGCTGCGCAATATTTTGTCAAATTCCTTTGGATTCGGGGGCAATTGCTCCGCTATGATATTTTCAAGCTGTTAATTATGTCCGTTTACATCAATAGCATCGGCAATATTTCACCCCAATATTCCTTCAATAACGCTGTGTTTTTGGAGGAGATCACCAATCACGTCGGCAATAGCCTCACCTGCGCAGAACCCAACTACCGCGATTATATTCCTGCCGCCAACCTGCGCCGCATGAGCCGGGTCATCAAAATGGGCGTCACTGCCGCCAAAATATGCCTCGACGAAGCCCAGGTGAGCGACCCCGACGCCATTATTGTTGGTACCGGGCTGGGCTGCATGGAGGATACCGACAAATTTTTGACGTCTATCTACGAAAGCGAAGAAGAGATCATCTCCCCTACTCAGTTTATCCAATCCACCCACAATACCGTTGCCTCCCAAATCGCCATCATGCTGGGGTGTACCAATTACAATTTCACTTACGTACACCGCGGTTTTTCCTTTGAAAGCGCCCTGTTTGACGCGCTGATGCAATTTGAAGAAAACAGTTCGATACAAAATATACTCGTGGGCGGCATCGACGAAACCACCCCCAATTATCTGGCTATCACCGGCAGACTTCGCCAGTGGAAACCCGACGAATACGCCCAACTAAGCCTGTTGGCCAACCACCTGCGGGGAAGCCTGCCCGGCGAAGGCGCCGCCTTCTTTATGCTGGGCAACCGGCCTACAACCCAATCCTACGCCCGGTTGCAAGCCGCCGACATGCTTTACAAACCCGCCGACGAAGCTGAAATTACCCGCTTTATACGGCAGTTTTTAGCGGCGCAAGACCTCGATATCAGCGATGTCGACCTCGTCCTGCTCGGCCTCAACGGCAATCCCGATCTCGACATGGCCTACTACCGCGTACGCGATATGTTGTTCAAACACAATAACCTGGGGTATTTTAAACACCTCTGCGGAGAATACAAAACCGCCGGCTCATTCGGCATGTGGCTGGCCGCTCAGATACTGCGCAAACAGCACATTCCGGATGTGGTCAAACTTCGGCCATTTGAACTTAACCGGATAAACAACGTATTGATATACAACAACTATAGTAATATCAACCATTCTTTTTTATTATTAAAAAATGCTCAATTTTAAGCGCGTTAGCCGGGTTTTTATCGCTTTGATGGCGCTGAGCCTATGCGCCAACTGGTGGATATCGGTGCACTGGCTGGTGTACGTCGTGATACTGTCGGGTTACGCCGGATGTATGGCCTATGGCTCCGCGTTTGTCTGTTCCCAATTTTTTATACCCGCCATTTGCAGCATTCCCAACAACAATCGCCAGGTGGCCCTCACTTTTGACGACGGCCCCGACCCCGAAATAACGCCCCAGGTATTGACTATTTTGAAAGAATACGGCGTACAAGCTACCTTTTTCTGTATCGGCCACAAGGTAGCATCGTACCCGGCACTGGTACGGCAAATCGTTGAAGAAGGGCATTTGGTGGGCAACCATTCTTTCAGCCATTCTTATTGGATTGATTTCAAAACGCCGCCAGGTTTCCGCAAGGAAATCATCGATTGCCGCGAGGCCATTCATGCCGCCGCCGGCGTCATGCCCCGCTTTTTCAGACCGCCCTACGGCGTTACTACGCCCGCCCTGGCTTCCGCCGTAAAAGCCGAAAACGTTACCGTTATCGGCTGGGATGTGCGATCGCTCGACGGGCTGCTCAGAGATGAACGGCAAATCCTCCAGCGCATCGAAGCACAATTGAAACCGGGAAGCATTATACTGCTCCACGATACCAACCCTGCGCAACCCCGCATACTGCGCAACCTGCTGCAATACTTGCGGGAACAACGCCTGCAGGCGGTGAGGGTGGATGAACTCTGCGAAAGGGAAGCATACCAAAATAGCACGGATAAACCAGATGCTAATACATGAAAGACAATCTCCATATCATTCCAACCGATTTGCTTTCCGACTATTTGGAACAGGCTCCCAAAAGTCTACGAGCCGCTTTTGAGGTTTTACAGGATGCGGAGATTTCAACTGAAACTTTTAGCTTTTATACTTCGGTATCATCGGTTTATAGCAGCAAAATTGAGGGAGAAGACATTGAGTTGGACAGCTACATCAAGCACAAAAAATTCGGCGTTGAATTTTTGCCCGATTACACCCAAAAAATTGACGACCTGTACGATGCCTATGCTTTTGCCCAAACAAACGAACTGAACGAGAAAAACATAGCAGAAGCGCAAAAATTGTTGAGCAAACATATATTGGCCAAAAACTGGCAGGGAAAATTTCGCAGCCACAATATGTTTGTAACAACTCCTGACGGACGTATCGAATATGTAGCAGCATCGCCTTTTGAGGTAGAAACCGAAATGAAAAAACTTTTCGCCGATATTGCCATCCTGCTCCATAGAGAAATGAGCATCCAGGAAGTTTTTTTCTATGCTTCCATGATTCACCTGGTATTTGTAAAAATTCACCCCTGGAATGACGGAAACGGAAGAAGTGCACGGCTTCTTGAAAAGTGGTTTTTGGCTCAAAAACTAGGCGAAAAAGCATGGTTTGTGCAAAGCGAAAAGTTGTATTATCAACAGCATCAAATTTATTACAATTATATCCGATTACCAGGACTGGAGTACCCGGAACTGGATTATAAACAGGTATTGCCCTTCCTGCTGATGCTGCCAAATGCAATATTCAATGACTAAGCGCATAAGACAAATATTGTTGCAACAAATATACAACACGCCTTTAAGCAAAACCTTGGCGCTGACCGCGCTGATCATACTGACTTGCTCCTGCACCAACTACTACCGCCACCTGGAGCCGGCAACGGCGGCCATCGGCGCACAGTCCGCCTTATTTTCGCAACAAACCGAAGGCCTGGCCTACGATACCAATGTGCGCTTTCGCAAAACGGAAGTCAGCGGTATTCTTTTTATTCAACCCCAGGACAGCAGCCGCTACCGCATGGCCATGACTACCAAAATGGGGCAGAAAATTTTTGACTTTTCACTCGAGCCTCAAAATTTTACGGTCAATTATTGCTTTCCGCAACTCAACCGCAAGATTATTCTGCAATTGCTGGAGGCCGACCTGCGCCTGTTGACACAACAATTCGACAGCCGCTCTGCCACCGTCAGGACATTCACCGATACACAGCGACAACAAACTGTTTTTCGAATAAAAAATGGAAAATCGTACCTTTACTTCCGGTACGACCCAACCACCCAACTGCTCGCCGGCATAGAAAGCGGCAACAAACGACGTCCAAAAATCATTGCCGGCTTGCAGGACTATCAGGGAACCCTGCCGCAGCGTATTAGTCTGGAGCACCGGATGATATTTCCGCTCAGACTCGACTTGACCTGGGTTTCACTCAATGATGAATAAGAAGCGATTATGCTGTCAGACGATTTTTATACCATACAAACCTTACAAAACGACGCCGGAAAAAGCCATGCCCGGCTGCGGCTCAATGCCGGCCATGCGATCTTCCAGGGCCACTTTCCGGGCAACCCGGTCGTGCCCGGCGTTTGTATGGTGCAAATGCTGAAAGAGCTGGCAGAGCGCGACCTCGGGCGCCCCCTGCAAATGGAAAAAGCTCCGGTGATCAAATTCCTGGCCGTACTTCAGCCCGCCCAACACCCCGAAATCGACGCCGCCTTCGACATCCGCGAATTGCCGGAAGGCAAAATTCAAGTATCGGGGCAACTCAGCGGCGCCGAACTCACATTTCTTAAATTCAAGGGGATTTTTCATGAACTATCCTGATTACCCGTCGCTATTCGACCGCTGGAAAACCTGCGTATTGATCCCCACCTACAACAACGCCGGCGCCCTGCAGCAGGTGATTGAATCGGTGTGGGCCTATACGCATCGCATTATTGTAGTAAATGACGGTTCCACGGACCAGACCGCCGGTATACTGGCCGGCTGGCAAAACCGCATTTTGATACATCATCTGCCTCAAAACAGCGGCAAAGGCGTCGCTTTGCGCAAAGGCTTCGAACTGGCTGCCGCGCAGGGCTACGAACGCGCCATCACCCTCGACTCCGACGGGCAGCACCGCGCCTCCGACCTGCCCCGCTTCCTGGAGGCCCTCGAAAAACACCCCGACGCGCTGATGGTCGGCGCCCGCAACATGGGGCAGGACAACGTGCCCGGCAGCAGCAGCTTCGGCCACAAGTTCTCCAATTTCTGGTACCAGGTCATGACAGGCAGACAACTGCCCGATACGCAATCGGGTTACCGCCTGTACCCGCTGCTACCTTTGCAGCGCATCCGCCTGTTCACTTCCAAATACGAACTGGAGATGGAAGCCCTCGTGCGGTTGAGCTGGCTCGACATACCGGTCATCCCCATTCCCATCGACGTTTATTATCCGCCACAAGGAGAACGCGTTACGCATTTTCGGAAAGTGCCTGATTTCATGCGCATTTTTGCGCTCAACACCCTGCTGGTGACCATTGCCATTTTTTACGAGCGCCCCCTGGCCTTCTTCAGGGAATTCAAAAAAAAAAGCGCCCGTGATTTTATAAAATCATACATTCTCGACAGCAACGAAACCAATCGCGAGATCACCTATGCCGTGATGCTCGGATTATTCATCGGCGTATCGCCGTTTTGGGGTTATCAAATCATGCTGGTGATCTTTTTCTGCGTCTTGTTTCGGCTCAACAAGGTGATTGCCCTGGTAGCCGCTCACATCAGCATACCGCCCATGATTCCGTTTATCCTTTACGGCAGTTATAAAATGGGGCAACTCGTGTTGCACGGCAGCCTGACCGCCGACAGTGTGGCGTTCAGCAAAACCATGTCTTTCAGCGATATCAAACACCATTTTTTCCAGTACGTCGTGGGAAGTTTTGGGCTCGGCATACTGCTTGCGGCCCTGTCGGGCGTGGTGCTGTACCCTTTGCTCTGGCTGCTGAGGCCGCAGCGGGTAAAGCAATTACCGGCGACAGATCACGACAATAGCGAAACGAGATGATCTGGGGCATCGGCGTAGACCTCATCGAAGTAGAACGGGTAGCCCAAAAAGTAGTCAAACCCGGTTTCAAAGAGCGCGTATTTACCGAAAGGGAAATAGCCTATTGCGACGGCTTTTACCTTAGCGCCGAGCGCTACGCGGCCCGTTTTGCCGCCAAAGAAGCGTTTTTCAAGGCCCTGGGCACCGGCTGGATGGGCACTTTTTCATTTAATGAAGTAGAAATAGTTCACAATACGGCGGGAAAACCTGAAATTGCGCTCCACGGAGCAGTAAAACAATACGCCGAAGAACAGGCCCTCGGCAACATCCATTTGTCGATGTCGCACGTAAAAGCAATGGCCGCGGCTTTTGTTATTATTGAAAAATAAAACGACAAACAACCCAATAAACATGGCTTTAACATTAAATCAGGATGCTATCTGCCTGCAATTGTGCGAATTTATCCAATCCAGCCTGGCAGCGCCGGGCGTAGCAGTGACGCCCGGCACTTCGCTCACACAACTCGGTCTCGATTCATTTTCTATCATAGAAATTGTGCTATTCATTGAGCGGCAATACGGACTGACGCTGCCTGATGCGGCATTGAGCAAAGAAAATATAGAATCGCCGCAGACTTTTGCGGCCTGCGTTCACCACTACCTCCAGGAAGCTTCCTGAATCGCTGGATTTTGAAATTGCTCGACGTATGAATGAACAGTTGCCGAACACGCTTCCGCTCAATGGTTCCGATTATTTTCAATTGTTTCTCGACAGGCACCACCGCGCTACGGGGCGGCTGGGCAATGTAAGCCGATTTGCCGTGTATCTGCAGGGCGCTCCCGACTCCGAAGCCCTGCGCCGGCGTATCAACGACGAACCTGTGCTGCAATGGCTTTCCGGGTTGCGATTGAAGGCGACATGGCCCTTCCAGTTGCCGCGCTGGCAGCATACCGGGAAGCGACAGCCGATCCCGCTGTTCCTGCACGAAGCCGGCCAGGCATCGCGCGACCTCCCGGAGTCGGTCTGGGCTGCCGACATCAACGTCCGCAGGCAATCGCCTTTTCGTTTCGATCTGGTCAAATACACCGACGGTAGTTCGGCGCTGGTTTTTTCCTGGAATCATATTGTAATGGACGCTCGCGGCGCCGAACTGCTCATCCGGCAATTGGGGCAAACCGACGGCACGGCAGACAGCCTGCAATACCTGGCGCCCGCCGAAACCCCGGCGCCTGTCATGGAAAGCTTGCAGCACGCCCGTAAAGTCAAAGGTTTTCTACTCGACGGCAACCCGATCAGGCCTGCCCTGTTGGCCGACCGGCCCAGCCGGCAATTCAACAAATTTCACATCATAGCATTTTCAGAAACCGAAAGCCGGCAGGTGGAGGTCAACTGCCAGAAATACCTCGCCCGCTTCGGCAAAAGCCCGGTATTGCTCGCCGCCACCCTGCGCGCCTTTCAACAACTGCTGAGCCCGGCGCCCACTCAGGATCAGCAATTTTGGGTGCCGATCCCGCAAGACCAGCGCCGCAAAGGCGTGGCCGGGCCTGTCATCGCCAACCAGGTGTCGTTTCTGTTTTACCGCCTGCGCGCAGCGCAACTGACCGACCTGCAAAGCGCCGTCAACGAAATCAGCGAACAGATGATCTCGCAAATGCGGGCGGGCATCCCCAAAAGTTATCATATCATGATGAACCTGGTGCGGCGTATGCCCATTGCGCTGTACAGCCATATTACCAAATCGCCTACGCGCGGGGCATTGTCCAGCTTTTTCTTTTCCGACACCGGCAATTCGCTCGACGATTTCACCGGTTTTGCCGGGCTGCCCGTCGCCGACGCCGTTCACTACCCGCCAAATGCGGGCATTCCGGGTTTTACCGTTATCTTTATGTCGGTACAAAATCGCTTGCGCGCCATTGTCGGCTATGCTCCAAACGGCGCAACAGCCGATAAACCGGTTGTATTTGAACGCTTGCTGCGCAAAGAATTGCTCGAATCATGAATCCAGCCGCTGCCCAGCCCTTGCCCACCCATCCCGATGTGCTCATCGTCGGCGGTGGTATTGCCGGCCTCGGCGCCGCCGTCGGCGCTGCAGAGGAAGGGGCTAAAGCCGTTTTGCTGGAAAAAAACGGATTCCTGGGCGGCAAAGCCACTGCGGCATATGTTGGAACGGTCTGCGGACTCTATTACCGCAGCGAATCGCCCCAGCCAAGGCTGGTGATGGGCGGCATTGTGAGAAATTTTGCCGAGCAATTGCAGGCGCAAAGCCGCAAAACGCCTATCAACTACCGGCATGGTTTGCATTTCCTGCCCTACGACCGCTTCGCCTTTTTGATGCTTTGCGATAAATGGGCCCTGCAATATGCCGCAGGGATAGGGCTGCACAGCCATGTTTGCGGATTGCAAACGGAATCCGGCCGCATCACCTCTGTGCAAGCCCTGGTGTATCACCAGTCCGTCGCCTTTACCCCAAAAACAGTAGTAGATACCAGCGGCGAAGCCGTCGTGGCCCGCCTGTCCAATATTGATATGCTCAAAAGCGACGAGTACCAGGCCTCGGCGTTGGTGTTTTCAATGTTCGGACTCGCTCCTGTTGACCAGCACGCCATCAGCCTGGCACTGATGCGGCTGATTCAAAAAGGCATCGAAAACGAGGCGTTGCCGGAAGATTGCCGCCGCCTGTCTGTGGTGCCCGGCTCGGTAAAAAACGGGAAGGCGCTTTTCAAACTGGGTGTTCCGCTCAGCGTCAACGACCGGCTCAACCAGATGACCTATATTGAGTTATATGCCCGGCAATTGGTTAGACAAGCCGTTGCCTACCTGCAAGTCCACAGCGAAATATTCCGCGAAGCGCAACTGGAAGTGCTGGCGCCTGAAGTAGGCATCCGCACGGGGCCGCGCCACCAGGGCCGATATGTGCTTACTGCCGAAGACGTACTGGCTTGCCGCAAAAGTGAAACGACCATAGCCCGCGGCGCCTGGCCGATAGAAAAATGGTCGCCGGGCGATAACCCGGTGATGACCTACTTTGCACTCGACGACTACTACGACATCCCTGCCGATGCCCTGCAGTCGGCGCACCTCGACAACCTCTTTTTTGCGGGCCGCAATATCTCTGCCGACGAAGAAGCCGTGGCCAGCGCCCGAGTTATCGGCGCCTCGCTGGCTACCGGTTATGCCGCCGGCAGGCTCGCCGCCGCCCAGGCGCTCGGCAAATCGCGGGAAGCTGCTATTGCCGCTATCCAGCAATCACTGGAGATCGCCCACATCAAATAGTACTGTTATGAAAACACCGGAACTCCTGTACCTCGCCGCCCGACAATGGCCGCAAAATATTGCCATCTACGACGCCAAGGGCGCCATGACTTACGCCGAACTGGCAGCTTTGGTGCGCGATTCAAGCGATTTTCTGACGTCCTCGGGCATCCGCCCCGGCATGGGCATAGGCGTATTGGGTGAAAACAGCCGCCATTTTATCGCCTGGGTTTTTGCCGTGATGGATGCCGGCGCGGTGGTAATGCCCATCTCCAGCCAACTCAAAGCCGGCGAACTCGCCGATATACTGCATACCGCCCGGCTCCATGCCGTAATTGAAGAAGCCGGGGCCGGACTATCGGCCCAACTTCCGGTAGCGGCTGCAAAGTCCCTTTCAGGCGGCGACTGGCAACTTTGCTTCCAGGCAGGCGTCGACCCGCAGCAGCCTTTTACCCCCCATGTTCCCGACGCGGCGCTGGTGCGTTTTACCTCAGGCACTACCGGGGTTTCCAAAGGCGTGATCCTGTCGCATACCTCCATTGAAGAACGCACCGCAGCGGCCAACAAAGCGCTGCAATTGGGCCCCGGCGACGTAGTGGTGTGGATACTGCAAATGGCCTACCATTTTGTCGTATCCATCATCCTGTACCTGCGCTACGGCGCTTCCATCGCTATTTGCGATAACTTCATAGCCGACGATATTATTGAAACTGCCAACCGCTACGGCGGCGCCTTCCTGTATGCTTCCCCCATGCACATCCGGCTATTGGCTAACGACCGCAGCGAAAGGCCAATGCCGACATTGCGGCGCGTAGTATCCACCTCAACAGGGCTGGCCCTGGCCGACAGCCAGGCGTTCACCAGGCGTTGGGGGTTGCCCGTGGCGCAAGCCTACGGCATCATCGAAATCGGGCTGCCCATCGTCAACCTGGCGCATGCCGAGGATGCCCCCGGCGCCGTGGGCTATGCCCTGCCCGACTGCCATGTGGCGATCCTTGACGAGCAGCTACGGGAATTACCCGACGGCGAAACCGGCCAACTGGCTATCCGGGGGCCCGGACTTTTTGCCGCCTACCTCCAACCCCCGCAATTGCGCGACGAAGTGCTGCAACAGGGCTGGTTCCTCACCGGCGACCTCGCCTCGCGCCGCGCCGACGGCCTCATCACCATCGAAGGCCGCAAAAAAAGTATGATCAATGTGTCGGGCAATAAGGTTTTCCCCGAGGAAGTGGAAGCCGTACTCGATACCCACCCCGCAGTGGCTATGAGCCGCGTCAAAGGCTCGCCACACCCTTTCCTCGGCGAGTGCGTGAGCGCGGAAGTCGTGTTACACCCGGCTACCGCCGTCGATACCGAGTCGCTGATCAGGTATTGCCGGGAACGGCTGTCGACCTATAAGGTTCCCCAGCGTATCGCCTTTGTCGACAACCTGCCGATGACGGACAGCGGGAAGTTGAGGAGGGAGTGAGGGGCGAGGGGGCGATTTTTGCCGGTCGTTGAGCGGAGTCGAAACGGGACTATTGGACTGTTGGACTATTGGACTGTTGGACTGTTGCGCATATTTTTAAACCTATAAACGAACCACACCCAACAACTTACACCCTAC
>DAINSQ010000082.1:0-21693 GCA_036741235.1 Saprospiraceae bacterium | reverse complement strand
CTCTCCACCACATGTCCGCCGAAGCCGTGGCGCAGGGCGGCCACCACCTTTCCGGAAAACGTATCCTCCATCAAGGACCGGTAGCGCATAAACAGCGACAGCGCAATTACCGGAGTAGGCACGCCAAGGTCTAATGCCGTCTCAACGGTCCATTTTCCTTCACCCGAGGAAAACATCTTGCCCTTAATAGCCGATAAATCCGGGTCGGCGGCGAAGGCGGATTCGGCGAGCTCCATGAGCCATCCGCGGATTACCGAGCCGTGATTCCATACGCGGGCTACCTGTTGATAATCTATATCGTATTCGCTTTTTTCCAATACCTCAAAACCCTCGGCCATAGCCTGCATCATACCGTATTCTATACCGTTGTGCACCATTTTGACAAAATGACCGCTGCCCGGGCCGCCGGTATACAGGTAGCCATCGGGTTGAGCGATAGCCCGGAATACGTATTCCCAGCGCTCAAAAACCGTTTTATCGCCGCCGATCATCAGGCAGGCGCCGTTGCGGGCGCCGCTAACGCCGCCGCTGGTGCCGCAATCCAGCAGGTGAATCCCCAAAGCATTTAGTGCCTGGTAGCGCCCTACGCTGTCTTTATAACGCGAATTGCCGCCGTCAATAAGGGTATCACCGGGACTCAATAACTGCGCCAGTTGTTGCAATGTTTGCGTCACGGCTTCGCCGGCGGGGATCATTAGCCAGATCAACCGGGGTGCAGGCAGTTTTTGTACCATCAAAGCCAGGGTATCCACCGCTGCGAGGTTGTCGCTTGTCGCTTTTTCGCGCAAATCCGGGCTTATATCGTAGCCCGTGACGTCGAAACCTTTATCCCGCAGGTTGAGGGCAATGGCCATGCCCATTTTGCCGAAACCTACTATACCAATTTTATTCGTTGTATGCATAAAACGCATTTTTTTATTCTGATGTAAGCGGAGTACAATGCGGCATTCTATTTATCCCCAGATGGGGCAAAGGCTTAAAGCATGTTGTTTTAAAAAATCACAAAACCCAATCCAACAACAAAACCCCTAGTAATCCCACCACAGAGATAATCGTCTCCATGACCGTCCAAGACTTGAGCGTTTGCACAATGCTGAGGTTAAAATATTCTTTAAAAAGCCAGAATCCTGTGTCGTTTACTTGCGAGCAGGTCAAACTCCCTGCGCCGGTGGCCAGCACCAGCAATTCCGGGTTAGCCATGCCGCCGGTAGCCAGCGGAGCTGCGATGCCCGCCGCAGTGAGCGCCGCCACGGTAGCCGACCCCAGGGCGATACGCAAGGCAGCGGCGATACTCCAGGCCAGCAACAGGGGCGACATATTGCTCGAATTAAATAATTCAACCAAATAATCGCCGGCAGTGCTGTCAACCAACACTTGCTTGAACGCTCCCCCACCGCCGATGATCAGCATAATCATTGCAACGGGTTTTACTGCATTGGCAAACCCGTCCATCACATCTCGCCATTTCCGGCCCAAACTCAAGCCGAGCGTATAAGCGCCCAGTAACAGGGCAATCAACAAGGCTACCACCGGGTCGCCGATAAATTGCATAACCGATAACGCCTGGCTGTCATCGGGTAGTGTCAATTTGGCGACAGCCGCGCAAGCCATCAGCAATACCGGTACCAAGGCCGTAATCACCGCAATACCAAAACCAGGTATCTGATGAGGTAAAGCGGTTTCTTCCTGGATCAACCCGGCAGGTAGCGGTGTCAAGGCGTTTCTGAATGTACGCCCGAATACCCAGCCGGCAATGACAATCGCGGGCACGGCAATGAGCAAACCGTAAAGCAGAGTAAGCGTGATATCTGCCTGGTACGCCACTGCCACCGCTGTTGGCGCTGGATGCGGAGGCAAAAAACCGTGGGTTACCGATAACGCGGCAATCATGGGAATGCCCACGTACAACAAGGGCAGCCGCGTTGCCAGGGTCACTGCAAAAATCAACGGGATAACGATTAAAAAACCTACGGTGTAAAATAGCGGAATACCAATGATAAATCCAGTGAGCATCAAAGCCCAAGGCACGCGGCGGGGGCCAAACAGATCGACCATCCTGGACGTGATTACCCTGGCGGCGCCGCTTTCTGCAATTAGCGCGCCAAGCATAGCGCCAAAACCCAGCATCAGCGCCAATTCGCCGAGGGTGTCCCCTACCCCTTTTTTGATGGACCCAACCACCTGCCCAATGGGCATGCCTTCGGCAATGCCTACTCCGGCGGCCACAATGATCAATGCAATAAATGCGTTAAACCGAAGGCCGATAACCAGTATAAGCAACAACGCTATGCCAAATGCAATTATCAGTAAAGGCATAATTTACAGGTATTTGTATCGTTTCAAAAGCAATTTGAATTGTTCAAAAGCACCGCTGTATAAAGCCTGATTATGTGGATTGGGGTAATAAGTATCAACGCTTTGAGTGCTAGTAAACGACTTATCACCTGTTAATGACTCGCGGGTTAGCAGGGCCGCTCCCCAGGCCGATAATTCTTCCGTGTGGCTAAGATAAACCCGTACCCCCATAATATCAGCAGCCAGTTGCATAAAAAACGGCGAGGCAGCCATGCCTCCGCTCATGGCAATCTGCGTTAGCGCAGGCATATTGCCATTATTCATCTCCACGGCAATCAGCCGCAGGTTGAATAAAATACCTTCAAGGCATGCTCGAAGCATGTGTTTCCTTTCGTGCCGAATCGATAGCCCGGAAAAAACAGCCGTCGCCGATGAATTCCATAATGGCGCGCGTTCTCCAGTAAGATAAGGTAAAAACGAGAGCTCCTCACAACCTGCAGGGGCTTGCGCAGCTAGATCAAAGCTTTTTTGATAATTAATACGGCTACTTCCTGATAAGGTCTTATTGAGCCATTGCCATGTATTTCCGCCGGCGTTGGAGCCGCCGCCATAAACATAGCGGCCCCTGGATAGCAGGTAGCAAAATAACCTGCCTGCCGGATGAATTACAGGCGCCGAAGCGTTGCAGCGCAAGGCGGAACTGGTGCCTACAGTCATCACCGCGTCTCCCCGGTCTATACTGCCCGCCCCGAGGTTGGCCAGGCAGCCGTCGCTGGCGCCAATGATAAGGGGAATACCGGCTATTGCTTTTTCATTAAATTGAATTTTCGTTTCGGGAGCAACCGGCAGCGAAAGTTGATCGCTCGAAATCCGGGCGTATGCCAAGGCCTCTTCGCACCAATTCAGACGGTGAATGTCAAACAACCCCGTCGCAGAAGCGATAGAATAGTCTACCAGCCACTCGCCGGTCATTTTAAAGCAAATGTACTCTTTGAGAGAAACCCAACGCGAAACCTTATTCAACCATTTGGGCCGTTGCTGTTGCCACCAACATAGCTTGCACAGCGGCGACATAGGGTGGATAGGCGTACCGGTTTGCCTATACAATTGCTCCCCCAATGAAGTAGAGTTGAGCCTCCTGGCAATTTCCGCACTTCGGCCATCTGACCACAGCAGTGCCGGCGTCAGCGGCAGGCTCGCAGCGTCGACAGCCAACAGACTGTGCATGGCGCCGCTGATGCCGACGCCGAGAACAGGCACTTGCAGCAACTTGTACAATGACAACAGGCAACGCCGGGTTTGCAGCCATACCTGCTCCGGATCTTGCTCTACATACCCGGGTTGGGGCGATGATGTAGGGTAAAATGCCCGCTTTAACGCCGCCAACTGTCCGCTTTTGTCAAAGGCGACGGCTTTGACTGCCGTAGTGCCCACATCAAGTCCGATGTATACGCCGTTTTTCAAGCTTTTTTTTTAGTGAAGATAGAATTTCTATATTTGAAACAAAATCCATACCGCCATGCACCCTTTTGCAAAAATGCTGCAACTCAACTGCTCAAAGTTCCTCTTTTTCTTGTTTTTATCGCTGTTGATCTATTCATCCTTTAGTTGCTCGAAAGCAAAACCTAAAGTTTTAGTTTTTTCAAAAACTGCCGGTTACCGGCATGCTTCCATTCCGGCGGGAAGGCAAGCAATATTGGAATTGAGCCAACAGCACAAATTTGGTGTGGATTTTACCGAAGACGCCTCCTATTTTCACGAAGACAGCCTCAAACGTTATAGCGCGGTTATTTTTTTGAACACAACAGGCGACGTACTCAACCACCGGCAACAAGCCGATTTTGAGCGCTATATACAAGCCGGAGGCGGTTATGTAGGCATCCATTCAGCCAGCGATACTGAATACGAATGGCCCTGGTACGGCAAACTCTGCGGGGCCTATTTCGATAGCCACCCTCAAATACAAGAGGCTGAACTGCAAGTGGTTGACCACCAACACTCCGCCACCGATTCCCTGCCTGATTTGTGGAAACGAACAGACGAATGGTACAATCTGCGGGATATTCAAACCAACCTGGAAGTGCTGGTCAAAATCGACGAGTCGAGCTACGAAGGCGGCAAAAACGGCGACGAGCACCCGATGTCCTGGTATCATGAATACGACGGGGGGCGGGCATTTTATACGGCCATGGGGCATACTTCGGAAAGTTACCGGGAACCGCTTTTTCTCAAACACCTCTGGGGCGGCATCCAATACGCCATGGGCAAAAAGTTTCGACTTGACTACAGAAAAGCCCGTACCCTGCGCGTGCCGGAAGACAATCGCTTCTCAAAAGTCGTTTTGGATGAAAATCTGAACGAACCTATGGAAATGGATTTCTTACCCGACGGCAATATTCTTTTTATCGAGCGCAAAGGCGCTATCAAATTATACGATACCAAAACGCAGACTACCCGACAGGTAGCCCAGTTGGACGTATTTAGCGAACTCGAAGACGGCCTGCTAGGTATGGCCCTCGACCCCGATTACAAAGTCAATCACTGGATATACCTTTTTTACTCTCCGCCTGGCTCCGAACACAAGCAACACGTTTCGCGGTTTGAATACTACAACGGCAAATTGAATTTGGATTCTGAAAAAATCGTACTCGTCATCCCCAATCAACGCGATGAATGCTGCCATTCAGCCGGCTGCCTCGAATTTGGTCCCGACGGCCTGCTCTATATTTCGGTGGGCGACAACACCAATCCTTTTGCCTCCGACGGCTACGCCCCCATTGACGAAAGACCGGGCAGATCGGCCTGGGATGCCCAAAAGTCGTCGAGCAACACCAACGATTTCCGGGGCAAAATCTTGCGCATCAAGCCTAAGTCGGACGGAACCTATACTATCCCCGACGGCAACCTCTTCCCCAAAGACGGTTCTAAAGGAAAACCCGAAATTTATGTTATGGGCAATCGCAACCCCTATCGTCTGGCTATAGACCCCAAGACCAACTATCTTTATTGGGGTGAAGTGGGCCCTGACGCCGGCGACGACCGTGAATTGCGAGGCCCTCGCGGCTACGATGAAGTCAACCAGGCTAAAAGCGCCGGCTTCTTCGGCTGGCCTTACTTTATTGGCGACAACAAGCGCTACTATGATTACGATTTTACTTTAAATAAACCAGGACAATTATTTGATTCTCAACATCCTGTCAACAATTCGCCAAATAATACCGGCATACGGGATTTACCTCCCGCACAGCCGGCAATGGTGTGGTACCCCTACGGCGATTCGCCCGATTTCGAGCACGTAGGCAGGGGCGGCAGAAATGCCATGGCTGGACCGATTTATTATACCGACCTGTACCCCGACTCCAAAACCAGGCTGCCTGAATACTACGACGGCAAATTTTTCATGTATGACTGGATGCGCAACTGGATTTTAGCCGTCACTTTTGATCACAATGGCAATTTTGAAAAACTGGAGCCCTTTGTGCCGCATATCAAATTTGACAAAATAGTCGACATGGTATTGAGTCCCGATGGGGAGCTTTATATGTTGGAATACGGCACTTCCTGGTTTGCACACAACCCCGATGCCCGGCTCATCCGGATTGAATACGAAAGCGGCAACCGCAAACCTCAGGCGGTGATTACCGCCGACAAAACAGCCGGCAGTATCCCCTTGACCATCCAGGTGAGCGCCGATTCTTCCATTGACTATGACGGCGACGCTATCGCCTACAATTGGTCGACGAGCGAAAATCCGGATGCTGTACAGACAGGAAATAAGGCAGCCTTTACCTTCACCACCCCAGGCGACCATGCCATTACGCTCGCCGTCACCGACGCCAAAGGCAACAAAGGGGAAGCTGTTTTGCGCGTCATTGCCGGCAATGAGCCGCCCGCCGTCAAAATTGATATGGCAGGCAATAGCATGTTTTACTGGGATAATGGAGCCCTGGCATACAACGTTCGCGTAGAGGACAAAGAAGACGGAACGCTGGAAAATGGCGCCATATCGCCGCGCAGCGTCAGGTTTACCATTGATTACCTTGAAAACAGTGAAGACCTCACGCTCATCGCTCAAGGACACTTGCAAGACCCCCTGCCCGCCAACCTGGCCAGCGGACGGGCCCTGATGGGCAAAAGCGATTGCAAGGCCTGCCACGGCATCGACACCAGGTCGGTGGGCCCCAGTTACCTCGATATCGCCAAGCGCTATGAAAAAGACCCCAAAGCCGTCAAAAAGCTGGGAGAAAAAATCATCAAAGGCGGGGGAGGCGTGTGGGGAGAAACCGCCATGGCCGCCCACCCACAATTCAATCAATTGGAAGCCGAATCCATGGCAGCCTACATCCTGTCGCTGGGCAAACCTATTGAATTTCCGCCGGGGCCTCCGCTCAAAAGCCAATACCAGTTTCCCGTCAGGCTCCAAACCAGTGGAGTATACGTGTTTATGGCTTCTTACCAGGACAAAGGCGGGAAAACTGCTCCACCGGCGATGGGACGCGATATGGTCAGGTTGTCTTATCCATCTCTTGAAGCCGAACACTTCGACGTGGAGGGGCCGGGTATCTGGCCGGAGGAATTGGAAGATCACAACGGCGGGGCGCTAAGCGGTATCTCCATGAGATCGGATAAAAGCTATTTTGGATATAAAAACATCGACCTCACCGGTGTACGGAGCATCAAAATCAACCTCGTTGCCAACCGGAATACCATGAGCGGCGGCGCCCTGGAAATCCACGCCGACGCCGTTGACGGAAAACTACTAGGTCGTGTGGAAATACCTGCCGATCAAGCGGGTAATATCCCCCGGGAAGTCTGGTGTAATATTCAACCTGTCAATGGCCGCCACCATCTTGTATTTGTGAGCAAGGCGGCGGCGGGGAGCGAAGCCCCGGTATTATTCGCTGACAGGATTTATTTATCCAACATGGCGCCCTTACAATGACATTATATTTTGGCCAAACCGCATAAAATGCTCAATTTTGCCGCCGACAGGATGACAACCTAACCAAAACTGCCCTTCATGCCGCAAAAAATAGCCGTATTCCCCGGTTCTTTTGATCCTATCACAACCGGGCATGTAGACTTGGTAGAACGCGCCCTGCCGCTATTCGACCAAATTATAGTCGCAATAGGCGTCAACACGCAAAAGCAATATCTTTTCAATCTTGAGCAACGCATACATTGGCTGAAAGCCGTTTTCGCCCACGAACCCCGCGTGCAAGTCGATTATTTTGAAAACCTCACCGCGCACTACTGCACCCGCATCGGCGCTAATTTTCTGCTGCGGGGTTTGCGCAACGCCTCTGATTTCGATTACGAAAAAACCATTTCGCAACTCAACCACATTGTGGGCAACGGCATTGAAACTATTTTCCTGATTAGTCAACCTGCATACTCTCATATCAGTTCTACTATTGTAAGGGAAATCATCAAAGGGGGTGGCGATGCCTCGCCGTTTATTCCAAGAGAAGTGGTGATTTCCAAACCATAAAATCAGCGATTTTTAATATCAATAAAATGCCCGAGTCAACCTACCGCTGGATTCTTTTCGACGCTGACAATACCCTGCTCGATTTTGACAGCTCAGAAAGACAAGCCCTTCAGAAAACCCTGGAAGAAAACGGCCTGCCCTATGACGACAGCGTGCTAACCTTGTACAATCAGATCAACAAAGCCTGCTGGAATGCCTTTGAATCCGGGCAAATCTCCCGGCAGCAGCTGCGCACGCTTCGTTTTGAACAGTTTTTTGCCGCCATTGACGCCACTGCTGATATCCCGGTATTCGCGCAACAATACCTCTGTTACCTGTCGCAATCAGCCTATCTGATTGAAGGAGCCGGGCATTTATTGGCCCAATTGCATTCGCGCTACCAGATGGCACTTATTACCAACGGATTAAAAGACGTTCAGCGCTCGCGCTTTGAGCTATCGGGCATACAGCATTTTTTTCGGGAGGTCATTATTTCCGACGAGGCCGGTTTTTCAAAACCACATACGGGCTTTTTCGACTTCACCTTTGAGAAAATCGGCAACCCTGCTCGTGAAGAAGTTATCGTAGTCGGCGACAGCCTTAACGCAGATATCGGTGGCGGCAATGCCTACGGGCTCCACACTTGCTGGTACAACCCTGAAAAATCAGGCAATACGTCAGGCATTTCGCCGACATATGAAATTCACGAACTTAGTGAACTGCGTCATTTGTTGCTGGCAGAATAGTAGTTAACTTTGCGCCCGATAAAATCTACTAACCATACATTACTATATAACAACCAGATTATGTCAAACGCATTTTTCAAAGTTCCACACGCAGTCAATGAACCCGTGTTGAGCTACAAACCGGGATCACCGGAACGCGCTGAGCTCAAAGCTGCAATTACCGCTCTCAAATCACAGCAACTGGAGCTACCCATGCATATCGATGGCCTGCAGATATTTACCAAAGAACGCAAAGCCATCCATCCCCCCCATGAACTATCCCACACCCTTGGATACTACTCACGCGCCGACGCCACTCACGTAAAAGCCGCCATCGACGCGGCCATGAAGGCCAAAAAAGACTGGGAAAACATGCCCTGGCAAGAGCGCGCCGCTATATTCCTCAAAGCCGCTGATCTGCTTGCCGGGCCCTACCGCGCGAAAATGAACGCGGCCACCATGCTAGGGCAATCGAAAAACGTCTTCCAGGCTGAAATCGACTGCGTAGCGGAGCTGTGCGACTTTTTCAGGTTTAATGTACAATACATGACCGAGATTTATCAGGGGCAACCCAACAGCGCACCTACCACCTGGAACCGCATGGAATACCGAGCGCTGGAAGGATTTGTCTTTGCGCTTACACCGTTCAATTTCACCTCCATTGCCGGCAACCTGCCTAGTTCGCCCGCTTTAATGGGCAACACGGTAGTATGGAAAGCTGCCGAAACGCAAATCTATTCCGCCGCAGTAATCATGGAAGTATTTGAAGCGGCAGGGCTCCCGCCGGGCGTCATCAACCTCCTTTTTGTAAGCGGCCCTACTGCCGGCGACGTAATATTTAACCACCGCGATTTCGGCGGCTTGCACTTCACCGGCAGCACTGGCATTTTCCAGCAATTGTGGCAGACCATCGGCTCCAATTTGAGCAAATACAAATCATACCCGCGTATAGTAGGAGAAACCGGCGGCAAAGACTTTGTCATGGCCCACTCATCCGCAGATCCCAAAGCGCTGGCTACCGCTCTTTCCCGCGGCGCCTTCGAATACCAGGGTCAAAAATGTTCCGCCGCTTCCAGGGCTTACATCCCCAAAAACCTGTGGAATGAGACCAAAACATTATTGCTGGAAGATATTCAATCTTTTAAAATAGGTTCTCCGGAAGATTTTACTAACTTTGTCAACGCTGTCATTGACGAAAGAGCCTTTGACAAGATTACCGGCTATATTGCCGAGGCAAAACAGCATCCGGGCGTTGAAATCATCGCAGGCGGCAACTACGACAAAACCAATGGCTATTTTATTGAACCTACCGTCATGGTGGTGCAGGATCCGCACTATATCACCATGTGCGAAGAACTTTTTGGCCCGGTTTTGACAATTTACGTATACGACGACAAGGACTACGAGTCTACGCTTGAATTGCTGGACAATACATCGCCGTATGCTTTGACAGGAGCCATCTTTGCCCGCGAACGCAAAGCCATTATCACGGCTTTTGAAAAACTGCGCCACGCCGCCGGCAATTTCTATATCAACGACAAGCCTACAGGCGCTGTTGTCGGCCAACAGCCGTTCGGCGGCGCAAGAGGTTCGGGAACGAATGATAAAGCCGGTTCGGTACTGAATTTGTACCGTTGGACTTCGCCGCGAGCAATTAAAGAAAACTTTGTATCGCCAACGGATTACCGTTATCCGTTTATGGCAGAAGAATAATCCGCAACAGCGGATATAAGTCGCTAATAACAAATTGAGAAGGGTGTCTCCACCACAGGAGATGCCCTTCATCTTTTTTTGTGGTTCACTGGTTTATATTATAACAAAGAACTAAACATGAACCGCATTGCAAACCACGATGGATCAACTCAACATATTTGACCATATTTACGCGCTGCTGCTGGGCGTCATAGCTCCTCTGATCGCAATAAAATCCGGGCAGCGGCCGTTGGCGGAATTGCGATTTGACACAGCTGCAAAAATTTTATTGTACAAAAGCAACAGCATACTATTGTGGATTATCGCTATCGTAGCCATAATCATATGGGTACTAAGCGGACGCCCCCCGGCCCATATGGGGTTTCAATGGCCTCAGATTACCGACTGGTGGGCGCCGGTAATATGGGCAGGCGTATTTTCACTAATCTATGCTATCGACGTATGGCGTAAAACGGCTTCGCCCGCAGCTCGCGCGGCTACACGTTTACACTGGCAGCAACATGCGCCTTTTCTGCCTGCCAATCTTCGAGAATTCAACTATTATACGCTACTTGCCTTTACCGCAGCCGTCGCCGAAGAAATAGCGTTCCGGGGGTATTTGATGTCGTATTTATTATTGCTGTTGGGACATCAACCGGCTATTTCAGTACTTATTTTGCTACTGAATGCCGTCATTTTCGGATTAGTACACTGGTATCAGGGGCGGGAAGCTGTTGTCAAAATCATGGTCATGACATTGGCCTTCGGCGGGTTATTGCTCTGCACCCAGTCGCTCTTGCTTCCCATCCTATTGCACCTGGCGATCGACCTTGCCGGCGGAATCATCAGTATGTTCATCTTGCAGCCTGTTAACGAATTGAGCGATGAGGAAAGGGACGATAACTTATGAAATGATTGGACTGGCAGGCCACTGGTGGCATATGTGGCGCCGCCGCAAGGGAATCAGCCGGCCTATGCGTTATACCTATGGCCCTCACCCGCAACAATATCTGCTGGCTTTTACACCCCAACATACCGATTTCACGCAAAAACCGCTAGCCTTCTTTCTTCACGGCGGCGCCTGGCAATTCGGCCGGCCGGAAATGTTCCGCGCCCAGGCGAAGTTTTTCCTCGAAAATGGCTACGCAATCATTTTACCCTCATATCGCAAACTGCCCCGGCACAATTTTTTACATATCAGGGCTGACCTCAACAAGCTACTGGCCTGGTCACGAGATTGGATGCAGGAACAAGGCTGGCAAGCGCCGGCACTATTATTTAGCGGTATGTCGGCAGGGGGACATCTGGCGGCCCACCTGGCGCTAGACACTGCCGCTCTGTCAGCTTGCGAATTGCTGCCCGAACAAGTAAAAGGCCTTATGATCTGCGGCGCCCCCGTCGATTTATCCCAATTGTCTGATAATCTGATCTTAAGAAGGCTTGCGGGCCCCCGGCAAGGCAACTTGTTTTACCAGGCCAATCCTGTTCATCTGCTAACCCCTAATACCAAAGTTCCAATTTTGTGCCTGCATGGCACCCACGATGGATTGGTCCCGCTGGATAGCGCCCGCTCATTTATTTCAATAGCGCAACGAGTTGCACAATCTCCTGTGCACTTCGAAATTATTCCCAACGGCACTCACCTCGATGCAGGTAGATGGAGCTATAAAAGCGATGCATGTCGAAAGTTGGTAATGACTTGGTTAGACGACAAGGTGACAAGGTGACAAGGTGACAAGGTGACAAGGTGACAAGGTGACAAGGTGACAAGTAATCTCTGTAAACATCAAAACGTTCACCCTCCCAGCAGCGCCTTAACCGCAGCCGCCGGTTGTATCAACTTCCCGGTTTCCTTTGTATTTCGGGTATCCTTGCCGGATTGACGCAGAATGCGGTAGGCTTCTTTAGTGGTCAGCGAAGGTTTAAGACTTTTCATCAGCCCGACCAGGCCGGCAACATAGGGCGTTGCCATCGAAGTCCCATTATAGGCATCGTATTTGCTGCCAGGGATAGTCGAGTAGATATTCACGCCGGGGGCAGCCAGGCCCATGTCAATATCATTTACGTAATTTGAAAAAACAGCGCGATTGAGATCGGCATCGACCGCACTGACGCAGATGATACCAGACGTATTAGCCGGTGAAAATTCGTTGGCATTGCGGTTAGAATTGCCGGCGGCGGCAACCACAATCACGCCTTTGTCGTTGGCGTATTTGACGGCTTTTTCATAGGCGCGCTGGCGGCTCTGGTTGCTACGACCTCCCAGCGACAAAGAAATCACGTCGACCTTGTTGTCGGCTGCTTCAATCATGCCGGCGATGATAGTTTGCTGAGTACCCATGCCGGAGGCGCTGAGAACTTTAATACTGGAAATACGCACAAAATTGTTGTCGCGCGAAAAGGAAGCAACCCCTATACCGTTGTTAGAAACCGCACCTGCAATACCAGCGCAGTGGGTGCCGTGACCTTTTGGGTCGTTATCGTAATTGGATTTGACCGATGTATAATTGCCCTTCAAATCTTCGTGCTGGGCGTCTACGCCCGTATCGAGGATCGCGATGCGGGCTTTTTTGGCAGGTTTAATATTGGCAAGTTCGGTATACAGGCGGTCGACCGACATCGCGTCAAAACCCCATAGGTGCGTTACTCCGGGATCGTTGATGCCGAATCGTTTGTTGATCTCGGGCAATTGCCGCGAAGGCTCGGGCGCAATGCTGACCTCCTCGTTTTCTTCAAGCCACTCCACCCCTTTCAGGCTGTTGATGGCTTTTTTGATTTTGTGGATTTTGCTTTCCCAGTTGTCGGGCACGTCTATGAGGTAATAGTCGTCAAGATCAGTAGCCGCTGCATCCAGGGGGTGAAAGGCGCGGCGGTAAGAAACACCGTATTCCACCGCTACTGCGTCGAGCAATGCGGGGTCGGCGCCTTCGCGCAATTCAACAAGCAGCTCAGCGTTGTCGTCGAGGATAATGTCGCTAACAGCCCGGGTATCCAACCACACCTGGCGTGCCTTATACCAGGCCAGCGAGGCTATAATGATAGTTATGGCCACAAAAAACCACTGCCGAAAACGGACCAGCCACTGAAAACAGAGTCCCGCAGCACTCAACAAAATGACATCGCGTACCAAATGTGAAAACCGGAGAGAAACGCTTTCCGTGCCGATGAGTTCATCGAGGAAATACAAGGCAAAGGAAGCAAAAAACAAATTGCGGAATACCGTATCCCAGGGCTTGTTATTGCGGTTGTAAAACCACAAGGAGAGCATTAGCGCACTGGCGAGATAACTCAATATAGTGATCATGACGGCTGGTTTTTATATATAAACGCAATTTATCCTGTTTGGGGTTTGGTACAGGTCATTATTCGTCTAAATGGGCTGTATCAGCGATAAATGCGGATATTGAGAGTGTTCAGGGCAATCGATTCTCGATAAATTGCCAGGCTCGTTGTTCTGACCAATACACTCCGCCTGTCCGAGTTGTTACAAAACCAACATGCCCACCGTGTTGCGGCGTTTCCAGATAAAAAACAGGGTGTGTTTCAGCTATATCAACTGGATAACAGGCTGGGCTCAAAAAAGAATCATCCAAAGCATTTACCATCAATGCCGGTATTCTGATATGCGGTATAAAACGAATGCTTCCGCACCGGCTATAATAATCTGCGGCGTTAGCGAATCCATGCAGGGGCGCCGTAAAATAGTTGTCGAAATCGCGAAAATGACGAGGTTTTCGGGTGGGAAATCGAACGACATCCGGCCATCGCTCAGCTTTCTGCCTCATTTTTACATTAAGCGATTGCATAAAGCGCCGGCGGTACAATCTATTTTTCCATTTATCGATCTCCACATTAGCCGTGGCAATATCGCAGGGAACTGAAAATACCGCAACTGCCCGTATTTGAAGGGGAACGGCATCGGGGTTTTCTCCAAGGTATTTCAAGGCCACATTACCTCCCAAACTAAAACCGGCAAGCGCTATATGCTGATAAACGCCCCGGCCAAGCGCGTGTTCCACGAGCAAGCGCAGATCGCCGGTATCTCCGATATGATAAGAACGGGGCTGCAGATTGGGTTCGCCGCTACATCCCCTGAAATTGAGCGCTGCTACATCCCAACCCTTACTATTGAAAAATTTTGCAAAGCCCAACATATAAGGCCTACCGGCATTGCCTTCGAGGCCGTGCAGGGTAATGAGCAACTTTCGGCTGCCCACCTCCGACCAATCTATATCTATAAAATCGCCGTCGGGTGTCGCAAGGCGCTCCCGACGATAGGCCACACCAGCTACTTTTCTCCACAAAGCAGCATAAAGCGTATTTAAATGGCCATTTCTGAAAATTCCCGTCGCCTTATAAGTTGAATGATCAATCAGGGGCATTGTTTCAAGTTCAATTAATCACTAAAACTCGTTGAAAAACGCACAACGCTCAATTCCGGTTTCAACCCGGCGCCGTCAAGCCGGCGGCGGTAAGTTTGCAAACGCCGCGCAGCCTCCAGGCTATCGGTGTGCAGCAGGTCAAGATAAACCATAAAACCGTTTCCACCCATTAGCGGTAGACATTCAGCGGAAATGGCTGCCGCGGGAACGCCGGCTTTGCGCAAAGCGGTAATCCTGCTTTTTGCGGCATCCAGGTTAGCCGTCATTTTATCGCGAATAGCAAATCTATTACCGGCTGTATAGGTAAAGCGCTCGCAATCAAAATACATGACCCAGCCGGTACCTTTGGCGTCAGGGCTGACCATAACCGCCTCTTCCAGGGGGTTCGCATACGAATCGCCTATGGCCGATTGTACCTGAATATACCATTCCAACGGCGGCGGTAACACGGAGTCGTAGGGTATGGGGGGCACATCGAGGATATATTCCCTGGCCTCGCTTTTCATTGTTGCCGACTGGGCGATCATTTCTCTCTCGTACAAATATTCATTAACATAAATAACAGGCCTGTGCTGCCAATCAAGCCAAAGTACGACAGCAGCAATAGCCGCCGACAAGCCGGTGAGCAAAAACTGACGCGAATAAGGCCTGTTGAAATGGCGGAGCTGTACAGGTTTAATCTTCACGCCCCGAATAGAAATTCCCTGGGCGATCATGCCGGTAAATTGTTTGACCCAATTCGCATCTCCGGCCTGTTTGAGGCGCTTCGACAGCACATCAAGGGGAAGAAAAGCGATACGTCGCCGGCTGTGGTGAAACAATTCCTGGGGCGAAGGGGTGACCAATACCCTGGAGTGGCCCTTGCGGCTGATCATGAGCAAGCCGAAGCCGTTAAACACACATTGCCGGCGCAATTCTTTGTAATATTCATCCTCCAGACTAGGAAAAACGTCTTCTCCTATCGCAATCCACTGCTCGTCGGCATGGTACTGTTTAAATTGTTCAATGGCGTAGATAGCCCGATAACGCTTGTACCTGCGCAATAGCATGTTGTAAAGTAACATACCAATCAGCCAAAGGCTCAATGCGCCTAATATCCCTACGAGAATATTGTAATGCACTGAAAAATAAAAACCGAAAGTGTGGATACCGAAAAGCAAACCGGCGACGCCCATGGCAGACACCGCAGCTCCATCCCATCGCAGTTGCCCGCGCTGGCGCGAATAACGCACCTCTTTTACCGATCCGTAAGAAGTGGCTTCTACTGTGGCCAGAAAGGTAGAACCGTCTTTTTGTTCAAAAGCCAGGTAACCGTCGGCTTTGATACCGCCCTCCCCCTGCATATCAATGCTGGAGCGAACCGAGCCTGAAAACGGGCGGTAGCGGTAATAAGCGCGCAAAAAATTGACGGCTCGCTTTTTTATTTCTTGTTCCGACAGTATTTCCACAGGACGAAAATACAATCTTTATGGATTATTTTACTACTGCGTCATGCTGGGCTTTGGTATAAGGCCTCCCACAGGCGCGCCACTTCAATAGCCGGCTTAACATCATGGACTCGCAATATTGCGGCGCCCTGTTGCAGGGCAACCATATGCAACGCCGTTGTACCATTGAGGGCTTCCTCCGGCGTCACGCCCAGGGTTTTGTATATGGTCGATTTACGCGAAATACCAGCCAGCACCGGTAAATCGAGTATACTGAAAACGTGTAGATTGCGCAATAACTGAAAATTGTGTTCAATCGTTTTGCCAAAGCCGAACCCCGGATCGACAATAATATCTTTCACGCCTAAAGCTCGTAATTTGCCCGTTTCCATGATCAAAAAATCGAGTACTTCCTGAACCACATCGCCGTAAACCGGATTGCGTTGCATATCCTGCGGAGAACCCCGCATATGCATAAGCACATAAGGCACATCGAGTTCGGCAACAGTAGCGTACATAGATTCGTCGAGGCGACCGGCAGAAATATCGTTGACCATCACAGCGCCTTCGGATACTGCTGTCGCAGCAATGGACGCCCGGTAAGTATCCACTGAGATCAAAGCCTCCGGGAAATGTCTTATCACCGCCGATATTGAAGGTATTACACGCCTGCGTTCTTCCTCCTCGGTAATGGGCTCAGCGCCAGGGCGGGTTGATACGCCGCCGATATCCAGTATGGCGGCGCCTTCCTCCAACATCAATCCGGCGCGTCGCAATAAATCCAACTCACTGGCCAACCGGCTGCCTCCGAAAAATGAATCGGGCGTTACATTGAGTATACCCATCACCACCGGCCGGTGCAGGCTGAGCAACTTTCCCCCCATGTTTAATGTTAATTGAGGATTTAGCATATTTGCAGCTTTTTCATGGGGCATATTTATGCCTAAAAGGGCAATTTTTAAACTAATTTTGTAAAAACTATCAAAAGCATGACCAGAGGAAGATATCCGGCAGACGGCCCAGCTCCAAAACAATCGCTCAATACGGGCAGAGTGCTGATTTTTACGCTGGTGCTGTGCCTGGCAGGATTGGTAGTGTTCAAATACACTTCCAAAAAGTGGAAAAATTATACCATGATCCCCAAAGAATTGCAACTCAACTATATACCATCTGATTACACCCCTAATATTGATGATGAAGAAGCGCTCCGCATTTTGTCGAACCCGCAGCGCAACCGGAAGGAATTCAATGATTTGGTATATAAGATCAACATGTCTATTCTCATGCACGTGGGTAATCGCATGGGTCTGGACGATGAAAACAAGAGCAAAATCAAACCCGAATACGAAAAACACCACGAATACCTCAAAAACCTTTACTATCACGACTTTGTGTCGCTAAAAGATACAACTTCCAATTTATATCAAAGCTGGTACGACAATGAATCGGGCAACGCCGTAGAAATCCTTCGTGAAATTGCTTCGAAGTATACCTGTTTTTTGGTTACCCAAATTATGACTACGCTGGTGCAAACCAAAGCCGGCAGTATTTACGCCCGTGGCTCCGATGTGGATACTCCCTGCGGCATTGCAATGACGGAGGCGCTCAGCCCCCTGCTCAAGCGCATGGAAGAACGGGCAGCGATCGAAGATTTCAGCCGTTCGAGGGGCTTGCTACAGGAGAAAGTGGAAAAAGCCATCGCTGAACTCGCCACAATGGAAGTGCGCGACAAAAAAGGCATCAACAAACAAATGCAGACCAAAATCTGGGGATTTAACGTGTCTTCTTCCGATGTTGAAATCACAGCTATCAGTATTCTGAAAGTAGGTTTTAAACTCGACGACTATTTCAACATTAACCTCAATCCCAAAACCAATATCGTCAGTATTACCCTGCCCGAACCCACCATCCTCTCGCATGAAGTATACCCAAAAATCGAAAAACTCGATATCGGCTGGATGCGGGAAGTGAAAAGCGTGAATCTCAACTCGGGTATCAACGCACTACGCGAGGAATTCCGCCGCGAGGCGCTGGAAAGCGATATAATGGACCGCTCGCGCACCCAAGCCATCGAGTTAATGAATACAATGTTCGGCCCCCTGCTCAAATCTATGAACCGCAACTACCAGGTTCGCGTTAAATTCAGAGCATCGACGCGCGAATTGGAAATGCCTGAAGCAACTACCGATGAAACGGGTGAGGTAAAGAAAGTCTCGACGCTTGACGAAGAATAAATACCCAATAAAATGCATTGATTGCGTGAAAAAAATTGCAGTACTTATAGCAGATTCGCAATATTTGGTCAGGCAAGGGCTCTGGAGGCTGCTTGCGGAGCAATCGCAATTCGACATTGTAGCGGAAGCCGCCAATGAAGACGAACTTATCGCCTTGTTGCATCAGCATAAACCCGATGTCATCACATTGGACTATCACCAGCCGCCCTATTTTAATTCAGAAACCGTTTTACGCATCAAAAACCTGGCGCCAAAGGCCCACCTGTTGTTGATCAGCGCCGACAATAATAAAAGCTCAATATATCAGGTATTGGAATACGGCGCCAATAGTTTTCTTACAAAAACCTGCGGCGAGCAGGAAATTATCGATGCGGTAAAGGCCGCAGCCAAAGGCGACAAATTTTTCTGCTCAAAGGTGCTAGACTACATCCTGGAGCGATCTTTTTCCAAAACTGACGATAGTTGCGCAGCTACGCCGCTTACGCCCCGCGAAATCGAGATAGTTAGATTAGTCGCCAAAGGATTGATAGCCAAAGAAATAGCTTATGCGCTCAACCTGAGCACGCATACCGTATATACGCACCGAAAAAACATCATGAAAAAGTTGCAAATCAATTCTTCTTCCGGGTTAGTATTATATGCTGTTAATCAAGGTATTGTGGAGCCGGAAATTGCCAAATAAAGTTATACTTCAAAATCTACGCCGCGTTTTGCCAGTTCGTCGTAGCGGTCCTTTACTAATTGCTCGTATCTTTTTTTATCAAATTTATACAAAACAGCCGGTCGGTGCGCAACGCCCACCTGTTTGCCAACCTCTTTTAATACGCCCATTTTCAATATTCTAGCGCGAAAATTGCGCTTATTAATGGCTGGAACGCCCAAAATGGTTTCGTATAGCCCCTGCAATTGCGACAGGGTAAAATGCTCAGGCAACAACTCAAAACCGATGGGCTGGTAGCGTACTTTTGCCCTCAGCCGGTTGACGGCAACCTGTAAGATGGTATCGTGATCAAAGGCCAAGGGCGGCAAATGCGCCAGCTCAAACCACTGTACCCTGGAGGCGTCGGATGCTGAACGAACGGGGTGCTCATCGAGATTTACCAAAGCATAATAAGCCACGCTGATCACCCTGCCGCGCGGATCTCTGTCGGGCTTGCCGAATGTGTAGAGTTGCTCAATAAAAACGTCTTTAACGCCTGTTTCTTCTTCCAATTCGCGAAGCGCTGCCAGCTCCAGGTCTTCCTCCATTTCTACAAAACCGCCAGGCAGCGCCCAGCAAGCCTGGAAAGGCTCATGTGCCCGCTCAATGAGCAACACTTTTAACTTGCTCCCCTCGTGCCACCCGAAAATAACGCAGTCAACAGTCAAAGCCGGCCGGGGATATTCGTAGGTGTATGACATATTCGGTTGTCAGTTGTCGGTTATCGGTTGTCGGTTTCTATCCAATCTTTTTCTGAACTGTGTTTGTTGAGCATTCGTATCAATATCGGCGCCGTGAGCAATACCTGAATACGAGGCCCCTCCATTTTCACAACAGGCATTCCTGCCGATACAACCGTGCCGGCTCCCACAGCGTCTATAGTGCAGGAAAAGCGAAAGCGTTGAAGATAATTGAGAAATCCTTCGTCGAAAAGGGAGCGACCGTCAGTGCCTCGAATACTCCCCAGGTAAAAGATTTCGTTATCCGACCAGCTATACCTGGCGATGAGGTCGGCAAATTGGGAAAAACCCGCTACGCAAATGGGGCGATCTTCCGGCCACCCGCTTTGCACAGCTATCCTGAAAGCAACCCTGGTCTGGTAACTTCCCTGTTTCCAGCAATGGTAAGCCTCCGATAGTACGTCCATATCGGCTTTCCACTCCGATTGGTATCCGTTGATCTGTTGGAAAAAATCGACAGGAGGCATTTCGCTTAGTTTGGATTCAAAACTAAGTAAAAAAAAGAGTTGTTCAAAATTTTAAAAAGCTTTTGCATCTTGCATCCACATGAATAAAACAACCATCATCGCCTTCATCGCATTTGTATTTTGCGCAAAACAGCCTAGCGCTTCTGCCGCTGCGGCCGATAGTACGGGTCCGGTATGGCAAGTACAACATGTCTTCGAAGGCCGCTTCAGCGTTTCCCTGCCGGGTGAATTAAGGCTCAAAACCGACACCATTGATGCGCCGTTGGGTCGAATGGCCTATCACACCTATTTGTATCAGCCACCCCAAAAAAATGCCGATATCCTGGTGTATATGGTGAGCTACTGCGACTACCCCGCCGGCGCCTTACCGGCCGACTCAGTCGAAATGATTGAAGAGTTTTTCGATGCCACTATTGACGCAGCAGCGGCGAGTGTCGAAGGAACAGTCATCTATTCCGCGCCTATTAACATACAGGGATATCCCGGCAGGATTTGGCGCATTCAATACCTCAACGACAAAGCTGTCATCAAAACGAAAGCCGTACTGGCTGGCAACCGGTTTTACTCGGTACAGGTCGCCTGCCTGCGTGAAAAAAGCCTGCACTACTCAGTAGACAAGTTTCTAGATTCCTTTCAAATATTCGACCCATAATCACATGTATAAACGCCTTATTCCCGGTTTCATACTATTGCTGGCGCTCGGCGCTTGCAACAATTCTGCGCCTTCATCCAACACCCAGGTTATGCCAATATCCAGTTCATTTGACTGGCAGGGGCATCGCGGCGCCCGCGGCCTCCTGCCCGAAAACAGCATTCCCGCTTTTTTGAAAGCGTTGGAATACTCCGCCGTCGCCACGCTTGAACTCGACCTGGTGGTCTCTGCCGACCGCGAGCTTATCGTCTCCCACGAACCCTGGTTTTCGTCGGAAATATGCAGCCACCCCAACGGAAAACCCGTTGACAAAACGGAGGAAAAACAACTCAATATTTTTCGCATGACGGCCGCTGAAATCCGCGCCTACGACTGCGGTAAACGCGGCCATGCCCGATTCCCCGAGCAACAGGCCATGCCGGCCTACAAACCTACGCTGGCTGAAATCGTCAAGGCGGTCGACAGCGCCGCGCTTGCCATGAAACGGCCTTTGCCCCGCTTTAATGTGGAAATTAAAAGCAAACAAGAGTGGGACGGCGTCTACACTCCCCCACCCTCTGAATTCGCTCGACTGGTCGTCTCACAACTTGGACAACTCGGACTCGACGACCGCGCCTGCGTGCAGTCTTTCGACGAACGCCCCCTCCGGGAGGTACACCGCATGGCGCCTTATTTGACAATAGCTCATTTGGTGGAAAATTACGACGGAGTAAAATCAAACATTGAAAAACTAGGTTTTACGCCTCAGATCTACAGTCCACACTACGGATTGATCACCGCCGAAACCGTAAAGACGGTTCACGAGCTGGGCATGCGCATCATTCCCTGGACTGTGAATACAACCCCGGAGATGGAAGAGTTGATGAAATGGGGAGTAGACGGGATTATTACGGATTATCCGGACAGGAT